>JBIOJM010000036.1:0-46219 GCA_044450785.1 Isosphaerales bacterium
GATTCCTCGTAACGGGGCAACTTTGGTTGGGGTCGCCCGGTGCGAGACCCGCACGCCGGTAAATGTGGGGAATTGACCCCACTGCGACAACGGGGAGGGAGTGGCCGTTTACCCCGGCCTCTCCCTTACCCACTGAAGACGAAAAGGCCCAACTTCAAAACTTGCGCGTCGGGTTGGTGTGAGCACGGCCGATTCTGGCATCTATGCGAAAATCAAGATTGACCCAGCTTCTTCCGCCACGCGGCCGCCTTGTCCGCCTTTCCCCAGGCCTCGTAGAACGGGACGATCCGCGCGGCGGCGGCGGCCAGCGCCTTCGTCGACGGCGCCGGGATCTTGGCCTCGCGCGCCTTCATGCCCTCGTAGCCGCCGACCAGGAGTGGCTCGGCCTCATCGTACTTCTTCTGCCCGGCCAGGGCGGCGCCGAGCTGGCTCATCGTGTGAAAGCGTAACCAGTCGTCCGGCTTTTTCTCCTCTCGGAGCTTCAGGCATTCTCGTGCCGTGGTTTCGGCGTCGGCCCACCGGCTCGCGTCCAGATACATCTCGGCCAGGTTTTTCATGAAGATGAGTGTATGCGGATGGTCGGGGCCCATCTTCACCTTGGCGAGCTTGAGCGTTTCCTCTTGCAGCCGGATGGCCTCGGCGATCCGGCCGGCGACCTGATAGGCCCGGGCCAGGTTGTTCCTGGTCCTGAGCGTGTCGGGGTGTTCGGGCCCGGGATTCACCTCCTTGAGCCTGAGCGACTCCTCATGGAGCGCGATCGCGTCGGCGATCCGGCCTGCGTCCTGATAGTCCAGCGCCAGACTGCCGATGCAGTTGAGCAAGTTGGGGTGGTTGGGTGCCAGCTTCGCCCTCATGAGCTTGAGCGTCTCCTCGAAAAGCGGGATGGCCTCGTTGAGTCGTCCGGCGTAGAGGTGGGCTTCGGCGATGCCGCTCATGCTGACGAGCGTGCTGTGGTGTGCGGGACCTAGCGTGGCTTCGAAGAGCACCCGAGCCCGCTCGTGCTGCCGGATCGCCAGGTCGGACTCATGGAAATATCCGTAGCTTTGGCCCAGCGCATCGCGGATGCGCGCCTCGACCGTGGGCTGATCGGCAAAGCTCCCCGAGATGCTCGACTCGGCGTGGTCCAGCGCATCGCGCAGCGTCACCCCGCGGCCGAGCCCACCGTCGTGGCCCGCCGGTCGCGCCGCCGCCAGGATCTTGTCGCGGAAGAAGTCCACCACTGCCGCCGACTCGGATGCCGACTGCTCGGCGTTCGCCTCTTCTTCTTGCGCCTTGGCGAGGTTGACCCGGGCGAGCCGTTCGGCCCGCGTGGCGCGGACGGCCTGCCAGGCGCTGATCGCCGTGGCGGCCACAAGCACCGCGGCGATCGCCGTCGCCATTCCCAGAACGGTCCGATGCTTGCGGGCGAGCTTCCGCAGCCGGTACATCGCCGTTGGCGGGCCCGCCTCCACCGGGTCGCCCTCGAGATGGCGGCGGACGTCCCGCGCCAGGGAGCTCGCCGTCTCGTACCGCCGCGCCGGGTCTTTTTCGAGCGCCTTCATCACGATCCAGTCGAGGTCGCCGCGCACCAGCCGGGCCAGCCGGGCCGGCTCGGTCCCGCGGGAGGCGGCGATCGACGCCGACTCCTGGGTGGTCGACAGCCGCATGCTGGGCCTGGGCGGCTCCTCCTCGCGGATTCGCCGCAGGACCTCGGTGAACGCCGCCTCCCGCAGCCGGCGCGGCTCGAGCGGGGTCTGGCCGGTCAGGAGCTCGTAGAGCAGCACCCCCAGCGAGTAGATGTCGCTGCGGGTGTCGACGTCCAGCCCGCTATCCGCGCCTGCTCGGGGCTCATGTACTCGGGCGTGCCCACGACCACGCCAAGCTGGGTGAACAGCGTCCGCTCGGTCAGGCGCCGGTCGATGGCCTTGGCCACGCCGAAGTCGATCACCTTGGGGACCGGCTTGTCGTCCTGGAGCGTCACCAGCACGTTCGACGGCTTGATGTCGCGGTGGATGATCCCCTTCTGGTGGGCGTGCTGGATCGCCTGGCAGACGGGGACGAACAGTTCGAGCCACTGCCTGGGGGTCAGCCGGTTCCGGTCGCAATACTCGGTGATCGGCACGCCGTCAATCAGCTCCATGACGAAGAACGGCCGGCCGGAATCGGTGGTGCCGGCGTCGAAGACCTTGGCGATGTGGGTGTGGTCCATCAAAGCCAGGGCCTGGCGCTCGGCCTCGAAACGGGCGATGACCAGGGCCGTGTCCATTCCCGGCTTGATGACCTTGACCGCCACCGTGCGGCGGACGGGCGCCTCCTGCTCGGCGCTGAAGACGACGCCCATGCCGCCCTCGCCGATCGGCCGCACCAGCCTGTAGGGCCCGACGCGAGTGCCCGGCCCCTCGCTTGAGCCGGTGCCGTCGCCGGGCGTTCTCGACCAGGATGCGCCGCATGGCCTCGGCCGCCGCGGCGAAGAAGTGACCTCGGCCGTCCCAGGGCCGATCGGGATCGACGCCGACCAGCCGCAGGTACGCCTCGTGTACCAAGGCCGTGGCCTGGAGGGTCTGCCCAGGCGCCTCGCGCGCCATCCGCTGCGCCGCCAGCCGCCGCAGCTCGTCGTAGACCAAGGGGAGCAGCTCGCGGACCGGCCTGGGCCCGGCGTGGCTGGGCGGTTCCGGGCGGTCGCCGGCCTCGCGACAATCGTCTTCGATGGTGACGTCATGGGAGATCGTCAGGGCTTTCCACTCTGCTTTGCGGTCAAATCAGCCACGAGCTGTGCAAACGGGGGATACGCGCGGATTGGGTCCAGGGCGGGGTCGCCGGCGGCCTGCTTGATGAAGGGCGGGCGCACCGGGGAGGGAAGCAGGTCAAGGGCCTGGCGCAGGAGCGCGACGGCGCGGTCCTGGTAGCGCCTGGCCAGAGCCTGGCGCTCCGGCGATTCGACCGTGAAAGATGCCTTGGCCGCGGCCTGGGCGTAGACGCAAGCGGCGTTGTAATACAGGGCGAGCCGCGCCCGGAGCTCGTTGCCCGGGATTCCCAGCCGGAGTGCTTCCTCGACGTCGGCGACGGCTCCCTTGTCGTCGCCCAGCAGGACCCGCGCCAGGCCCCGGCCGTTGTGAAGGTCGCCGTTTTTGGGGTCGAGCTTGATTGCCTCCTCGAAGTCGCGCAGGGCAAGCTCGCTCGCATCGTTCAGATATCCCCAACCGCGCCGGGCACGGGTTGCCGGCGAATTGGGGTCGAGGGCGAGAGCGCGTGTGAAGTCGGCCAGGGCGCCCGCGGCGTCGGACATCCGCGCCCGCTCGAAGCCACGCTGACGCAAGGCGTTGGGGTCGGTGTTGCTCGAATCCAAGTAACGGTTGAATGCCTGGATGGCGTCGGTGCCTCGGCCCAGGGCGATCAGGGTTTCGGCGCGGAGGCGCTCAACCTCACGATCGTCGGGTTGGAGCTCGAGCGCGGCCTCAAAAGCGGCCAGGGCTTCCTTCCAGCGTTTCTGGCGGTGCAAGATCCGGCCACGGTACGCGTGGTCGCTTGCCAGTGTCCGGCTCGGGCCCGGCGCGAGGTGGATGGCCTCGCCGAAGTCGCGCAGGGCGGCGCCGTGGTCCTGGCGGCTGAGATGGATCAGAGCCCGGTTGCGATGGAGGACCGCTTGCTCGGGTGCCAGACCGATCGCGATATTGAGCTGCTCGATCGCCGCGTCCCACCTTTTCTGACCCGCAAAGGCCAGTCCCAGGTTGGCATGGGCCTGGTCCTGCCTCGGCTTGAGCCGGACGGCCTCGGTCAGGTCGGCAATGGCCGGGGCATAATTTCCCTGTCGAATTCTCGTCCCTCCACGATTGACCAGGACTCCGTAGCGCACTCCCGGATCGGAGCCGAGCTGCAGCGCGCGGTCGAAGTCGGACTCGGCTTCGGTGAACTCGCCGAGCTCACCATCGGCATAGCCGCGAAGCAAGTAAATCCAAGCGAAGTCGGGCCGGCGGCTGAGTGACGCGGTCAGGTGAGCCTTGGCCTCCGAGGGCCGCGGTGGGTCGGCCTTGAGATGGCAGACTGCCAGGAAGTACTGCGCCCAGAAGTAGTCGGGCCGCTCGCGGAGCCCCCGCTCGAAGAAACGACGAGCCTGATCCAATGACGACTGTTTGTAAGCTTGTTCGCCCAGGAGGAAGAAATCGACCGCGAGGGCCGGCTCGATCATCGCGGCGCGCGCCGATTCTTCGTGGGCCCCGCGATGGTCGCCAAGTTGCTCGAGGTACTTCGCCCGGCGGCTGTGATAGGACCGGGTCGGCGTACCCAGCGCACCCGCCCGTTCGATGATCCGCAGGGCGCGTCGAGCACGTGCTCGACGATCGTCAGGCCCTGGGTCCGGCCAGGCCGTTGCCTCGGCATCAGCCAGAACCAGGAGCAGCTCGTGACAGCCGGTTCTGACCTCGTCTTGCTCCAGGGCGGAGAGCGACGCTCGAGGCACGATCGGGCTCGTCGAGCCGTCTCCGTCCATGCCGTACAGGGCCAGGGCGCCGCGGGCGGCGGCGCGGGTGGCCTCAAGGTTCGTTGCCAGGTCCAACCCGGTGAAGAGCGTGCCGTGGAAGAGGGCATCATCGCGGAGTTTCTGGAATTGTCGATAGTTGTCGCGGGCCGTCTGGCCGGCCTCCTGGGCGACCAACCGCTGCTCGGTCTCGGATTGCAGCCGTAAGGCGCGGGAGGTCAGGTCCGCCAGCTCGGGTTCCGGGCGGGTCATGGCGAGGACCTTGGCGAGATGCAGACGGGCGGTACGCCAGTCCTGGCGCTCGAGAGCATCCTCGCCCTGCCGGAAAAGAGCCGCCCCCTCCATCCTCATCCCCTGCAGCCGTTCCTGGCGTTCCATGCTCAGCTTCTCGGTCAGGAGGCGCTGCTGGTGTTCGCGGACGCGGGCCAAGTGCTCGCGCCGGCGCGCGCTATTCACGATCAGCGCGGAGAGGACGGCCACGATCGCCACCACGCAGAGAGCAACAGCGCCGGCCTGGGTCCAGGTTCGATGCCGCCGCGCCAACCGGGCCAGCCGGCTCCGCCAGGGCTCGCGGTAGGCCGAGACCGGTTCATCCGCCAGCCAGTGCTCGATTTCGTCGGCCAGGGGGCGGGCCGATTCATACCGGTCCTCGGGCCGGAGCGCCATCGCCTTCATGCAGATGGCCTCCAGCGGTGGCGGAATGGCGCGATTGACGGTGCGCGGGTGGGGGTAATCTCCCTTCTGGACACGCTTGAGGATCTCGACAACGCCCGCCCCCATGAATGGCTCTCGACCCGTCAGAAGGACGTAGAGCGTGGCACCCAGGCTGTAGACATCGCTGGCCGGGCCAAGCCGGTCGAGCTGTCCGAGCGATTGCTCGGGACTCATGAACGATGGCGTACCGATGGCCGAGCCCGAAATCGTCTCGGCCGACGCCCGGGGCGATCCGGACGACCCGGTCGAAGGCTGGACGGCATCGATGACGTCCGTTCGGCCCAACTGCTTGGCCAATCCCCAGTCGACCACCAGGGTCTCGCCGTAGGGACCGAGCATCACGTTCGCGGGCTTCAGGTCGCGGTGAAGGACCCGGCGGCTGTGAGCAAAGGCGATGGTATTGCAGACGGCCACAAACCGTTCGAGCAACTGGCGAAATACCAGGGAGTGCTCGCCCTGGGCCAGGTCCCCCGAGGAATGGAACTTCTTGATCACCTCGTCCAGGCTCTCTCCCCGGATGAATCGCATGACGTAGAAAGGGCGGCCGTTGGCATCCTGGCTCAAGCTGTAGACCGGGACGATCCCCGGATGCTCCAGGTTGCCCGTGATCTCCGCTTCGATCAGAAAGCGAACCCGGCTGTCGGGCCTGTCGGCATACTTGCTCTGGATTTCCTTGAGCGCCACCTCGCGGTTCAATTCCTGGTCGTGGGCGAGGAACACTTCGCCCAGCCCGCCTCGAGCGTGGGGCCTCAAAACGTGGAATCGAGACTGGCTGGTGTTCCCCTGGCTCCGAAAGGCTCCTGACCCCTTTTCCTGGCCAGGAGCGTCCCCGAGGCATCATAAACCGAGAGGACGCTGTCGAGTGCCGTGCCCCCGGAGGCCTGCTGCGAGATCGCCAGGAGGCCCGAGACCGGAGCGGTGAAGCGGTACTGCACCGAGGCGCCGGGGAAGCCGATCGCCCCTGGGAGCGTGGCGTACCCCGTATTCGACAGGGAGATCGTGGGTATGCCGGCGGAGCCTTCGAGTGGCGGCGCCGGGGCGATGTAAACGGTGTCGCCGCCGGTATCCTCCCCCGCGGCTCCCGCCCGGATGGTGTAGACCTGGCCCGCGGTGACCGGGAACACCACCCGGACGCTCGTCACTCCGGCCAAATTGGTCTGAGAGACGACAGGCACGGGATTCCCCGAGGCGTCGAGAACGGTGGGGGCCACGCGCATCGAGCTGCCCGGAGCGGTGTCTTGTTGCACGGCCATCCGGCCGGAGAACGGGGCGACAAACTGGAAGAAGTCCGCTTCTCCCGCCGTATCGACCTGACCCGAAACGCTGGCGGTCCCCTGATCCGACAGCGACACCGTCACGGCCTGGGCGAGACTGTCGCCGGAATCCTGGGTCGAGATCGACAGGGAATAACTCCCAAGCGTCAAGCCCAGCGAACCGGCCCCGACCTCGTAGGTTTGTCCGGGCTGCACCGAAAACTGGACCTGGCTGATCTGGCCACCTGCACCCTCGTTGTCGGAGGCAACCAGGATCCCGGCGCTGTTGTAGACCAGCAACAGAGGGTCGATCGAGCTTCCGGAGAGAGCACTCTGGGTGATCGTCATCTCCCCTGCGGCGGTCGCGCAACCTGGTCGCTATTGCGTCCCCCAAGGACCGAAACGGCGTCATCCAGGTTCGCCGATCCGCGAGCGTCGAGCGTGATCGATTTCGCGGCGAGCGCCGCGGTTTTCAGGGGCTGGCCCGTCACGGTCAAATGAAAGGCGCCGGTACTTCCCTGGTAACCCGAGGCCTGGATGTAGTACGTGTTGCCCGCGACCACCGGGATCTGTACCTCGCCGCTGGCTCCGGGAACTCCGGTGCCGCCCACATCGACGAGTTGCTGCGAGCTTCAAGACATAAAGGTTATTCTGAGTATCGCCGAACGTCCATTTGATGACATTGTCCGTCGCCGGCGCCGCCAGTCCGACACCATCGAGAACGAGGCGGTCCTCCAAAGATTCGAATGCCAGATGTGAGCGCGCCCGACCTGCACGTGTTTTGCGAAAGCGGGGGGAACAGTGACGGATGCTCACGGTCGCGACTCCTGCATCGACCCGATCAAGAACCATGTGCTGCCAGCAATGACGGATGGACAACATTGCGGATGCATCATAACACAAGTAGGATACCGCCATGCAACGACGCGATTTCCTCACCAAGATGCTGGCCGGCACGGCCCTGCTGCGGCTTCGATTGGCGGAGGCGCAGGAGACGCCCCGCGCGATCGTCTTCGAACGGGCGGAAGCGGGCACGCCTCACAAGGGCAAGGTACTGCTGGCGGTCCAGGCCCATTCCGATGACATCCCCCTCTTCGCGGCGGGCACGGCAGCCAAGCTGGTCCAGGAAGGCTACACCGGCTACCTGGTCCGCGCAACCAACGATGACATGGGCGACGCGCCCGGGCTGGGGACGCCCGGCACCATCGGCCAGAACGTGCGGGGGAACGAGCGCGACAACGACGAGGTGGCGCGCACGCTCGGTCTCAAACGAGTGTTCAACCTGAACTACAACAACCACCGCATGGGCGACATCTCGCAGAACGAGCTGCAGTGCCGTCTGATCTTCTTGATCCGCTTGTTGAAGGTGGATACGGTCATTTGCTGGGACCCGTGGGCGCACGACGAGGAGAATCCCGACCACTACACGATCGCCCGCGGGGTGGAAGCGGCCTGCTGGATGGCCGGCCGGGACCACGACTATCCGGAGCAGTTCGCGGCCGGGCTCCAGCCCCACGCGGTCCGGGAGAAGTATTACTTTGCGCGGCGGCCGGAGATCACCCGCGTGGTGGACATCAGCGGCGTGGTGGATAAAAAGGTGGAGGCCAACCGCGCCAACCAGGCGAAGGGGCCGGGTGGGCATCACGGATCGCGGCTCCGGGCGGAGCTCGCCAAGAAGAAACAACGCCTGCCGCTCCTGGGCGACGACGACGCTACAGCCGACCGCAATTACATCAAAGAGTTCCTCCTGGCGCGCAACCGTGAACTGGGGCGCAAATACGGCGTGGAATACGCCGAAGCGTTCCACTACATCGGGCCCGGGACGTCGCAGCCGGTCGAGGACTACATCCGAAAGCACGCGGTGCCGTTGAAGTAGCGGCTTGCGATCTCGGCGACGGCGTTCCGCCCCGCGGACAGCTCAAGAAGTTGAGCGACGCGGCGCCGAACCGTTGCGGGGCTCTTCTTGCCGGTGAGCCGGCTTGTCCACGATTCGACCCCTGGCTTATAATCGCGGGTAAGGCCGAAAGGTGCCTTTCACCGAGCTCCGCCGGACGTTGCGCTGCGAGGCCGATTCGATCATGGCCACCCCGGATCCCCCGATCGACCGGCGTTCGGACCCAGCCCGGGCGCGGAGGGCCGTCTTGTCTTTTGTGTGCGGATCTCTGGTGATCGCCGCGATCCTCTCGGTGGTTGCCTCTCGATCTCGACGGACTCCGGTCGCGGATCGGTCGGCCTTGGAGCGGGCGCCGCAAGCCAGCTACATCGGCTCGCAGAGCTGTGCCGGCTGCCACCCCGGCGAGTTTGCCTCCCACAGCCGATCCGGTCACGCGCGGACCTTGCGACCCGCAGCCTTGACCAAGGTGGCGAGCCGGCTCAGCGGCGCGACGTTTGCGGACCCCGAGCACCGGGGCGTCGGTTGGAGCTACAGCCTCCGCGATGGTCGGCTCTGGACCGAACGACGTGAAGCCGGGGAGGTCGAGCGGTTTCTGATCGACTACGCGTTCGGCTCGGGTCATCACGCGACCACTTTCGTCACGCTGACCAACCGCACCCCGGAGAGCCCGACGATGATCGAGCATCGGCTGACCGTATTCGCCCACAAGGAGGCGCCGGACATCACCCCCGGTCAGGGCCAGGCCCCCAGTTCCAACAGGCGAGGGATGGTGCCCTTGGGGCGCTCCTACCTGACCTGGGGTACGCTCAAGTGCTTCGAGTGCCACACGACCGTCGTTTCGGACCGCGGGCCGCTGGTTCTCGATGAGGCCACGATGATCCCGAACGTCGGCTGCGAGCGCTGCCACGGCCCCGGGCGAGCACACGTCGAGGCGGCTCGGCGTGAGGCCGGGGATGCAGCGCTCGCGATGCCGTTCGGACTCGGGCGCTTTACGGCCGCCGATGAGATTCGAATGTGCGGGGCCTGCCACCGCCTGCCCGAGATGGGTGACAGCGCCTTGATCCGGCCCGACAACGCCGTGCTCGTCCGCTTTCAGCCGGTCGGCCTGATGCAGTCGGCCTGTTACCAAAAGAGCCAGGGGACCCTGTCGTGTGCGACCTGCCACGACCCACACGCCAAGACGTCGACCGACCTCCCTGCGTACGAGGCTGTGTGCCTGTCCTGCCACCGGGCTCCCTCGCAGACCGCATGCAAGGTCTCACACGCGACCGGCTGCGTCGGTTGTCACATGCCGCGCAGGGATGTGTCGCAAGGCATGATGATGGCCGACCACTGGATCCGTTCCCGACCCGAAAACGCCGCCAACACCCCACCTCCTGTTCGCTAGACTGGGGCGAATGCGTGTTTCTCCTTCAAGAACGGCCCGTGCTCCGGTGATGATTCGGGACCCCATGCATCTGACAACGACTCCCACCTCTTCCAGTATCGCCTCCCCCGAGCGGCTGCGCGCGCAGTGGGGCATCATCATCTTGTTCGCGGCCTCGGGCGCTTCGGGGTTGATGCTCGAGGTCGTGTGGTCGCGGATGCTCGGCTGGTTGCTGGGGGCGACGACGTGGTCCGTGATGACGGTCCTCGTCGCCTTCATGGGTGGGCTGGGCCTGGGAGGGATCCTCTGGGGTCGTCGAGCCGGTCGTTCCGCGCGTCCGTTACGGCTCTTTGGCCTGATGGAGATCTCGATTGGTCTCTACAGCCTCTCCGTTCCGATCCTGTTTGACTGGCTGGGCCGCTTTTTCGTGGCGGCGACCCGGGTTACGGGAGAGTCGCCGGCGGCCTCGCTCGCCCTTCGAGTCGTGATGGCGGTGCTGGCCCTGGCACCCCCGACCCTTCTGATGGGTGGAACCCTCCCGGTCTTGACTCGATTCGCCGCGGTTGGACGGGCGCTGCCGGGGCGGACGGCGGGGCTTCTCTATGCCGCCAACACGGCCGGCGCGGTGGCCGGCTGCTTCGTGACAGGGTGCTTGTTGATCTTCTGGCTGGGAGTGGTCGAGTCCAGCATCGTGGCGGCCCTCGTCGATCTCGGTGTCGGCGCGATCGCCCTGGCCTGGGACCGCACGTCCCTGATCGCAGTCGCACCCGACGTCGGTCGACCCGGCGCGGAGCCGGTCGCCGTTCCCACCACTGGAAATGCCGCGCTGTTGATCGCGACGGTCTCCGGTTTTTGTGGGCTGGCGTATGAGCTGCTCTGGACCCGGGGCCTGCTGGCGGCCGTCACGGACGACACCACGTATGCGTTCACGCTGATGCTGACGGCGTTCCTCGCCGGGCACGCCTTGGGTGCCGCCATCGGCAGCCGGACGGGCGGCGATGCGCGATCCCGCCTCGACTGGGGACGGCTCGGAACGGCCCAGATCATGGCGGCCGTGACCGCACTGCTGTCGCTGCCTCTCCTGGTCGTCATTCACGACCCGATCAACCGCGCCTCGTTCATGGAAGGGATGACCTTCTGGGGAGCTCGAATCCCATTTCATCTCGCAATCAGCCTGGTCGTCTTCGCGCCTTCGGCCGCCTTTCTGGGGGCGAGTTTCGCGCTCGCCGCCCGGCTGTACGTCGGCCTCGGGCGGCCGGTGGGCGCGAGCACCGGCCGGCTCTACGGGCTCAACACGCTGGGCGCGATCCTGGGGGCGACCGCCACCACTGCCTGGCTGATCCCCATTCTGGGCACCCAGCGCGCGATCGTGACCCTGGCGATCCTCCAGGCCGCTGGGGGAGCCCTGGCGATCCTGTTCCGCGCGGGAGGACTGGCGGGCTGGCAGGGGCGGGCCTACGCCACGGCCGCGTGGGCGTCGATCGTCGCCCTCGCCTGTGGACTCAACAACCTGCTCCCCCTGTCCGATATTTACGCCCGGCAAGAGCCCGGCAAGCTCCTGACCCTCGTCGAGGGGGCGGGAGCCGCCGTCACCGTACACGAGCGCAACTCCGGCGAGCGGGTGATCTCGATCAACGGCGTCAACGTCGCGGGGACGAACCCGGTCCTCCGCCGCACCCAGAAGCTCCAGGCCCACCTTCCCGTCTGCCTCCATCCTTCACCCCGATCCGTCCTCCAGATCGGCTTCGGCTCCGGAGGGACCTGTTACTCCGTCAGCCTGCACCCGGAGGTCGAGTCGATCGAGGTGGTCGAGCTAAACCCGGACGTCCTGAAGGTGGCCGCCGCCTGGTTCAGCGACGTCAACCACGGCGTGCTCAACTACCCGCGGGTGCGGGTGCGGATCGTCGATGCCAAGAGCCTTGTCGCGGTTACCGACCAGACTTATGACCTGATCCTCTCGGACTCGACTCACCCGCGGTTCCGGGGCAACGCCGCGCTGTACGCACGCGATTACATAGACAACTGTGCCCGGCGGCTGCGGCCGGGGGGCCTGCTCTCGACCTGGCTCCCCTTGTACGGCATGTCCACCGACGACATCCGGGGCATCCTCAAGAGCTTCCAGTCGGTCTTCCCTCACGTTCAGGTCTGGTACGAGAACTTCGAACCGCACGAGAACACGATCATCATCGCCTCGCGGCTGCCGATCGCGATCGATCCGGGCCTCCTGGCCCGCCGGCTGGCCGCGCCGCCCGTGGCGGTCGACCTGGCCGACGTGGGGATCATCTCGGCGAACCAATTGCTCGACTTCTTCATGCTCGGCGACCGCGCGGTGGCCGACTTCTCCCGGACGGGGCGGCTGAACACTGACGACCATCCCCGGCTCGAGTTCCTCGCGCCGCGGAGCCTCCGCAGAAAGCAATCCTTGATGGAGAATTTCACGGCGCTTCGCCTGGCGCGGGAACCGATCGCCCCTTATCTCGTCGACGCCGGCCCCGAGGAGCGCGCAACGCTGGCGCGCTGGCATGCGGGAACCACCTTCAAACTCGCCGGCCAATCGTTCGAGCTCGAAGGCCGCGTCGCCGAGACGTTGAAGGCTTACACCGAATGCGTCCGTCTCAACCCCGAAGACGTCATTCTCCGGAGCCGGATCGATCGGTTGCGCGGCCTCTACGGTTCTCCCCCGCGGGAAGATCCCGACGAAGCGACGCCAATGGCGTTTCCCCCGCAAGCGACGCCCTTCTAACTTCGGCCCCGATGGGGAAAACACAGGCCGTCACCGTTATCGGGAAGGGCCGGGATTGGATTTTCCAAGATCCGGGCGAGGCTCGAGAACCCCTCGCGCACGAACAGCAGGCTGAAAGTGTCCTGGTAGAGTGGCACCCACCCGTGCGTCCGGCTCATCAAGTTGGCCATCGGTGACCCGTTCGGAGCCAGGACCAGATCCGTGGTCGCGGGCTTCAGCAGGGCATCCCAGGCACCCGTTCCCCGCTCGAAGTTGAGCGATTGCCCGTAGCTCTCGTCGGAATAGACCGTCTCGCGTCTCCCATCGATCGAGACCTTCACCCCTGGCCCAAGCTGCCAGAGAACGTACTCTCCCCAAACAAAGGGAACGGCGATGTTCCCGCGGACGCCGCTTTGCTTGAGGAGCGCCACCGCACGCGCCGGGAAGGCGAAATAGTAAGGCTCGATGCGGATGCAGGCGAATCGCGGTGGGGAGAGGCCGATCAGGACCATGGAGACAGCGAGGCAAACGGCCGTGATCAGACGGCCATGACCGGAGCCGGACGACATGGGGCGCAGCCAGCGATTCCAGACGTCGGCGATGTGCTCTCCCCCCAGGACCACAAGTGCCAGGAGAAAGAGTGGGTAATGGCGCTGGGAGATCAGCGGAACGATCGCGGTCACACTGAAGATCAGGATCGCCTCCGGCTTGCGGCGGCGGGTACTGAAGACCAGTCCGAGGATGCCGATCGCAAGAAGGCCAAGATAGAGCTGGCCCGAATAACTCATCAACCCCAAGGGAGACCATTCACCGATCTCGGGCCTGGGCACGGTGGCCGTGCGCAACAGGAATTCCACGAGCGCGGCTCGATAGGGATTCAACAGGAGCGCCAGACCACAGGCGACCCCAAGGAGCGCGACCCCGACCATGGCTCCCAGGTTTTGGACGCGTGGCCTCGTATCGTCCCTGAGCCGCTCGACGATCTGCACCGTGATCCAGATGCCCAGGATCCCGACCCCGGCGAGCACTCCGCCGTGCAGGTTGACCCAGAACGCGTACAGGATGGGCAACACCCAGAGCCAGTAGGCACGCCCCGCCGTCGCTCGCTCGAGCAGAAGAAGTTGGATGAGAAAGATAAGATAAGTGAAGAGTTGCGGCCGGATTGTCCCCAGACCCATTCGGAAAGGGATGCCGATCAGAATGAGGAGGAGTACGGAACGGAGCGGCCCCAGACCGCAGCGCGTGAGATGAGCATAAGAGAGCCCGAGGAGTAGCAGGCTGACCAGGACTTTGAAGGCGATCAGGCCGGACGGCCCCGACCGGTTGTAGAGGCGGGCAAAGATCACTTCGGAGAGCCACTCATGATTGATCCAGGGCTGGGCGCCGGTTCGATAGGAGTAGGTGTCGCTCTGAATGATGGAGCCGGTGCGGATGATGTCCTGGCCGAAGCGGATGTGGCCCCACAGATCGGGGTCGACGACGGTGTGGGCGAACCAGAACAGAGTGTAGCTTGTAAGCAATGAGAGGGGACCGAGGTCAAGGAAGGGATTGGATCGAGACCGAGTCATTTCGCACACCTTGTATAGGGAACGATGATCGAACAATGCTCTCCCTGATTGCACGCATCAAGCCCAAAAAGACCACTGAAGGAATTAGTAATTTCCTAAATTGTGATTTTTCGCTTGCTCTTGCGAAATCACCACCATTATAGTGATTGGGCTAGCGGACCTTTCTCACGCTTGCTGCGGTCATTGATTTTTCTGTTTCTCCATGAGTTCGGAGGTGCTTCATGCGCCGAAGATCCGGCTTCACACTGATTGAGCTTTTGGTCGTCATCGCGATCATTGCCGTCCTGATTGCACTGCTTCTGCCGGCTGTTCAATCCGCCCGAGAGGCGGCCCGCCGCGCGCAGTGCCTGAACAACCTCAAGCAACTGGGTCTGGCGGTTCACAACTATGTCATCCAGACCAATGTGTTGCCGCTCCAGTCGATGTACCCGGCCGCCGCGAATTTTAGCTGGGGCTGGAGCTACGGCTGGCCGATGGCCCTCCTGCCCAGCGTCGAGCAGAGCACCTTGTTCAACCACTTCAATTTCACCACCGGCATGTTCGGGAACGCGTCCGGTAACCAGCCGGGATTCGTCGCGTGGGGGAACACAACGGTCGGCTACATGCAGTTGAGCGTCTTGATCTGCCCCTCTGACGGGACCAAGATCCGGCCGCAAGACCCGTATGGCGCGACGAACTATATGGGGAATATGGGCGGGCCCGGCGCGGTCCAAGCGATGACCGGCACGATCGTTCCCAATGGCGCGTTCATGCGGGGCTGGGGGGATGCTCAGAACTTCGGGCCGGTCGGGCTCGAGAACATCAAGGACGGCACTTCCCAGACCGCTCTGTTCAGCGAGCGATTGATGGGGATGAACACCGGCACGCAGGTACTGCGGAGCTCGAAAGACTTCAAGCGGGCCGTCTTCAATGGCCCGGTCCCAGTTGCCTGGCATGCAGGGTTGGCGGCGAACACGCAATTCCTCCAGGGCTGCCAGGGCCTGCCCGGTACCACCCTATCGATCAATATCTCTGGCAATGGTGCGTACTGGACCATGTCTTATCCCTGGCACGTCGTCGTCAACGACTATCTGCATAACGGGCCTCCGAACAGCGTGTCGTGCCAGAACACCGCGGACTATTTCGGGGGAGCGGTCGGGGCTGGGGGCTGGCTCTCGTTCGTCGGTCCGACCGGCTCGGCGCCGCCGAGCAGTAACCACCCGGGTGGCGTGAACATCTGCTTCTCGGATGGTTCGGTGAGGTTCATCAAGGACAGCATCGCCCTGAACCCGTGGTGGGGACTGGGTACTCGTGACGGCAATGAACCTGTCCCCAGCGACACCTATTGAGGTGACCCGACCTCCTCGCAACGATCG
This sequence comes from Isosphaerales bacterium, assembly GCA_044450785.1. Classification (GTDB taxonomy): domain Bacteria; phylum Planctomycetota; class Planctomycetia; order Isosphaerales; family Isosphaeraceae; genus JBIOJM01. The sequence goes on from JBIOJM010000036.1 coordinate 15,326, forward strand.
AGGGGAGGATGAACTCCGAATCTTGGGGTTGCGTGAGACGCGCCTGAGGCTTTCCATTCATGACTTCGGGGGCACGGAGCGGTTGCTCCGTGCCTCCCGCCGACTTTAAGAGGTTTGACATCCATGCGACGATTCAGATTCTTGCTCGCCGCGACCTTCCTCGTGGCGCCCGTGATCGCCGGCTGTGACAGCGGTCTCAAGGAGGAGATGGCGACGGATACCAGCAATCCAACACCTCCTGCTCTAAAAAATGAGATGCAGAAGAACGCCAAGAATATGGTGATGCCCAAGGGGAAGCCGAAGGCGGCCCCCGCCGCCCCCGCCGAGGCCCCGAAATGACCCTGATGACACCGTCAGGGCGATGACTCTTCCCCGGCAGGGTCAGTCGTGGCTCTGTCGAGCAAAAAAGCCGTCCCTGCCGGCTTTCCCTTTCCCCCCGAGGTGGTCATCACCAAGATCGGTCAACCTATTCATAGGTAGGGAGTGGAGTGGTGGGATCGTCAGAGTCCGGATCGAACCCGGGTCATGCCGCGGTGGGAGACGGTTCCACGACCGGGGCACTTCCTTCCGAGGGGAATCAACCCCGACCTCGCCAGCAGGTTCAGGTATGGGAGATCGCCTTGGCGGGCGGAGTTGTGGCGGGGCTCGTCTCCTGGGTTGGCGGGGAATTGGCCCACGGGGCTTTCAAGCCGCGACTCGTCCAGGTCGTGCTCATGTTTGGGCAGACGGTGATGCGACCCTCGGCCTCGACGTTGAACGCCGCCGCTGTCAAGAACGCGACCCTCGCTTTTGCCATCCTGGGCGGCGTGACCGGGCTGGCGATGGGATTCGCGGGCGGTCTCGCCGGCCGCTCACCTTCGCGTGGTGTGATTGTCGGTCTGGGAGCGCAAGCACTCGGAGCCCTTGTGGGAGCCCTCGCATCGCTGGCGTTGGTTCCCCTCTTTCATCGCGAGTTGGTGCCGGATCTGAACGATTTGCTGTCACCGATCATGATTCACGCCGGTATTTGGACGGGCATCGGCGCGGTGGGCGGCCTGGCGTTCGCCGTCGGCATGGGGTGCGGGCGGCGTCTGCTGCGTCCGATCGGAGGCGCATGCCTTGGTGCCATCTTGGCCGCGGTTGTCTTCCACGTGGTCAGCGGGGGTCTATTTCCCGATTCCGGTTCCACGGAGCCGATTGCAACCTCGCCTTTCGTCCGCCTGCTGGCGATGTTCCTGGTCACGGTCTTGGTCGCGGCCGGCGCGACCAGGGGAACGCAGGGCCGCGCCGCTCTTCCTGCCTCTGCGGTGTGTCATTGACGGTCAGACGTTGTCGCCGGGTCGTCCGTCCAGAGCCGTGGGCGATTGCACATCTCGCCGTCATTTCAACTCTTGTGAGCGTCCGCCCACGTAGACGTCGGTCGCGGGATGCTGCTGCGTCCATTCCTTCCATGTCGTCCGGGTTGGAGTGAGGAGGCTGTAGGGGATGGGGGGTGGATTCTTGCCCGGTTCCACCGGCATGCCCGTGGTGTGGAAATACACGTTCCCGCCGAGCTTCACGATCATCTCGCCGTTGAGCAGGCCCGGAACCACGGCGTCGAGCGGCGCGGAGCCTTTGGGGTCGGTGTAGACCCGCACGCAATCGGAAAGGTTGCTGTAGGAGACGGACACAGGTACGCCGCCGATCAAGTCGTTGACGAGGTGGCCGCTCGCGTCATCGAACGCCTCGAGCCGGTACGCCCGGGCGCGGCCGCCGGCCTCGACACCGATCACCCGTTCGTCCGGCCGCAATTTCGCCTCAGTCGCCTCGAGGATCGGCGGACGGAGGACCGGCTTCGCTTCGTTCACCCGCCACCAAAGGATTGGGACTTGATTGGACGACCCCTGAACGGGATCCTGCGGGCGCGCGGGACTCGCACTCGCATAGGTGATGATCAGCCCGATCACGACGGCCTCAAGGGCGAGTACCGCGGCCAACACATATCGGACGGTCCCACGCCACAGCCATCCCAACCCATCCGCTTCGTGCATTTCCGCCTCCCGAGATCAACTCTGAATGGCCCCTGCCTTATTGCGAATGAACAACGGATTCGAGCCACTGCCTGTAAGGCTTCAGGTAGGCATTTTCCACCTCGATCGAGCCGGGGTTGCCGGTCAGCACGTCGAGGAGCATCCGCCGAAGGACTCCCGCGACCTGCTTGCCCTCGGCGGAGTCGATCTGGTTTACACTCTCCACCTGGTCGTGCCTCAGGTCGTAGAGCTGCTCGGACCCCAGGCCGTTCCGGATGTAATGCCGGCCCAGGGCCACCAGGGAAAACTGGACATCCTGGCGGCTCTTGCTCCGCTCGTCCTGAGGCTGGAACGCGGTCACGGAGGAGTGCTCGGAGAGGGCCGGCGTGATCTCCGGAGGGACCTGTCCCGGTGTCAAGAACCAGTAGGCCGCCAGCGAGTGACCCGGGAACGGTGAGCCGGGCGAGAGACCCAACCGGTCGACCACGGTGGCCGGCAGATCGCGCAGGCTGACGGGTTCTGCCACGACGCGGTTCGCGGGCGCGTCCGGGGAGAGGATCACCAGCGGGACGGCGATCTCGTCGAGGTAGAGGCTGGTGGCGTGGAGGAACGAGCCATGATCGCCGAACGATTCTCCGTGGTCGGAGGTGATGATCACCAGCGTGTTGTCGAGAAGCCCCTGGCCGTGGAGCTCATCGAGCAGTTGCCCGAGTTGGTCGTCGAGGAAGGCGATGCAATCGTCGTAGCAGTCGCGGGCCATCCAGATGTCTCGGTTCTGGAGAGTCTTCCAGCCGGGAGTCCCATAGTCGAGCAGGAACTGGTGATCCCGTGCCGACCGGGGCCTGATCCCGAAACGGCCCGCATATCCCGGCGGGGGCATGTAGGGATCGTGGGCGTCGAAGTAGTTCAAGTAGGCGAAGAAGGGGCGATCCCGCTGCCGATGGCGCAGCCAGTCGAGGAAGGCGTTGCTGATCCCGCTCGCATTGCGGGATTGCAAGCGGATCCACTTGGACTCGTAGAAGTCATCGCGACTGAGGATGTTCTCGAGGATCCAGCTTCCCGCAACCGTCCGACCCAGCAAGTACCACGGCGTCAGCGGATAGTCCTCGAAATGGGTGAATCCTCGATCCAGCCTGGTTTCGTAAGTGCAGTTGGCGGTGTTCGCCGAGAATCCGGCGGTTTCATAGCCTCGTGCGGCCAGATGCTCAGCCAGGGTGGGAACCGGGGCGTCGAGCGTGTAGTTCCACTGTGAAATCAACTGGAAAGGCCAGTGGCCGGTGAAGAAGCAGGTATGCGAGGGGTATGTCCAAGGGGCCGGAGCCAGAGCCAGGTTGTACCGGACGCCCTTCCGCGCCCAACTCACCAGGTTGGGGGTGGTGTTCCGCGGATAGCCGTAGAGGCTCAGGTTGGCGGCGCGGACGGTGTCCCACACGATCAGCATGACGTTGCGGGCGTTCGACGGCGGCGCCGGCAATCCGGCCAACGCGCTATATTCCCGGACCACATGCCGGCCCGATGAAACGGCCGCAAGGATGACCAGCAGGCCGAGCAGCCCCGCGAAGGTGTACCGCGCCTGCCGCGGACGTTGACAATGGGCCGCGATGCCGCCGCTGATCAGCCGCCCCAGTCCGGCGGCCAGGAGCAGGGTGCAGACGCCATGCTCGATGGCTCCGAGCTGGGCCCTCACCTGCGCGTCGACCAGGCCGGCAGCCAGGAGTAAGGTGGAGACGCCGTACAAGGGCAGCCGCAGCAGGGCGGACCAGATCGCCAGTGTCGCGAACAGCCACGACGCCGCGCGCAGCGACATGGGCCTCGGCCGGATCCGCGAGACCGCGGCCAGCAGCAGCCCCGGGATCACCAGCAGGACCACGTGCCCAACCGGAACGCTCCAAGGGAAATCAAGGCCGCTCCCATAGTTCTTCAGACGATTCCAAAAGCACTTTTTGAGGACGATGATCGCCAGATCGAGATAACCACCGGCGAGGCCGCACGCGATCGGCAGCAAGATCGCGGCCATCGGGGACAGCAGGCCTTGTTGGCCCGGCACGCGCCGAGTCCCAGGTTCGGGCAGAGTGGTCTCCCGCAAGACTGCGTCTCCGCGTCCTTCTTCAGGGTCATCATCGCGAGGAAGAGAGCCGGACGCTCATGCCGGCGGTTCAAGGCCACGCCGAATCGCGAGATCGGTGGAAGCCAAGGCGCCCCGACCGGAGCCTGATCATCACAATAACACGCGATCGGAGTCATTTCGAGTCGTGACCGGCATCAGATCGATGGCCGCGGGATCAGGGACTCGAGCAGCATCCGGAAACGCTTCTGGTAGTCCGCGGCCACGCCGCTCGTGATGCGGTTGTCGCGGAGAATCTCGCCGAGTGAGTTCCGGAAACGACCCAGCGCGGGGTCTTGGGCCGGGTTGCTTTTGAGGTTGCGAAGTTCCCGCGGGTCAGCCGCCAGCTCGTAGAGTTCCTCATTCCCTCTGATGTCCAGGAGGTAATGCAGGCCCTCGGCCACGAGGGAGACCGTAAACCCTCTCTGGTTTGGCCCGCGGCCGCGTTCTCTGCCGATGACGAGGGGAATGTCGACCTCCGAGAGGGCCCTCGTGGCGCGCGACTCGGCCGCGCCGGGCGTCTGCCGCCAGCATGCCGCCAGCGAGCGCCCGGGGAAGGTCGAGCCGGCGTCGAGCCCTGAGAGGTCGACGATGGTGGCCGCCAAGTCGCGCAGGCTGACCGGCTCCGAAACCGTGCGACCGGGCGGTGCCGCCCTGGAGAGGATCAGCAGGGGGACATGGACTTCGTGTGCGTAGACGCTGAAACCATGGTTGAATACACCGTGCTCGCCAAACTGTTCCCCATGGTCGGAAGTGATGATCACGAGCGTATCGCGGAGCACTTCGCGGCGGTCGAGCTCATCGAGCAGCGACCCAACCTGCCGATCAAGTGCGGCGATGCAATTGTCGTAGGAGTCGCGGGCGAGCTCCACGTCGCGCTCGCCGAGCTTGAGCTTGTCGCGATCCCAGTATTCCAGGAGCATTTTGGACTCGCTGGGCGACCGGGGGCGGAGCCCGAAATTTGTCCCTTTCCCCTCGGGGGGGAGAAAAGGCTCGTGTGCATCGAGATAGTTCAAGAAGGCGAAGAAGGGGCGCCGGCGGTGCCGCTCTCGAGACAGCCAGTCGAGAAATGAACGGTTGATCCCCTCGGCGTCTCGGGATTGGGATCGGATCCACTTGACGCCGTGGAAGCCGCGGGAATTCAGAACATTTTCGAGGATCCAGCGACCCGGCATGGTGCTGCCCAGGACGGTCCGCGGCGTGAGTGGATAGTCCTCGTAATGGGCGAACCCGCGATTCATGCCTGACTCGTAGCTGCACCAGTAGGTATTCGCGGCAAATCCGGCGGTCAGATATCCCCGCGAGGTGAGAAACGCAGCCAGCGTGGGATAAGCCGGGTCGAGGGTCGGCTGCCAGTGCGCGCTCAGTGTCGACGGCCACTGTCCGGTCATGAGCGAGCAATGCGAGGGAAACGTCCAGGGAGCAGGCGCGAGGGCCCACTCGAACCGCACCCCCCGCTTCGCCCAGCGCTCCAGGTGGGGCGTGGTGTCGCGAGCGTAGCCGTAGAGCCCCAGGCTGGCGGCGCGGACGGTGTCCATAACGATCAACAGGACGTTACCCGCACCGGCAGGGGGTGCCGGCAGTCGCGCCACTGCTCGGGATTCCGCCAGTGCCTGCCGGCCGCAAGAGACCACCGCGGTTGCGGCCACCAGTGCCGCGAGCACGGGCAGGCTGTACCGCGCGAACCACCGCAAACGAGAGTCGGGCCTGGCGAACCAGCGGCTGAACCCCCGGGCCGCCCCGGCGGCGACGAGCAGGGTCGCCGCCCCATAGAGAGGAGCCCTCAAGAGTGGCCCCCAAATCGCGAGCGTTCCGTACGCCCAGGCGGCGGACCGCGGGGAGAGCATACCCCGACGGAGCCGGTTGAGCCCGGCGATCACCGACCCGAGCACCATCATGACCGCGAGATTCGCCACCGGCACCACCCAGTGGAAATGCCTCCCCTGCTCGTAATACAGCGACGTATGGAAGACATCCCTTTTCAGATGGATCATCCCCAGGTCGATGGCTCCGCCAACCAGCCCGAACCATGCCGCCAAACCGAGGGCGCACCACGGAGAGAGGGACGAATCAGGCGTCGTCGCCTGCTGCTCGCGCGCGGGCGGGCAAGGTTCCACGGACGCGGCTCCTTCGGTTCATTTCGGCCGCGACCGGGGCCAGACGCGCCGAAACACCTTGCGGCCGAACACGAGGACGTTGCGACCGAACAACATGACAACCCCGCCGACGGCGGCGATTATCGACGCGACGGGCATCATCGTCTCGGGGCCAAAATACGCGAAAAGCATCAGGAAACCTCGGATCGGATCGACCTGTTCAATCCCATGAAGATCGATCCCCGGCCAGGGGGATCGCGCTGCAATCCGACGGAAAGCGATGAGCGAGTATACCGCGCCCTCAGGGTGGACGGCTGCGCCGCCATGGCATCAAGGTCCTGGCATCCTCAGTGACTGAACCGTTGCGGCGTCAGCGGACCTCCCGTGAGGCGGCCCAGAGCTTGCCTCATCCGCTCGAGCGTGGGCTCCATGGCCGGGTCGCCGGCCCGGTTGTTCAGCTCGTTCGCGTCCTCGCGCAAGTGAAACAGCTCTTCGCGAACGTCCCCTTCGCGGCGGATGTACGTCCAGTCGCCTTCGGACAGGGCGGCCAGCGGCCAGCGCGTCTCGAACAATTGCGACGGATCCGGGTTGAGCGTGTCGATGGGGACCACTTCGGAGAGTGCCGGTAGGGAGGCAGCGGGCTTGGCGGGGACCGCCCTCGATGAGCCGTTCCAGAACCGGGCCAGCGAATCACCGGGAAACGGGGAACGGGCCTTGAAACCCAGCACGTCGACCACCGTCGCGGCCAGGTCTCGGAGGCTTACCGCCTCGGTGACGACCTGTTTCGTCGGGCCCCCCGCCGGGGGGATGATCACGAGAGGAACATGCAGCTCCGTCTGGTAGAGTGACCCTCCGTGGCGGAACACACGGGGGTGCTCGCCGAAGCTCTCGCCGTGGTCCGCGGCGATGATCACCCAGGTCCACTCGAGGACCGCGCGGCGCTCGAGCTCGTCGATCAGCCGGCCCAGTTGCTCGTCGAGGTCCGCGACGCAGTTGTCATAAGCGTCCCGAACGAACGCAAGCTGCTGCTCGGAAGGGCCGCGCCTGGCCAACTGCAACCAGTCGTCGATGAGGTCCATTTCACGATTGTTGCGCGGCTTGGCCCCGAACCGGTGAATGCCCGTCTCCGAAAGCTGATACGGATAGTGGGCGTCAAAGAAGTTGAGGAAGGCGAAGAACGGCCGCTCCGGATGGCGGCGCCGCGAAAGCCAGTCGAGGAACTCGCGATTGATGACCTCCGCTTCCTTTCGATCGTTGTTGAAAAGCCGCCAGAGGCGTTGCAACGCGGGCCTCAAGAGGTCGAAATCCAGCCGATCCTCCAGGAAACGCGCGACCGCCTCGAGGCCATCCACTGGGCGATTGATCAGAGCGGCCATGTGGGACGCGGTGAGCGCTGGGAAGATGTAGTCTTGATAGACGGTGAAACCGCGGGCCAGCCCGGAGTCGGTCCCACAATACGCATGGTTGGCGGTGAATCCGGCCGTCGCGTAACCGCGCGCCCCCAGGAATTCGGCCAGGGTGGGATAGGTTGCATCGAGCGGAGTGAGCCAGCCGGCGGAGACCTCGTGAGGCCATCGGCCCGCAAACATGCTGGCATGAGAAGGTAACGTCCACGACGAGGACGCCCGCGCCCGGTTGAAGCAGATTCCTCGTTGCGCCAATCCATCGATCGTCGGGCAGGTGCGACGGTTGTAGCCATAAAGACTAAGATGGTCCGCTCCCACGGTGTCCAGTACGATCAAGAGGACGTTGGGGGAATAGGGCGGCGGGAGTGCCCGCGCATCCTCGCGCCACTCCCTGAGCCGGTCCAACCCCCAGAGCGATGCCGCCAGGACCGGCACGAGACCGGCGAGGACGGGGAGGCTCTTCCGGACCAGCCGCCCTACGCCGGCGGCACGCCGCTCGAGCGCGGGGACCAGCCGCGCCGCCAACCCCAGCATCAACAGCAATCCGGCGGCAGCGTGGATCCGAGGAAAAGCGGCCCAAAAAACGGGGAGCAAGGCCATCGTGCCCAGGATTCGCGTCGCGAGCCAGCGACCGCGGCGGCGCCCTCCCAAGGCCAAGAGTGACAAAACCACGCCCACGAGAAGGAAGATCACCAGATTGGTCAGTGGAACCAGCCAGATGAAGTGCCGGCTCATCCAGTAAAAATGATTGACGTCGAACGCTTGCTTGCGCAGGACGGTCGTCCCGACCTCGAGCAGCCCGGAAACGAGCCCGCACCAGGCCGACAAGACCAGAATTGCCAGCGGCCCGAGCCGGTTCGCGGCGAGATCTCGGGACGGCGATGCGACCGTGCCGGCCCCCTCGAAGACATCAGTCCGACTGATCATCAGCGTGATGGGTTGAGCGTGGGAAGCCTGACTTCGGCCTGGCCCGTGGCCTAGACGGCAGGAGAAAAGCCGTATTCGATCCGTGCGCCAAATCGAACCTCAACATAGCACCGAGGACGCGCTCCGGCAAGCCGTCGCGACGGCTCGGACTCACGATGCCCGGCGCGTCGGGCCGGATTGGTTGTCGACCAGGCGATCTGTGGAACATACTGTTTCAAGGATCGAGTGCGCGTTGCGGACGGTGCAAGCCCGCCGAGACGTCCGGTTAATCCAGTGGGGACGGAGATGTCAATCAAGGCAGAGACGGGGAGGGCCCGTGTTCAGCACCGATGGACGCTGGTGCTGCTGCTGGCCATCGTCGCCCTGGGACTGCTCTGGGGCGGGTGGAAATGGTCGGAGGTCAGGCGCTATCGGAGGGCGATATCGGAAATCGAGGAAGATATCGAAGCCGGTCGAAACGCGCTCGCCGCGCGGAACCTAGTTGCGCTTCTGGCCTGGAATCCCAGCTCCGATCAAGCCGCCTACCTCCTGGGAGTCTGTGAGAAGGCACGGGGGAGGAGCGAGGCGGCTTCCGAAGCGTGGGCCCGGGTTCCCCCCGATTCTTCGTTCGCGCCCCGGGCGATCCAGGGCCGAATGGAGCTGGAAATCGAGCGCGGGCGGCTCGCCGACGCCGAGCGGCTCATCAAGGACGCGATGCTGGACCCTCGGGGCGACGCATCCGGGCTGGGCCTGCTGCTCGGGCCCGTCTATTGCCTGCAAGGCCGGTCCGAGGAGGCAGAGCGGTTCATCCAGGCGAGGTGGAATCACCTGGCGGGGACGGGTCAAGGGGCTTCCGAGGCGGCCATCAACTTGGTCCGCCTGCACATCGAGCAACAGCGGACCAGCACCCCGGTCGAGGAGGTCCGCTCCTTGCTCGATCAGGCCGCGCAATCGGCCCCCAAAGACGAACGGATCTGGCTGGCGAAAGCCAACTCGGCGATTCGCGCCGGCTCGTACGACGAGGCGGCGCGGTGGCTCGACGCCTGCCTGCGCGGTCGCCCCGACGATGTGCCGGTCTGGCGAGCCCGGCTGAACTGGGCCATGGCGACGGGACGCGTGGAGGAGGTCCGAGAGGCCATGGAGCATTTGCCGGCAGCGGAGTCCACGCCGGCGCAGGTCCAAAAGCTGGCGGCCTGGTTTGCCGCGCAGCACGGAGACGCCGCGGCGGAGCAGAGGGCACTGGAACGCCTTATCACGGCCGATCCCGCCGATTTCATCGCCCTGGACAGGTTGGCAGAGCTGGCGGTGAAAGACGGCCAGCCGGACCGCGCGGACGAGCTGCGCCGCAAGAAGATCGAAATCGATCGGCTGCGGGCTCGTTACCTGAAACTGCACGAACGATACCAACCCCGGCGCGACGCGGCGGAGATGGCCCGCCTTGCCGAGCAGCTCGGCCGCCGATTCGAGGCCAGGGCGTTCCTGACCGTGGCGGTCGCCGTCGACCCAGAACGCACCGACCTCGGGAACGATCTCACTCGGCTCAACCAGCAAACCGAGATCAACGACGAGCCAGGGCGTACCCTGGCCGGGCTGCTTGCTCCCGAGCTTGACGCCCAAGTGGGCTCGTCACTCTCCCCGACCACGCCGCCGATGGTCAACCCTCATCAAACTTTTTCTCGAGGGAAGCCTGATTGAGACGGGTCAGGCCCTGGTGGGCCTGAGTGTCGAGAGGGTCGCGCCCGATTGCGAGTTGATACCAGACCCGGGCCTCTTCGCGCCGGTTGAGCGACTCGCAGATTTCACCGAGCTTGTAGAAAATCTTCTGGTCGGTCTGGATGGTGACGACGGAGTCCTTGATGGTCCGCTTCAACAGGTCGTAGCGGGCGGCGAATTGGAGGAGTTCCTTGGACTCGGGGTCGCCGAGACTCTGCAGCACCACACCCAGGCCCTGGGTCGCGTCGCGGTCCTCCGGATCCTGGCGGCGGGCGGCCCGGAAGTACGCGGCGGCCTCACGCAGATCGTTGCGTTGCAGTGCCAGTCGACCGCGGAAAATGTTGAGTCCCACGTGATCGGCGGGCCCGTCCCGGGCCAGATCTTCCGCGGCTTCGATCTCCCCCCGCTCGATGGCGATCTGGACGCGGAGAGCGCGCGCGTCGGGGTCTGAATTGAGGAGCGGACGGAGCGCGGTCTCGGCCTCTTCGAAGTGGCCGGTCAACTCGTAGCTTGTTGCCAGCGCCAGCCGCGACCACCGGTCAGTGGGGTCCACGGAGACGAATCGGATCAACGCTTTGCGCGCTCCTTCCACGTCCCAGAGCCAGCAGTAATTCTGGCACCAGGCGAAGGCGTGGGTGTAGTCCAGGGTCATGAGCCGATAGAGGGCGCGGAACTGGGCGTCGCACTCCGCCTTCCGGCGCTGCACCGCATAGAGGTAGGCGAGCTCGCGATAGGATTGGATCTGGCCGGGGTTGAGCGAGAGCGCGTGGCGATATGCCGCCTCGGCCGCCCGCGCACGCCCCCGTGCCAGCTCGATTTGACCCGCCTTCAGCCAGGCCTGCGCGCTGATCGGGTCCGCGTCGGGGATGTGCTTCAAATGATCCAGGGCTTCCGCCGGCCGCTCCTGTGACTCGGCGATCCGCGCCCGGAGCATCCAGTCGAGCGAGGTCGGCGCGACTTCCGACGCACGCTGGTCGAGGATCGCACTCGCCCGGTCATACTGCCGGGCGGCGAACTCTTTCCAGGCCGCTTGCAGCAGGGCAAGACGCTTCGGATCCTGCGGAGAACGAGAGCGCGACAGCCGTGGTGCGGCGACCACGCCGACCACCAGCGCGATCAGGAACAGGACAAACGCCAGGACCCATCGTTTCCGTCTCTTGAACCGCGGGGTGCCGCGACCTGGTTCCATGCCGACCTCCCGTCGCCACTTTATCGGATTTATCCCTTCCAGACAAATGTGATCGCGCGTAACGAGATGGAGAACGATGAAAAAAACCCTGGGCTACCATTGCATGAGTGGGTGTGAATCATCCGGGCTAGGCTTCTTTGAGCATGCCGAGTATCGTGTTAAGGGCCTTGCACGACGCTCAAGAGGGCGGATCACGCTTCCGTCGGTTTTTCACCTCTTGATGGCCGGCTTTTGACGGCCTCCCGCGGAGACCAAGTCTCGAAGATGGCGCCCGCCTCGACCGACGTGATGCCTCCGTACGGACAGTGCCGGCCCCGGGCCGCGATCGCATTGCTCGTTGCCGTGCTCGCCGCCCACGGCATCCAGGCCGTCCGGCTGTTCCCGACGCCGCGGGCGCTGCTCGATGATGATCATCCGGTGATCCTGGTGGACCACGCCCTCCACCTCTACCACGGCGCGCTCGGCAGCCGGTTCCTACGCGATCACGGGACGACCTGGGGTTATGATCCATTCTTCATGGCGGGATATCCCGTGACGCCGGTGTGGGATTCGAGCAGCAATCCGTCGATCCTGTTCCAGGCGCTCGCGGGAGGCGGTTATCGTCCCCGCGCCTACAACATCGGACTCCTGGCGTGCTCGATCTTCGCGCTGGCATCCATCCCCGCCGGCGCGGCCGCGACGGGGGTCGGGCTGTGGGAAATCGCGCTGGCGGCACTCCTGGGGTGGCTCTACTTCCATTGCGGCTGGCCCGACATGTTCTGGCGGAGCGGCCTGTTCGGGTTCGTCACGGCGTCGGGCGGCGTCGTGCTGCTGATCGGCCTGCTGTTGCGCTTCGAGCGCCGACCCGGCGCCGGTCGCTGGGGGGCGGTGGCCGGGACGGGCGCGGCGATCTGGCTCGCGCACGTCACGGCCCCGATCCCGACGTTGGGCGCGGTGCTCGGGTTCTCCCTGACCACGGCCCGTCGCCATTCCTGGCGCCCTCACGCGGCGCTGGTCGCGGCGGCGGTATTCGCCGTGGTGGTCAACCTCGTCTGGCTGGTGCCACTCTGGAGGTTCCGCGGCATCCGATCGGTCCAGTCTTTCTTCATGACACCAACGTCGGGCTGGTTCCTCATCGGAAAATACCTGGGCGCGGACGTCGATAGTCGCCTGGGCCTGCTGATCCTGGTCCTCGGCGTGGCGGGCCTGGTGACCTGGCTCAGGGAAGGCCGGCGCCTCGAGGCCGCGACCTTCGGCGGGGCCGCGCTGGTCTCGCTGGCCCTGGCGCTGTTCGGTGGCCAGTGGAGCGTAACGAGGACACTGGAGCCGCTCCGTTTTGTGGTGCCGCTCCATCTGCTCCTGGCAGTCCCCGCCGGCTCCGCACTCGCCCGCGGGACGGCGCGCCTGGTCCGCAGATTCGGAGGCCGGCGTCGCGGCGCCGCTCTGGCCACCCTCGCCTGGTCCGTTGCCCTGGGCGTGGCGGTCGCGACCATGCCCCAGATGTTCCTCGTCATGGCCGGGGAGCTCATGGTCCAGCGTCCTATGGTTGCCGGACTTCGTCCCGAGATGAATCTCCTGGTCCGCTGGATCCGTGAGAACACCGATCCGTCGGCCCGCATCCTGTTCGAGGACCAGCTTCGCCTCTACGAGGACACCGACCCCGAGAGCACGCACTGGACACCGCTGTTGCCCTTCCTACTCGGTCGCGACCCTCGCCAGTTCATCGGCGGGGAGTACCAGATGGCCTTCATCCTCCATCACCAGGTCGCGTCGTTCGGCGACTTCCATCTGGGCGGCCGCCCGATCGACCTCTGGACTCCCGACCAGCTCCGCGCCTACTGCGACCTCTATAACGTCGGATGGGTCGTCTGCTGGTCGCCGCTCTCGCACTTCTGCTTCGACCAGTGGGGGCAGGCGCATTGGGTGGCGACGCTGCCGCGCCATCACAGCGCCAACCGCCCCATCTCCGACAACCCGTACGTACACCGGGCGTTGACCTCTCGCGGCGGCCCGGACCTGGCCGACCGGTACATCAGGGAGGGCGAGGGCCGGTACGTCATCTACCGGGTCTCACGACCCCATTCGTTCATCCTGACCGGCGAGGGCCATGTCGCCGGCGTCGACCTCAACCGCATCGAGCTGACCGACCTCGTCCCCAGCGACGGCGCGGTGGTCCTCAGCCTGCACTGGATCGACACGTGGCGCACCGATCCGCCCCTGCCCGTCGACCCGGTCCCGATCCCCGCCGACCCGGTCCCGCTGGTCCGGATCTCGACCTCTCAACCCCTCAAGCGGCTCGTCCTGTACAACAATTATGGCCGCTGACGCGTCTTTCCCCCATTACCGGAGGCTGGACGGAGGAGACCGGGCGGTTCTCCAGCTCCAACGGGGCTGGTTGTTGGAAGCTGCGATGTCCGCGGGACTCTCGGCGGCCGTACTGCTCCTGATCACCGTTACCCTGAGCGATCACGGGTTGGCCTGGGATGAGGCGTTCACCGTCGAGCGGGTGGACCGGCTCGGTGAATGGTTCTGCTGGGTCGCGGGCGACACTGCTACCTCCAAGCGGGCATGGTCGCCCGTCTCATCCAACCTCGAACCCAGGCCTGTCTATCTGAGGCGGCTAGGGCCGAACGCCGGTTCCCCTTGGGCGCGCGAGACGCTCCGTTTCTTCTGGCCCTTCGCGCGGCAGGAGCCGAACGGGCATCCCCCGTTCTATGCCCTGCTGTCGCTCGCCGGGCTGGCCGCCACCCAGAACATTTTGCCGCCCCCGGCGTGCTACCGGTTCGGCCCGGGCTCGCTGTTCGCCCTGACAGTCGGGGCGGTCTACTGGTTCATGGCCCGGCATTACGGGCGGGCCGCCGGGCTGATGGCGGCGCTCGGGCTGCTGACGATGCCTCGCGTGTTCGCCCACGCCCACCTGGCATCTTATGACGTGCCGACGCTTTGTCTCTGGTTCCTGGCCGTCGCGGCGTTCTACCGGGCGTCCGCGGCCACGTCGGGGAAGTGGCTCTGGGCGATCGCGTTCGGCGTCGCCTGGGGGTGTGCCGCGGCAACCAAGCTAACCGGCTGGTTCCTGCCGATCCCACTGGCCGCTTGGGTGGCCCTTTACCGGGACCGGCGGGCCGCTCGAACCTTGTTGGTCGGGGCCGGGGTGGCCGCCCTGATCCTGTATCTGCTGATCCCACCCTGGTGGGCGGACCCGATCGGGGGCGTGCAGGTCTTCCTCCGATCGAACCTGGGCCGGGAATCCCGGTCCCCGATCCCGACCCTCTTCTTGGGAAAGGTTTACCCATACGCGCTGCCGTGGTACAACACCCTGATCTGGACGGCGATTGTGGTGCCGCCGGCCACACTGGCGTTGGCCGTGTTGGGAATCAGCCGGGTCATGGTGGGGCGGCTCCGTGACCGTGCGGGCAGCCTGCTGTTGGTGTGCTGGGTGTTCCTGATGGTGCTCCGCGCCCTCCCCGCTGCGCCCGGCCACGACGGCGAGCGGCAGTTCTTGCCGGCGTTTGCGTTCCTGGCGTGTCTCGCGGGGGTCGGCGTTGCGGCGATTCCGGCCCTTGCTACTCGTGTGTCCCGCCCGCGGCTCGCGAGGCCGCTGGCCGCGGCGGCATTGGCCGGCGCGGTGTGCGCTGGGGGGTGGAGCACCTGGCAGTTCCACCCCTTGCAACTATCATATTACAACTCACTGATCGGTGGGCTTTCGGGGGCCTCCCGGATGGGGATGGAGCCCACCTACTACTGGGACGCCCTGACGCCTGACACGCGGGATTGGATCAATCGCCACACCGAGTTGGACCGGTCGGTGATGTTCGTCTATCCGCTGGCGCCGTTCGAGTACCTGCATCGTTGGGGCCTGCTTGCGCCAACGCCGATACCCGACCGGGCCCACCCGCCGCAGTGGTTCCTGGTACAGAACCGACCCGGCACCCTGCGGAGTTACCCGCCCTTGAAGCTCGCCGCGTACCTGCTCAAGCATGTCCGCCCGGTCTATACGAAGACGTCGAGCACAGCACCGGGTGTTCCCCTGGTTGCGATCTATGCCATCAAGGATGCCGCCCTAGCCGAGACGAAGATGGACCAAGAGTCCGCCGTGCGGGCCGAACCTTGACCGCGCCGTTCATTGTGACGCACGGCGTAAAGCAGACGCTTTTCACACCAAGGTGCCTTGATGTCAATTCCCAGCGGACGTTCGACAGACATGCCATCGGGATCGAGTAGCCGGCGCTCGGAGCGCAGTGAATCCTGCCCGTCCACTGAACAGGCTGGTGCAGGCTTGTCGCTCTGGCGGCCGGCCGTCGGCGCCGCGATCGTGTTCTGCTCCTCCTGCTGTGTCTTCTGGTTGACCTGCCGCGTCGTGAAGATGCCGCCCGCCTGGCGAACGTTCGAGTTCTGTCAGTACGCCGAGATCGGTCGAAACCTGGTTGTTGATGGCAGTTACGACACCCGACTTGTCGAGCCGATGGCTCTGGCGTTTCTCGATCGCGAACGTCGTGGCGCCCGTGCCGCACGTTGGCCTGTGGTCAATCGGTACCCGTTGCCGGGCCTGGCGGTCGCGGCCCTCATGAGGATGTTCGGAACCAACGACACGGCAGCGGCGTGGTCAAACGGATTGGCGATCAGCCTTCTCGCCGCGCTCTGCTACGTTCAGACGCGCCGCTGGTATGGGCCGGGTTGGGCTGCGGTCGTGGGGCTTTTGTTCTTGACCAATCCGTCATTCTACGGCGAGTTCATCCTCCTCGGGACCCCGGATGTCTGGTTCGCAACGATCTTCTTGCTGGTGTTGCTGCTCTGGTCCGGTCGCGATCCGGCGAGTCCTTCCCGAGTTCGCCTGGGATGGGCATTGGGCCTGGGCCTGGTGAGCGGAGTCGCATACCTCGCGAGGTTCAATGCCACGCTCTTCCTGGTGGTGCTCGGCGGGGTCCTGCTTTGGGAACGGAGGTGGCGGGAAACGGCAGTCATGGCGGTGACGGCGCTCTTCCTCGTGTCGCCGCTCCTCACGTACAACTGGCATCATTTCCACTGGCCGTTCGTCCCACTCTACTCGTCCTGGAACCTCCTGGACGGCATCGGCGGGTATCGAGTCGAGCCGTGGCTCTATTATCGAGTGCCGAACCTCCCCGCCGAGCTGTGGGCGCACTCAGGGGGACTGGCTCGGAAGCTCGCGACGAACCTGCTCACAATCGTACCGCTCAGGATCTGGAACCTGTGGCGGCTCGATCTCATCTTGCCCCTTGCACTCGTTGCACCGGCGTTCCTCCGTTCCGAGCGGCCAGCGGGGCGGTTCGCCGCCTGGTCCGTGGGGTTCTTTGCGCTGCAACTGGTCGTCTTCAGCGCCCTCAGACTCGAGCTGCAAGACCGCCTCTCACCGCATCATGGTCGATACTTTTTCTGGTTCGCGGCACCCGCGTTAGTGCTGGGCGTGGGGGCTTTGCGCCGGCTTCGAAGCCGACCAGGACCATTCTCGTGGCTCGCCACCTTCGTCGTCGTCGCGCAGCTCGCCCTCTTTGGCTCGGCATGGCGCGACATTGCGTTGCGGCACTCCGGAGAGACGAATCTCGGGCACGACCCCATCCGTCGGGCGCTGACGCGTCTGGTCACCGACGACCGTGTCATCGCGTCCAACCAGCCGCAGATCACGGCATGGTTCTGCGGTCTCCGGTCGATCTCACTGCCGGCCGATCCCGCTGAGCTCGCCGAGTTGAACCGTGCCTCACCAACTCCTGTGGACTTCCTGTTCATCGACATCAACTTCAACTGCATCGACCTCGACAACCGATGGCACCTCCTGGCGTCGGCCGACCCGCGGATGGCCTCTCCCTGGGAAGCGGAACTGCTGCGCGACTATGAATACGTGTTGCATCCCGACCAGACGCGACCTCTGCTCTACGTCCTGCTGCGCCGACGCACCGTCAGCCCCAGCCCGCTCGAACGGCGATTGAAACTGCTCGGACTTGCGCCAGGGCGGTCTGGCGGCATTCCGTGGAGTAACGCGGCGGGGCAGACTGGATTACCCGTACTTTGCGATTGGCAGCGTCCAGGGCGGCGGAAAATAATAGTGATAACGATCGCCGACCACTCGCGAAACGGACAGGACGATTCATGGCCACATTTCAGCTCGTGAGTCCATTTCAGCCGGCAGGCGACCAGACGCAGGCGATCGACCGGCTGGTCGAGGGGTTGCGACAGGGCCGGTCGCATCAGACGCTGATGGGCGTGACCGGATCGGGCAAGACGTTCACGATGGCCAACGTGATCGCACAGTACGGGCGGCCCGCGCTGGTCATGTCGCACAACAAGACCCTGGCGGCCCAGCTTTATGCGGAGTTCAAGGAGTTCTTCCCCAAGAACGCGGTCCGCTACTTCGTGAGCTACTACGACTACTACCAACCGGAGGCGTACATCCCCCAGCGGGACATCTACATCGAGAAGGACGCCGCGATCAACGAGGAGATCGAGCGGCTCCGGCTGGCCTGCACCAGCGCCTTGGTGAGCCGCGAGGATGTTGTGGTGGTGGCCAGCGTCTCGTGCATCTACGGCCTGGGCTCACCCGAGGACTACCGCAAGATGATGGTCCGGCTTCAACTGGGCGACTTGATCGACCGCGACCAAATGCTCTTGAAGTTCGTGGACATCCAGTACGAGCGCAACGATGTGTCGTTCGAACGAGGGAAGTTCCGGGTGCGCGGGGATGTGGTCGAGCTGTGGCCGGCGTATGAAGAGATCGGCTACCGGATCGAGTTGTTCGGAGACGAGGTGGAGCGGCTGTCGACGATCGACCCGGTGACCGGCGGCATGCTGGAATCGCACCAGGAGATGTACGTCTACCCGGCCAAGCATTTCGTTCTGCCGGAGGAACGGATCCAGGGGGCCGTCGAGAGCATCGGGGCAGAGCTGGAGCAACGGCTCAAGGAGCTAAAGGAACAAGGCAAGCTGCTGGAGGCGCAGCGGCTGGGGGCGCGGACGCGCTATGACATGGAAATGCTCATGGAGGTGGGCTACTGCTCGGGGATCGAGAATTACTCTCGCCACCTTGCGGGACGCAAGCCGGGTGAGACGCCCACCTGTTTGCTCGACTTCTTCCCGCGGGACAGCCTGCTGATCCTGGACGAGTCGCACGTGACGGTGCCCCAGATCAGGGGGATGTTCGCCGGCGATTTCAGCCGCAAGAGCACACTGGTCGAGCATGGATTTCGACTGCCCAGTGCGATCGACAACCGGCCGTTGCGGTTTGACGAGTGGGAGGCGAAGTTCGATCGGCGGCTGCTCGTTTCGGCGACGCCGGGCGACTACGAGGTCGCGATGTCCGGGGGCGAGGTCGTCGAGCAGGTCATCCGTCCCACGGGGCTGATCGACCCGGTCGTTCGTGTCGAGCCGGCGCGAGGGCAGGTCCCCGCCTTGCTCGAGGAAGTCAGGGCCCGCGCCGCCCGGGGCGAGCGGGTGCTGATCACGACCTTGACCAAGCGGCTGGCCGAGGACCTGTCGCGCTACCTCAAGGAACAGGGCCTGAAGTGCAAATGGCTCCACTCCGAGCTGGATGCGTTCGAGCGGGTCGCGATCCTTCGCGAGCTGCGTGAAGGGGCCTTTGACGCCTTGGTGGGCGTGAACCTGCTGCGCGAGGGGCTCGACCTGCCCGAGGTCTCGATGGTCTGCATCCTCGATGCCGACAAGGAGGGATTCCTCCGGAGCGAGACCTCGCTGATCCAAACGATCGGCCGGTCGGCACGGCACGTCAATGCCGAGGTGGTGCTCTTTGCCGACAAGATCACCAACTCCATGCAGCGCGCGATCGACGAGACCCAGCGGCGCCGGACGCTGCAACTGGAGTACAATGCCAAGCATGGCATCACCCCCGAAACGATCGTCAAGGCGATTCGCCGCGGGATCGAGGATGAGATCCAGGCGCGGACCATCGTGCGCCGGGCCGTCGGGCGCGACGAGGCCACGGACGCCACCCTCGAGTACGTCAGTGCCCTGGAGGCCGAGATGCTCGAGGCCGCCGAGAAGCTCGAGTTCGAGCGGGCCGCGGCCCTCCGCGACAAGATCCTCGAGGTTCGCGCAGCCCAGGGAGACGGCCCGCGGCGACCCGCCGCCACCCCCCAGGCCCAGAGCGCCCGCTCGAGGTCCAGGTCCAAGGCCCGGCGAAAGCAATAATAGTGTTCAGTGTTCAGTGTTCAGTGTTCAGTCGTCAGTGGTCAGTGGTCAGTTTGATAAGAGGGAACGTAGAATCAATTCCATCATCCGTCGGCAAGCGGCTGCTGGCCTCGACCCACGTGTTCTTCTTTGTATTTACTAACCACGAGCCACGAGCCGCGAGCCAGGTTGACCGACAAGGAGACGTTCATGAAGCGGTGGTTCTGGTTCCCTTGGAGCAGGAAGCCGTCGACCGTGCGGAAGGTGGGCTGGTTTCTTGCTGGTGCGGCAGGTGTGGTGCTCGTGATGGCGCCCTTTGGGTGCGACTCGGGCTCGTTCATACCGCCGCGTCCGGACGAGCTGGGGGGGGACACCGGGGCGCCGGTGTCGGCGACGAGCACCGGGCCGGGACCGGCCGGCTGGGAGACGGAGCCGGCGGCAGCCAAGACGCTCGAGCTCATCCTGGATCGACGCGATCCCGATGAGGAGGGGATCGTGTCGGCCGCGGCCCGGATTCAGGGAGGGCTCGACATGGTCAAGCTCAAGATCTCGCTCCTCGGCGAGCAGGACCTCCCGGCGCGGCAAGTCGATCTGGTTCGTGAGGCCCTGGCTCGACATCCGCTGGCCTTGATCGTCGAACCGGCCGACCCGACCGATCGCCGCCTGGCCCAGGTGATCGACGAGGCTCGAGGCGAAGGGGTGCCCGTCGTGCTGCTCGGCCGGTCCCTGGCCGGTGATCAAGGGACCTCGCCGAACCTTGCCAACGCCAAGCCGGCAACCGGCAACAGTCCCACTCAACCCGGCACCGGTCCGGGCGCCGCGACGGTGCCGAACCCACGTTCGAGGAAGCCCCTGGTCGTTGTCAAGCCGCCGCCGTTTGCTTCATCAGCTCAGCAACTGGTCGCGTCGGCGATCCGTAATGCCAAGAACGCCCATCTCGCGCCTCAGGGAGGGGCCGTCCTCGTCATCAACACCATCGGCGACCCGTTCATCCAGGATCGCGTCGCCGCGATCCGCAGCGCCCTCGAGGCCATCGGGATCAGCACGATCAAGGAAGTCTCGTTCTCGAAGATGAGCGAAGAGGGCTCGAAACTCCTGACCGCGCGGCTCAAGGCTGACCCCAAGCTCGTGTTGGTGTTTTCGGTCGACTCCCTGAGTTCCATGGCCGCGCGCACGGCGATGAACCAAATCTTACTGGTTCGTCCATTCATCGCGGCAGGCTACGCCGCTGAAGAGAGTTATGCCTCAGCGACGCAAATGGGCGACTTCGCGGCCGTGGCTCTGTTCGCGCCGACACGACAGGTCCGCAAGGCGGTCAACGCGGCGGTCGCCCTGGCTCAGGGGCGGACCGTACCCAGCCTGATCGAGCTTCCGATCGTGGTCAGCGACTCGCCGGCGGACTCAACGACGGCCCGGTCACCGACCTTTCAGCAGAAAATGCCGACGATGCCGACAGCACGCGAGTGAACGTTGGGGGCCGGGATGGAGGTCCTTTCCCGAGCACCTGGCGGGGTCGAAGGGAGGTCGCGTCATGAGCGCCCCCGGGTATTGTTTCGGTGAGATCGAACGACGCAACGTCGAGGCGCTGATCGCGCAGGCGCTCCGGGAAGACCTGGGACAGGTGGGGGACATCACCTCGACGGCGACGATTCCGGGCCACGCCCGAGGCGCTGCGCGGCTGGTGGCGCGTTCGCCGGGCGTGCTCGCGGGATTGGCGATTGTCGAGCGACTGGCCACCGAGTTCGAGCTGGGCGAATGCTGGCAGCCGCATCGAGCCGACGGAGATACCCTCGATCAAGGCAGCTTGATCGCGCGGCTCGCGGGGCCGATGCGGTCGCTGCTGTCGGTGGAGCGGACGGCGCTGAACTTCCTGCAGCGGTTGAGCGGGATCGCGACCTTGACGGCGCGGTTCGTCGCGGCGGCCGCCGGCACACGCGCGGCGATCTACGACACTCGCAAGACCACGCCCGGCTGGCGGGCCTTGGAAAAATACGCGGTCCGGTGCGGTGGCGGGATGAACCACCGCTTCGGGCTGTACGATGCCGTGCTGATCAAGGACAATCACCTGGCCTGGCTCAAGGCGGCCGCCGGTCCGGACGCGCGGGACCCGATCCCGGCGGCGATCGCGGCGGCGCGGGCCAATACCCCGCGCGGAACGACGATCGAGATCGAGGTTGATTCACTCGAGCAGCTCGACTGTGCGCTCGGCTGTGCCCCCGATATCATTCTGATCGACAACTTCAATCCGGAGCGAGCGGCTGAGGCGGTGCGCCGGCGCGACGCCCGGGCACCCCTGGTTCGGCTCGAGGCTTCCGGCCTGGTGAATCTGGCCACCGTGCGAGCGCTCGCTCAAACCGGCGTCGATCGCATCAGCATCGGCGCGCTGACCCATTCGGCCCCGGCGCTGGATCTTGCCATGGACTTCGATTTCGAGTCGGTCCCGGACCGATCTGCCGTCCAGACGGGGCGCTCGTGCGTTCCCGGTTCATGAATCGAATCGGAAGAAAAACGTGTCCAGGACCTCAGCCGGCGCAGAGCGATTGAACATTCCGCTGCTGGACCGACTTCGCACCGCCAGGGGCGAGTACGTGCCGCTCTCCGAGTTGGGGTCGGACCTGGAGCAGGTGCGAGGTGAGCTGGATTCGCTCGCGTCCTTCGGGTTCGTGATCGAGCGACATCCCTATCGGGGCGCGGCGTACCACGGCCCGGCCGAACGTCTCTGTCCCGACCAGATCGAGCATGAGCTGTCGACTCAGTGGATCGGGCGGCGGATCGCGGTTTGGAACCGAGTCTCCAGCACGAACGACGTGGCGGCGCGGGCGGGTACGTCGGCGTCCAACGACGGCCTGGTCGTGCTGGCCGAGGAGCAGACGGCCGGACGAGGTCGCCGCGGGCGGTCTTGGGCCGCCCCGCCCCGATCGTCGATCCTGATGTCGGTCGTGCTGTTTCCGCCGCCCCACCTGGCTCCCGCCGTGCCGGAAGCGGCCTTCGGCTGCGCCTGGCTGACCGCGCTGGGCGCGGTCGCGACCGCCGAGGTCGTTGCCGCCTGGACCGGGCGCGACGCCACGATCAAGTGGCCGAACGACGTGCGCGTCGACGGCCGCAAGATCGCCGGGATCCTGGTCGAACGCGCGCCGGCCCCCAGCCAGCCCGCTGCTTCGTGCACGCGCCCACCCGCTCTTGAGCCCGGCTGCGGGGCAGTCATCGGCATCGGTCTGAACGCCAACCTGGTTGAGGCCGAATTTCACCCGGAGCTGGCTGAGCGCGCCACGTCGATCCAGATCGCACGCGGCGGCGCGCCGGTCGATCGCTCCGAGCTGACTCGCGACCTGATCCGGCGCCTGGACCATTGGTACGACATCGGCCGTTCTCGCGGCGCGGGGACCTTGAACGCCCCGTGGTGCGCGCGGAGCGAACACCTGGGGCGGCTCGTCCAGGTCGCCACACCCTCCGCCATGCTGGTCGGCCGCCTGGTGGGCCTCGACTTGCGCCTCGGCTTGACCTTGGCCATCGGGACCGGGCCCGATCCTCGATCGCCGCAAGCGGGCACCCCCGCTCTGACCCGGCTCCCCCTGGCTGACATCCTGGCGCTCGAGCCGGTCACCCAGGATCGAATGGTACTCGACGAGTCACGGTGATAGACTGGCGCTCTCCGATCCGATTCCGACACCCATCCGCCCGGCATCGCCCCAGGACTTTACGGCACGATTCGACACCGAAGGAACTACGTGTTGTGGAGGAAGAAATGGCCGTGGCAGGATCTCGTCCTTCCTTGCTTCCTTCCTTCCGGGCGCGCCAGGTTGGATTGGCCTTGTGTGTGCTGGCCGCTTTCGTGCCGCTCGAAACTCGAGCTGGAGTCTCGGTCGGGTCCGATACGCCTCGTCAGGGAATGGGAGCCTCCAGCATGTCGGAAGCGCACAACGGGTCGCTGCTGGTTGAATACCTCGAGGCGTTCCTCCGCGACCGTGATCTTGACGCGTTTCGCAACCGGGTGGCGGCGCGGTACAATGAGGGGACTCTGTGCCGCATCCTGACGATCTCAGCCGACGTTGCGGCGCGGCGAGCGGCGGTCCTGTCGCTGGGGATCTTCGGCAGCTTCGCCCAGAGCAACACGGCCCTTGGTAAGGCGCTGCGCGACAGCGACGCCCCCGTGCGCAGCATGGCGGAGGACGCGCTCTGGGCGATCTGGTTCCGCGCCGATACACCGGAGCACAATCAGATTTTGGAAAGGGTACGGCTGGCAATCAGCCGCAGGGAGCTTGACGAGGCCGAGATGCTGGTCACCAGGCTGATCGCCGCGGCGCCCAACTTCGCCGAGGCGTACAACCAGAGGGCGATCATCTATTGCCTGCAGGGTCGATTCGGCGAGAGCGTGCAGGACTGCCAGAGCGTCCTCAGCCGCAACCCCTATCACTTCGGAGCGATTTCGGGCATGGCCGGGTGCCAGCTCGAGCTCAAGCGTCCTCACGACGCGCTGAAATCGCTGCGCCGTGCGCTCAAGCTTCAGCCCTACCACACTTCGCTCCGCGAGACCATCCGCCTCCTCGAGACCGAGATCGAGCCGGACGGGTCGCGGTAAGGCGGCCGGCAGGAGCGCACCATGAGTCGGTTGGGGGGGGGCGAAAATCACGACATTTTGCCAACCCCTTGGCATTCTTGGACTTGCGCATGTCGTATCTTTTCATGGGCATTTTGGGGCTCAAGACCCAACTGCTCGTCTGCCATGAGGTTGCGCATGTCGTGTCTTTTTTGGTCAGCAGATCGATCTCGTTCCAGTGACAGGATGCGACCGCGATTTCCTCGGGCGGAACGAACGAGTATGCCGTGTAAGCGGAGTTGGGGGGCGATGCGGCGCAGCTCGATGGCGAGCCGCGTCGGCGATTTCGGCCAGCGGGGCGAGGCAGCAACCCCGCGACCCGCGAGTGAGGTGAGGAGGTCAAGCAGCTTGGATGGGGTCCCGTACCAACCTTCCAGGTCGGGGCCGTGCTCGAGCAGGATGGCCGCCAGAGGCGAGTCTTCGAGGTATGTCATCGCCGCTTCCTGGCGGTTCTCGTTGTAGTTCGAGAGGACCGTATCGGGTGGCAACCCCAGGTTTCGGCCGATTGCCTCGGCGAATGCGGCGAAGTCGGCCATTCGGGGCAATTCCGTCGGGCGGAGCGACGGCAACTCGCGCAAGCCACCCACGACGGCGTCGAGCAGGCCGCCCAGGATCCGCGGATAGTCTTGGTGGAACGACGCCCAAAACTCGGTCTCGAGGCGGCGGTCTTCGGGAGCGATCGGCGGCAGGTCGAGGAAGATGGATCGGTCGCCCAGGTCACCCCGCCGCACGAACTCCTCGACCCCGGTCAAGATCACGGGTCGTTGGGCGTGGATGACGCGCCGCTGGCCTTCAAAAAGGTGCCAGTCGCCAAATATGAGTAATATAAGTAATTTAGAAAGGCGACGGCCGCGAAATCCGTTCATCGCAGACAGTGTATTTTACTCAATTTTGGTGGCTGGCACCTTTTCCCCTCGGATTGACTCGCAGCGGCGCGTTCGAGGCGAGGATTCAATGCCTGTCCTTTCCGTTATCCCGCGCTGATCGTAGGCCCTTGCTCCAAAGGAATTTGTGCTCTCAGAGCGCACTCCGAAGGAGGGACACCTTCGGTCAGGCACTCGGGCGGGGTCAGGAGACCCTCGCCCAACAAACGCGCAGGGCTCGCTCCGGCCCTGGACGGCTGGCCTCCGGCCCGCGACTCCGCCGCACCGCCGTCCGTGCCTCCGTCCAGCCCGGCTCCGCTCCTGGCATGTTCGCCTCGAGGTCAACGACCAGACTGGACTGCGGCCACGCGGAAACCGAGGTTGAAGATCCGGTACTCCGGCGCGATCCACTCGCGGTTCGCCGGTCGGCAGCGGGCCGGGTCGCGGTCCCAGCTACCGCCCCGGAACACTCGGTACGCGGCCCGAGCGGGGCCGCGCGGATCGACGACAAACAATTTGCGATAGTAGTGGTCGTTCTATGAATCCCAACACCACTCCCAGACATTGCCGTGCATGTCGTACAGACCGGACGCGTTCGGATCCTTCCGGCCGACGGGGTGAGTCTGGCGATCCGAGTTGGCAGAAAACCAGGCATAATCGCCCAGCTTCGATGGATCGTCGCCGAACGAGTACTTCGTCGTTGTCTTGCCCCGGCACGCGTATTCCCATTCCGCCTCTGTCGGCAGACGGTAGCCAGGGCCCTTGACGTGCGGAACCCCGATCACCGGAGACCGCGCGCTGCCCTCTTCGTAGTAGGGTGCAAGACGGTCCATCTTGCTCAATGCGTTGCAGAAACGGACCGCATCGAGCCACGATACGTTTTCTACCGGATGCCGCTCGGTTGGCGAGTCGGCAACCTTTTCCCGACCAGCCCCGGTCGGCGAGAAATGACTCGGATTAGACCCCATGACCGCCTGGTACTGCTCCTGCGTAACCTCGGTCACGCCCAAATAAAATGGGCTGATGTGAACCTTGTGCTGGGGCTTTTCGTCGTCATTCGCATCCTTGTCGTTGTTGGGCGATCCCATCATGAACTCGCCGGCCTCGATCAGGACAAATTCCATCCCCGTGGAACGGCTCGGCGGTCCTTTTTTCAACGGCTTTGCGACGGGATTGGTTTTGGTCGAACTCGGCGCGGGCCCCGGCTCCTTCGACGGCGGCGAACCGCCTTTCGGCTCACGCGCTCGCGTCGTGGACGCCGGATCAATCGGTGGCGGTGCGCCGGACGATGCCAACGAGGGCGGCGGGTTCGCCGATGGCTCCTTGATCGGGACCGTGAGCTTGAGCGGCTTTCCCGATTCCAGGGTCACGCTCTCGCCCCACACGAACTCATTCCCCCGCTTGACCAGCACGGCATGCTTGCCGGGCCGAGCCCGGATATTGACCGGCCCGCGTCCAACGGGCGCGACGACCACCCTCTCGCCGTCGACCTCCACCACGGCGCTTGCCGGCACGTTCGCCAGCACGAGTACCGCGTCCTTGGCCGGGACATTCGGCACCGTGAGCTTGAACGCCTTCCCCGATTTTAGAGTTACGCTCTCGCCCAGCAACAAGTCATTTCCCCGCCGAACCAGCGCAGTATGCTTGCCGGGCCGAGCCTCGATTTTCACCGGCTCGGCGCCGACGGGGGTGACGCTCACCCTCTCGCCATCGAACTCGACCACGGCGTTCGCCGGCACATTCTCCACCACGAGCACTCCATCCCTGGTCTTGATCTTGATGACCCCGACTGCCCACGCGGTCACAAGTCCGAGCAGCAAAACCCCGCCCGCCACCGCCGGCCACAACCAGGCTCGCTGCGGCCAGCTCCGCGCGGGAGAGGCTGGCTCCCGAGACTTCCGCAAGGGCGCGGCGTCCGGGGTCTCGAGGAGGCTCTCCCGCACGGATCCGGGCTGCGTCGATTCCGGCGCCCCGCTGGTCGCGGGCAGGGGCGCGGAGGGCGGGGCCTGCTGCGCTGGCTGCGCCGGCACCGATCGCAAGGCCGCCGCTCGTTGGCTCGCGGCGGGCTGGTCCACCTGCGACAACTCCGCCGTCGATCCCCCCGGCGCCGGGCTCCCCAGCTTGAAAAACGGCTTCAGGACCTGCGCCACCTCGCCCGGAGTCTGGAACCGCCGCTCCGGCTCCTTGGCCATCATCTTGCCCACCAGCGCCGCCACCTCCCATGGCACCTCCGGCCGGACCAGGTTTAATGGCGCGGCCTCCATCGAGTGGTGCGCCTGCAAGACCTCATACAGGCTCGCGCCGGAGAACGGCGGGCTGCCGGTTAAGAGGCAATAGAGTGTGCAGCCCAAGCTGTAAATGTCGGCGCGGATGTCGGCGTTGTGAGCGTTGAGAGATTGCTCCGGCGCGATGTAATCGGGCGTGCCCAACATCTGGCCCTCGCGGGTCAGGCTGTTGTCAACGGGGCCCTCGCGGGTCGCCTTGGCCAGACCGAAGTCGAGCACCTTGACCACCGCCCGCTTTTTCTGCCGTGCGAGAATCAGGTTGCTCGGTTTGATGTCGCGGTGCACCATCCCTTGCTCGTGGGCATATTGAAGTCCCAGCGCAGCCTGGTAGATGAAGTAGCAAGCGTGCTCCACCGGCAGTGGACCATGAGACCTGGCGTAATTCGCCAGGTCATGGCCCTCGACATGCTCCATGGCAAAGACGATGCTCTCGCCCGCGCGGAAGGCTGAGTAGGCCGTGACAATATTCGGGTGATGAAGCCGGGCCGCGTTGCGGATCTCGCGGAGGAACCGCTCCAGCACGCCGCGCCGTTCCATGAGATCACGGCTGATGACCTTGAGCACCTCCTTCCGCGCCATCAGCTTGTTCCATCCCAGGTAGACGACGCCCATGCCGCCGCGCCCCAGCTCGCCGATGACTTCGTAATCGGGGTGGTCGACCAGTCCCGGGGGCAGCGTGCTGCTCGAGGGCGGTGCCGGCGAGCCCGGCTCGCCAAGCAGCATCGACACACCGGCCAGCGAGGCGCCAATCGGCGCGGGGGACTCGGGCCGAACCTTGGCATCACGCAGCCGGCCCAGGAAGCTGTCGGAGGAGATCTCGGCGACGCGGCCGCGGCAATCCGGGCACGTCTCGTGGTGTCGGTCGACCGACGCGGCTGAGGGCCCGTCGAGTTTGCCCAGGCCGTAGGCGTGCAAGGTCTGGTCGGTCGGGTGGACGGCGGCGGCGCCCATGACGCGATCTCCTGGTCGGGTTCAAAACTCCCGTAGTTCGATCATGACTAGAAGAGAAAGGCCGCAATAGCGCGGGACATGCCGCGAAAAAAAGAAACTACCCGAGAAGTTCACCCGCTTCTTGTCGTAACCTCTTGAGAATTCTCGCCTTGGCCTGGATCACCGCGTTCACGCTCAGACCTGTTTCTCCGGCGACTCGTGCCGCGGGGAGGCCGTCCAGGGCAAACCTACGAAACGCTTCCCACGTGATGGGGCCGAAGTCGGGCTGAACGACCGCGAGTAGTTTCTCGAACACGTGGCGGTCGTGGTCCATGTCCCATTCGCGGGCGAGGTCGCCGTTGGGATCACTCAGCCTGTCAAGAAATCCATCGGCCGGGTCGAGGCCGACGGCGGGGCGCCGATGTCGTTTCCTGCGGTGCGTCCGAACCTTGTTCACCGTGACTTGCCGCAGCCATGCTCGAAACGATCCCTCGCGCCGGCGCTGGAACCGGGGAATCTCGCGAATCACCACCACGAAGACCTCCTGGGCAAGGTCGTCGGCCTCGGCACCGAGGCCAGGAACCCGGTTCAGCCAGTGGCTGATGAGTGGCAGATAGATGCCCTGCAGGCGGTTCCAGTCGGAGGCATCCGGACGGGCCGCCTTGAGTCGATCGAGCAGGCTGACGGACGTCGGAATCATGGTCGTGCCGAGTGCGGCGTCGCGTTTCGAACTTCAAGCGGCCATGATACTTGGAATCGGTGAGGGATGCACCGTAGTGGAACAGGTGATGGTGGTCATTCCTCCTGAACACCTGGCCCGTTTCCGTGAGTCGGTCTATCGGCTTCCCTCCGCCGACACGCTAATCAACCTCAAGACAGGCCCGATGTCCGAGCGGGAAAAGGGGTTCTCCAGCAATTCCCGGCCGATCGAGTGTCACTCATCCTGGTTCGCCCACTTTGAAAGTGATAGCTTGATTCGGAGCGGAAAAGGCGCCAGCCACCAAAATTGAGTAAAATACACTGTGTGCGATGAACGGATTTCGCGGCCATAGCCTTTCTAAATTACTTATATTACTCATATTTGGTGACTGGCACTTTTTCTGAGTCCGAGCCGGCTGCTGAGCTTGGTTGATCGGCAAAAAGTTCGGTCAGATCACAAGAGATGTTGAGTATTGCCATGAATCCCTGGTTTGCGAAGGCGGTCATTCTCCTGGCGACCATCGTGATGGTCGTCATCCGAGCGCCACACGGACAGCGAAGCCGCATGATCCCGATTGTGAAGAGCCGGAAGGGGCCGCTGGAGATTGTCCTCCTGACAATCGCCTGGCTTGCGGTTCTGCTCACGCTGGTTTGGATCGCGACACCGGTGCTCGCCTTTGCGGACTATCCGCTTCACCCGATCCCGCTCCTCACCGGTACATTGTGCCTGGCGCTCGGCCTGTGGCTCTTTCACCGTTCGCACGCGGATCTCGGCACTAACTGGTCGATCACGCTGGAGGTGCACGAGAAGCACCAACTCGTCACGCAGGGCATTTATCGCTGGGTACGCCACCCGATGTACATGGCCTTGCTCATCTACTCGCTCGGCCAGGCACTCGTTGTTCCCAACTGGTTGGCAGGCCCCTCCTATGGGTTTGCCATGATTCTGTTCCTCGCTCTTCGCGTAGGACGTGAGGAGCGCATGATGCTTGAGGAATTCGGAAAGGACTACGAGACATACATGGCGACGACCAAGCGTGTGATCCCTGGCGTCTGGTGATCAACGGTCCAGAAAAGGTGCCAGTCACCAAATATGAGTAATATAAATAATTTAGAAAGGTGACGGCCACGAAATCCGTTCATCGCACACAGTGTATTTTACTCAAATTTGGCGGCTGGCACCTTTCTCGTCCCGCCGCCGCTCGAGAAATCACCAGAAAATGTTCGCAAATGTCGAACGTTCAGCTTGACGCGTTCGCAAATATCGATCATGCTCAGAATGAGTTTGCGGCGGGGGTTCCCCATGTGGGTCGTGTCGCTCAAGCGCTTGCGTGAGTTTTGGGGGCTCTACCCGCATGCCGAAGTGCCGTTGCGGGCCTGGTTCACCCAGACTTCGGTAGCCGATTGGCGCACCCTTAGCGAGCTTCGGAACACTTTCCCGTCAGCCGATCTGGTGGGTACCTGTACGGTCCTGAACCTGGGAGGCAACAAATACTGCCTTGTCGCCCGGGTCTTTTACGCGAGCCACAAAGTGTACGTTCTGCGGGTGATGACGCACGCCGAATACGACCGCGACGACTGGCCCAAGCAATGTGGATGCCACCAGCCACCACCCAAACGGACCCAACCCGCGCCGCCGAAGTCCCCCCGAAAGAAGCGGCCTTCGAAACGGAGCCCGATGTGATGAGCCGAGCGAAAAGCGAGGTCCGAGCGGGCGCCATCCCCGACAGCTACCTGGCCTTGGTGAAACGGCATCTACTCACGAGCATCAGAAGTGAAAACGATCTGGATGCGGCTCAGGCGGTCGTCGATGACCTGTTGCGCGAGGAGCTGGACGACGGCAAGCAAGCCTACCTTGACGCACTTTCCGACCTGGTGATCGTTTACGAACGGGAACACCACGCTGTGGCACCGCTGCCGCCCCACCAACTGCTGGTCCAGATGCTGGAGGAGCGCGGCATGTCGCAAGCGGAGCTGGCGCGGACTGCCGGTCTCGCCAAGGCCAC
>JBIOJM010000037.1:0-46149 GCA_044450785.1 Isosphaerales bacterium
CCCCCGGTGGACAGCAGGCACAGGGCATCGGAAAGCCAGTCCGGTATCACGCGGATATTGTCGTAGGCCAGCAGCCAATGGTTGACGGTTGAGCGCATCAAGCCACGGGTGGTTCGTGGCTCGCCCAGCAGGTGGGTGGCGTGCGGGTCGATCAGGAGCCGGACGATCCTCGCCAGGCTGCTCTTGGCCGCGCCTGTCTCTCCGTGGAGCGCCAGGACGGGATAGGGCCCGACGGGCCGGATTGCGGCGGCCATCCAGACGATCAAGAGGCGGAAATCGGCCTCGCTGATGTTGACGTAGGGGCGGAGCAGCTCGATCGAGCCGTCGCGGCTGGGCGCGGGCAGGGGCAGGTACTCCGCGGTGCGCCGAAAGTGGACGCGGGGGTGTTCGACAACCGACCAGCCCTCGGGGCCGATCTTGACGGCATGACCGCCGGGATCACCGAGGTCGAGGTAACAGTCGGAGGCGTCGCCGTTGCCATTGCCCTTGCCGTCGTGGCCGACGCGAATGAAGATCGTCGGCTTGCCGCCCTCGAACCGCGCGGTGGCCTTGAGCTTGGCGAGCGCGCAGCGGATGGACCAGTCGGACGGGACCTCGCGACAATCGCGGAAGTAGCCTTCGATCAACCAGGCGCGGAATGCCGCGGACGTAAGGGCATAGATCTTGGGGCGGCCGCCGACCGCAACCTTGGCGTAAAAGCAGCCGTCGGTCGACCATAATAACCCGGCGGTCTCGGTGAGGCGCAGCAGCGCCTTGACCGGTCCCTCGTACTCCCAGGGATTGTCGATGGTCTCGTCGCTCGGTGATGGGGCGGTCATTCCAAAATCCTCGATGGAGACGTCTCGCTTCGTTCATGGGACCTGGGCGTCACGTTCGTCAAGGCGACGTTCGATGTCCACCATCTGTTCCTCGAGGTCGACGCGCTCCCTGACCGCCATGAATTCTTTGAGGACCGCGCGGGCCGCTTGCAACCGGACGGACTCACTGTCGGCCTCTGTCGCCAAGAGCGCGATCCGGTCAGCGGCCTTGGTGAGACTGCGGGCGAAATGGCCGAGCGCGCGGTCGACGGTGCGCCGGCGAACTTCCTCGACCGTGGACTTGTATTCCTTGGTTTTTCTCCAGTGATAACACGCCCGTCTGGGAACTCCGTTCTTCCTGGCCCAGACCGAGACTCTCTGGCCGTCGGCCATTGCCACGGCGAACTGGTACTGCTGGTCTGGGTTTGGCTGTTCGTCTGCCATTGTCGTCTCTCCGATCTTGGTGCAACCGGGAAGAAGAACGGAGAACGGAAAAAAGACCGGGTTCCTCTCAGTTCTCCGTTGTCCGTTCTCTGTTCTCGATTCGTCGGGACTTCGCGGGTCAAAAGTTGGCACAGTTTGGCTCAAACTGGCACAAAACCACCTCTGCCGATGGTCGGTCGTCTTGCCGTAAATCATTTGGAATCTGATATTTCCGTCGAATGAGGTGCGGCCATCCAGTTTCAAGTGTGCCAACGTTGGATTTGTGTGAACAGATGTCAAGATGGAGAACACCGCACGGACAGGCGGAGGACGGACGTAATGACGGCGAACGCCGACGACCAAGAGCGCGATCGAAGCCTGGGGTCGAGGTCTGGTTCAAAAGCACGTCACACCTCAATCAAGATATCGAAGTAACTCTCTATGATACTATCACTTACGTGCTGTGAAGCTTGCGTTGGCATTTCGATTGCTTAGGGGTCGAGGGTTATGGGACGGGAGGCCCGGGCCATCGTGATCGTGGCTCGGTTCGGTCAAAAACTGGGATCATGCGAGGATGCACTCAGTGTGATCGGCGTTTGGCGGAATGTTTACGTTTTAATGCAGAATCATGTTTAGGCCCGCGTGAACGCCGTCGATAATAGGTTGTCGGCGTTCTGTTCAAGCTTTCTTTAGCACGAATAGGTCTCCGACTCTGGGCAAGCTCGCGCGACGTCCCCGGTTGCCGGTGATCTAGGCATCCGAGTGCGACGTCTCGGACGAGCCTTGAGCAAGCTTGTCGACGGCATCGGTTGCGAGCGATTGCAGCCTCGACCATCAAGGCTCAAAGATACGAGCCCGGGAAGTGATTTCCGGCCATTCCAGGGTGTACCAAGATAGTTCAGTGCTTCGATTTGGAGTAGAATGGTTGTTATGGAACCAACAGTCGCCCAGCCTCAGACGCCAAACCCTCCGACCGAGCCGGAGCCGGCCGAAGTTCTGCCGGTTATCTCGGAATATATTGGGACCCGGCCAGGCTACTGCGGTGGGCATCCGCACATCCTGGGACACCGGATCAAGGTCAAGCATGTCGCAGTATGGCACGAGCAGATGGGGATGACGCCGACCGAAATCGTGGCAACCTTCCCCACGATCAGGCGCGCCCAAGTCCATGCGGCATTAGCGTACTACTACGGCCACCGCGACGAAATCCAGGCGGAGATCGAGGAAGAACGGCGGTTCGTCGAAGAGTTCCGAGCGGGTCAACCGTCCATTTTCGAGAAGGTGCGGCAACGGAATGGCACGAACGATTCGCTTCCACCTGGATGAGCATTGCGACCCGGCGATTGCCGCAGGGCTTCGATTGCACGGGGTCGATGTCACGACGACCCCGGAAGCAGGATTGCGCGCCGCTCAAGATGAAGAGCACATCACCTTCGGTATGACCACAGGCCGCGTCGTCTTCACCCAAGACGAGGACTACTTACGGCTGAGCAAAGCAAGTGTGGAGCATCGGGGCATCGCGTTTTGCTATCAACAAACGCGGAGCATCGGACAGATCATCGCGGGCCTGCTCCTCATCCGGGAGGTTTACGAACCCGACGAGATGGTTGGTCGAGTCGAGGTGACTATCAAGGCTCAATCGCACGAGAACCTCGAGGTTCACCGCCAATTTCACGTCATGAGACGCGGAGGTGATTTCCGGTCTTTTCCTGAGTGAACGCACCCCAGGCGGCGGGGGACAGCGCGTCGACTGGCTTGGCGTCCGGGGAGTATCCGAAGAGCGACGACATGGACGCGCTGCGGACCATGTTTACGACGACCCCAGACTGGCTGGCCCGCGAAGAGAGCGGCGCCCTAGCCGCGCCGGAGGAGCTGCTCCCGGAGTGCCGAGGGCAACTGGGCGTATGAAGAAGAACACCTCTGCCATCGATTCGTTGTGTGCACCACGGGCAAGACGGCCGAATCAAGGCTCGCTTTTCTCTGGCGGAGGCGTGCCAACACGAGCCGACGGGCGATGATGACCGGTCGGCGCGGGACGCCGGTACCGTGGACTCGCCGGGGCCACTCAACCGGGTGAACGTCGGTCCGACCGATCCTCGACGCGATCGCGATCGACATCGTCTTCTGGTGCGCTTCGAGAATCCCGATCGAACCCGGGAGGTGGCGGCAACGGAGCCGCCCCGAATTGCTGGGGGGACAGAAGAGGGACGTGCGCTCCTTTGGCTCAACCTGTCGAACTTGGACGTGGGGATCTAGGATTCGAACCTAGTTTCGCGCCTTCCACGTGACATTGCAACGACACTGGGTTGACGTTGGAAAACCTTCGATTGCAGGTGTTTAAGATTCACACTGCGCCAATTGGCATTGTAGCCGCATTGGGTTGA
The DNA here is from genome assembly GCA_044450785.1 of Isosphaerales bacterium. Taxonomy (GTDB): domain Bacteria; phylum Planctomycetota; class Planctomycetia; order Isosphaerales; family Isosphaeraceae; genus JBIOJM01. Next base: position 3,605 of record JBIOJM010000037.1, read on the forward strand.
CAGGGCCAATGTTGTTGCCAATTTGTTGCCAAAGTGCGCAGGTGTTAGCGTACACAAGAAAACCGGCGCTCACTTGTCGGTTTCCTCTTGCCTCTGCAGCCGGTGAAAATCTGCCCGCACTCCCGGACCCGCGATCTACGGAAGCTTCACTTGTCACTACGGCCTTGATGGGCACACCGACACAAGAATGCTCGAGAAGGCGTATCGCCGGGAGATTCCGAGGGGATGAAGAAGGCAGCCCGGAAATGATGCCGTCCCCACGAGTGCTTACGGCGTTCGCGGCACTTGAGCCGTTGCCCGTGCGGGTACCGTTCGGATTAGGGCGACGCCCAAGCCTGAATGAACGATGGATGATCAAGCGGCCCGCCGGTCGCCGGGACGCCGGGGAAAAATCGTCGGAATAAATCGGACCAACGCCAGTCAAATCACCTGGGAAATGACTGTTTCGCCAACGACTGGAGTCGTGAAGATCATGAACCCCATTCTTGCCGGCGTTATTCTTCTCTGCACAGCGCCCCAGATCGATGACGCCCCCGCCGGCCGGCCGCTCGAACTCTTACTGCTCAACGAAGACCCGGTCGCGCTGGCCAACGACGTCCGCGAGCGGGGCGATCCCGCGCGTGGCGCGGCCGTCTTCTACCAGCCGTTCCTGAGCTGCACGAAGTGTCATGCAGCCGGCGACGGCCGAGGCGACGCGCTTGGCCCGGACCTTGCCAAGCTTGGCAAGGAGACGACATACGCCTACCTGATCGAGTCGGTTTTGAGACCTTCGAAGGTCATCAAGAAGGGCTTTGAGACCGTCACGATCGCGATCACCGATGGCAAGAGCATGATCGGCCTGCTGGTGGAAGACCGAGCCGACCGAGTTATCCTCCGTGACCCATCGCAGGACGGGAAACAGGTCACCGTCGCCAAGCGAGACATCGAGGAGCGGAAGGACAACGGGCCATCGGTCATGCCCGCCAGCCTGGTGAACGGGCTTACTTCGCGACAGCAGTTCCTCGACCTGATTCGGTACCTCCGCGAAATCGCCGACGGCGGCTCCGAGCGCGCGACGGCGCTTCGGCCCGATCCGTCGCAGGTCGCGGCGATGAAACTTCCCGACTACGAGTCGCAGATCGACCACGCGGGGATGATCACTGGCCTCGGCCCCGAAAGCCTCGCACGAGGTGAGGCGATCTACAATCGCGTTTGCATCAACTGCCACGGCACGAAGGACAAGCCAGGCTCGCTGCCTACTTCCTTGCGGTTCGCCTCGGGCCGGTTTAAGAACGGTTTCGACCCCTACAGCCTCTATCGGACGCTCACTCAGGGCTTCAGCCAGATGCCGCCGCAGACCTGGATGGTCCCCTCGCAGAAATATGACGTGATACATTACGTTCGTGAAGCCTTTCTCAAGCGGGACAACCCGACCCAGTTCGCCCTCACAGACCGGGCCTATCTTGACCGCCTTCCGAAGGGGACGACTCGCGGCCCCGAGCCGTCGAAGATCGAGCCATGGTCGGCGATGGACTACGGTCCGACACTCACGGCCACCTATGAAGTGGGCAATGACGGGACGAACTTCGCTTACAAGGGTGTCGCCGTCCGGCTCGACGCCGGACCCGGGGGAGTCTCTCGGGGCCGGCACTGGACGGTCTTCGACCATGACACGATGACCATGTCGGGTGCGTGGAGCGGCGACGGCTTCATCGACTGGAATGGGATCAACTTCAACGGCCGACACGAGATTCATCCCAAGGTCGTGGGCCTCGTCGAATTCGCCAATCCAATCGGCCCCGGCTGGGCGAACCCCGAGACCGGCACGTTCGACGACCAGAGATTCAAGGGGCGAGACGGCCGGCCCTACGGCCCGCTGCCCCGATCGTGGGCCCATTACCAGGGCCAGTACCGCCACGGCGACCTGGTCATTCTTGCGTACACCGTTGGCAAGACGAACGTATTGGAAAAGCCGTCGGTCGAGACGGGAAACTCGACTATTGTCTTCAGCCGGACGTTCAACCTCGGTCCCCGCGACAAGGAAATGGTGTTGCAGATCGCTCGCGGGCCGGAAGGTCCTCTGCGCACGTTCGCATCTGGTGACCGGGCCGAAGGTGCGGTCGCCTTCCTCGGTCGGGTACATGGTTCCGATCCGAGTTCGCCGAGCGAACCCCCTGCGTTGCGGTTTGAGGGAAACACGCATATCGAGATCGCGAAGCTCGAAGGGTTCGACATGTCTCGAGGAGATTACACGATCGTCTCGCGGTTCCAGACGCGTCGAGGCGGGACCCTTTTCTGCGAAACGACACCTGGCGCGAACTGGGTTCCTCAAGGAAAATCTCTGTTCGTCCGCGATGGTCGGGTGGCGTTCGACATTGGTTGGGTCGGGGTGGTCGAGTCCGTTCGCCGGGTCGACGACGGCGAGTGGCACGTGGCCGTCTTGACTTACGAGCGCCCGACCCACCGGGCTCGCCTCTACATCGACGGAAGGCCGGAAGGCGAGGAGGAACTTACTCCGAAAGGCTCCCTCGCCAGCCGAGTCGCCCGCATAGGCTTCACCGCCTCCGACTTCCCCGAGCAGGCCACCTATTTCGACGGACGGATCGCGGAAATCCGACTCTACAAGCAAGCTCTCGATCCGGGCGCAGTCGCCAAGGTGATGTCCGCGAACGCGAACGACTCCAAGCTCTTCGCCTGCTGGAAGCCCGATAAGACCCGGGGCTCCATTGTACGCGATGAGACGGGTCACGGTCTTGATGGCACGGTTATCCGAAAAGGCTCGGCACCCGCCGAGAACGCGGGCATACTCGCCGGCATCTCACCCCCCGTCGCGGGAGTCTTGTGGTCGAAGACTGCCGAGGGCGACTTGCGACTCAAGATCCCGGCCGGCCAGAATCCTCTCCGTTTTACGCTCAAAGTCTTTCGAATTCCGAGCACGGGGGACGTGAAGGCTCTGGCCTCATCGATCACGAACGGCTCAACAACGAACCTCGAGGAGCTCACGCGCGGCGGTCCTTCACATTGGCCTGAGGTTTTGAAGACCGCGATCAAGCCCGGCCACAACGATGGGCCGTTCGCCGTCGATACGTTCGAACTTCCCGAGAACAACCCGTGGTTCTGCCAGTTGCGCCTGACCGGTTTCGACTTTCTCGACGGAGGCCGTGAGGCTGCGGTCTGTACCTGGGATGGCGATGTCTGGCTCGTCAGCGGAATCGACGCTCCGTCGGGCGAACTCTCGTGGAAAAGGATCGCGTCGGGGCTCTTCCAACCGCTTGGCCTGAAGGTTCGCGATGGGAAAATCTTCGTCGGATGTCGCGACCAGATCGTGGCCCTGCGCGACTTGAATGGCGACGGCGAGACCGACTTTTATGAGAACTTCAACAGCGATCACCAGGTCACCGAGCACTTCCACGAGTTCGCGATGGGCCTGCAAACCGATGCGGCTGGAAACTTCTACTACGCCAAGGCCGCCCGCCACGGGAAGACCGCGCTCGTGCCGCAGCACGGGACGCTCCTTCGCGTCAGCCGGGACGGCCTCCGTACCGACATCCTCGCCACCGGCTTCCGCGCTCCAAACGGCGTTTGTCTCAACGACGACGGCACATTCTTCCTCACCGACCAGGAGGGATTCTGGAACCCAAAGAACCGGATCAACCATGTCAAGGTGGGCGGCTTCTACGGGAACATGTGGGGCTACCACAACGTGACTGACACGTCCGACTCGGCCATGGAGCCCCCCGTCTGCTGGATCACCAACGCTTTCGACCGCTCCCCCGCCGAATTGGTACATGTGACGAGCGACGCCTGGGGACCGCTCAAGGGCTCGCTCCTGAACCTCTCCTACGGTAACGGCAAGGTCTTCGTCGTGCTTCACGAGGCCGTCGACGGCACCATGCAAGGTGGAATGTGCGCGTTGCCGATTCCGCCACTGCCGACTGGCGTGATGCGCGGGCGGTTCCACCCCAAGGACGGCCAACTCTACGCCTGCGGAATGGTCGCCTGGGCGAGCGACCGGGCAGCCCCTGGCGGCATGTACCGCATTCGGGCCACCGACAAGCGGATGTTTGTGCCGACCGGTCTTCATGCGACCAAGAACGGTTTGAAAATCACGTTCACCGAACCGCTCGATCGCGCCACCGCATCGGACCCATCGCATTATTCGGTGGAAACTTGGGCGCTCAAGCGAACAGAAAGCTACGGCTCCAAGCATTACAACCAGAAGCAGCTTCGCATCACCGCGGCATCGTTGTCTGCGGACGGACGGACAGTCACCCTGACCCTCCCCGAGATTCGCCCGACTTGGGGGATGGCGATGAACTACCGCCTACGAGGTTCGCAGGGCACGCCTTTCGACGGGACGATTCACAGCACGATCCATCATCTGTCCGACTGACGCCGCGATGGCGACCGTTCAATTAAATCGGGCGGTCGATCTCTTATCACTTATGAGCGCCCTCCGCCTGTTTTCGGTAACGGGCGGAAGCCTCGTGGAGTTCGTTGATGAGATCGCGACGTTTGAGGTTAGTGCGGAGTTGGTCAAGGAGTTTGACTGCGTCGTCGGGTTTCTCGAGGTCATCGGCGAGGATTTCCGCCAGTTTCATGGCGGCGCGGCATCGCGGGAATTCACCGGTTTCGGCGGCTAGCGCCTCGCGGAGCATCGCTTCCGCCTTTTTCGGGTGCTCGTCGTCCGTCAGGGCTTGCGCGTGACGGTCGCGGGCCGACACGCGAACCACGACCGGGGCCTTCAGATCACGCGACAGGTGGTTCAGGACGGTCAGCAAGTCGGCATGGTGGTCGTCGCCGAAGGCAGCCTCAAGCTCGTCGAGGAGCGACTCGACCTGATCTTCAGGCCGGCCCGAGGAGCGGAGGAGCTCGGCCTGGAGCAATTCACGGGCGCGGTCGGCCCGGCCGTTCTTGCGGAGGACGTAGGTCGTTTTCAAGAGCAGATCCTGGCGTCCTTCGTCGTCGAGGTCGGGAAAGTCGGTGGCCAGCGAATCCATCGCGCCGCGCGCCGAAGCAACCTGCCCCCGAAGCAGATCCCGCTGCGCGCCCAGGAGCCGTCGCCATGCCTCTTCCAGCGGGCTTTCCGGGTCGAAGAGCCGATCCGCCCAGGCCATCGAATCGTCGAATTTGCGGAGGGCGTTCAGGCAATAAGCACCCAGGTAGCGGGCCTCGGTTGTGCTGTCGCGGTCCTGGACCTCCTGCGTCAACTGACTGCAATAAGACAGGCAGGCGGTCAGGTCCTTGGCGCGATAGAAGAGGAGGTCGATCACGGCGAGCGTCACCTCGGTGCGCCAGACCGACTGCGGGTACCTCTGCAGGTGGCGTTTCCAGGTGGCGAGAGCATCACTTTCCTTGCCCAGAGCCCGCAACGCTTTGCCAATTTGAAGCAAAGCGTCGTCGGCCCATTTGTCCTCGGCGAGAGCGTCGGTAAATGGATTGAGAATCTCGACGGCTTGCTCGCTCTCGCCGAGTTTCACCAGACAGAATCCTGCCCAGAAACGCGCTTCGGGAGCCTGTGGAGCGCCCGGGTGGCTGTCGAGGAAGGCACGGAACTTGGCGGCGGCTTCGTCCCAATCCTCGCGATCGGTTGCCTTCCGGGCCTCGACCAGAGGATCGTCTTTCGGCGAAGACTTGACCTGGGGATGGTCGACGGGGGCCGGGTGAGCAGCAGGCAAGGCCCCTAGCCAGAGTGTAAGACCGATTGCGGTGATTGCGGCGATCATGGGGCGGAGTCTCCTCGAAGCCGTCAGGCCCTGGGTGAAAGTGAGGGACGGTGCCGCCGCGACGAACCGAACCTGCGGAGCGTGCCTGACGACGACGACGCCCGCGAAGCAACCGACCTTGGGAAATTGACGGCCGGCCCGGGCATGGAGTTGGCCAGTTCCAGCGTCAGGATCTCCCGGGAGGCATGCCGCCCTTCGAGCGAGCCGAATCGCGACAGAGCAACCCCCGCCGCATCATCTGGGTACGGTGACGACTCATTGGCCCAGCGGTAAAGCTCCACCTCCAGGGGCGGGCGTGGAGATCGGGGACTGGCGATCCGGGCATCCGCGATACTCGTACCGGCAGCAGGCCACGCAGGAGCGGCCGGAATCGAAGCAGGCACCGGATCGGCTAGCCGGGCGTAATGGACCATGACAGCCATGAACAAGACGCTCGCCGCCAGCGCCAGGACCGTCGCGAAGGTTCGCCGTCGCGATCGCGGATGGATGAGCACAGGCCGTCGAGAGGGGACGGCCGCAGCCGGGTCGTGCCTCAGAGCCAGTTCTCGCAGGAGACTCAGTCGTCTTAAGTAGGCGAGCGACTCGGCGTCATCGGCCTCGTCGCGCGGGTCATCGAAGACGGGTTCGCCGTCGAAGAGCCGCTCCAGGGTTTTTCGGCGTTCGTCGTTCATGGGGCCAGCTCCTCGAGCCGCTCTCGCAGCTCGTCGAGGATTTTGACTCGGGCGCGGTGGAGCCGGCTCATCACGGTGCCGATCGGGCAGCCGAGCGTTTCGGCGACATCGCGGTAGCTCATACCTTCGGTCTCGTGCAGAATGAACACGGCCTTCAAGTCGGGGGATAATCCGGACAAGGCTCGCTCGTAAGCTTCCAAGAGGGGCACCGCGCCGAATTCGGGGTGGCTGCGCATAGAGACGCTCTCATCGTAGTCCAAGCTCGCAACGCCTCTTCGGTTCTTCCGCCACGTCCTGACCACGTTCACCGCGATTCGGAAAAGCCAGGTGCTGAAGCGGCTCTCGCCGCGGAACCTAGGCAACGACCTCCAGGCCCGCAAATAAGTTTCCTGGACGAGGTCGTCGAGGTCCGTTCCCCGGCAGCCCAGCCGGCCTAGCAGGCGGCGAATCCTCGGCTCCGTTAACGACATAAGCTCGCCGAAAACATCCCGGTCCCCCAACCGAACCCGCGCGACGAGGCTCTCCACCCGAGCGTCAGACGCCCGGGCTTCGTCGCTCGAGTTCGCGTGGCTGGGGGTGTGGAATGGCGTCAGCATTAAACCATTAGACCGGATAGGCTGGGTGTTATTCCACGAGCCGGAGAATTCCTGCGATCGCGAAAACAGCCGTTGAAGAAAATCCCGCGGGGAATATTGCGGCCTGAGACGGGTCTAGTAACTCGTGTACCACGGTGAACTTCCCAACCTTGGAGAGTTTTGAGGAGGCTCTGCGATGCGATTGAGTCACCACGTACTGGCAGTGGTCATGGTGATGTTCGGATTGGTCCCCCTCACCGCGACAGCCGACGAGGAAAAGGTCGAATTGAAGGATGTGCCCGCCTCGGTTCGTCAGGCCGCCGACGACAGAGTGCCCCAGGCAAAGTGGACAGAAGCCACCAAGCATACCGATGACGATGAGACCGCATATGAATTGAACGGTGCTGATGTAAAGGGCCGTGAGGTGCATATCACGCTCACGGCTCTAGGCCAGGTCGAAGCCGTCGAGACGGTGTTGAGCGTGACGGACCTGCCGCCCAACATCGTGGAAGTCTTGAGGACGTTGCCTCAAGTGAAGTGGACCGACGCAACCGAGAAGATCGAAGACGGCATGACGACTTACGAAGTGAGCGGAAGCGACCTGAAGGACCGTGAATCGACTGCCTTCTTCGCTTCAGACGGCCAAGCGATAATCCACACCGATCTGGAACGGTCGGAAGTTCCGGCAGTCGTGTCCGACGCCTTGAAGGCCAAGCAACCAACGTACCAGTGGCAGCGAGTCCGGTCGGTCACCGAGAAGGGACAGCTCGTTGCTTATCTCTTCGCCAGGAGCGAAGGCACCGATGGCGAGGAGATGGAGGTCAAGGTGTCGGCCGACGGCAAGACGGTGACGGTCGGGGACGAGGACGATGACTGAGCATCACCAGCCGAACAGATCATTCAGCGGTTCGCGGTTTTGCCGGGCTTGGAGACATCATAGGGGATTCCGGACTCCGAGGAGACCAGACCTGTCTCATGGCTACTTCCGAGGGCGTGCTTGCCGTGGGCAATCATGCCAATCACGGCCATGTCCCCGAGACGATGGTGAGGCGTCGGAAGTGCCAATATGCGCGCCTCCTCGTCCGAAGTGGCGGCGCCCGCACTCTCGCCGCGACACGGCAACCGCCTCTCAAACTGTCTACGCAGTTGAGATGCGTAGAGAATGGATAAGCATGTCCAGATCTGTTGCTACTTGGGGTTTTCGCCGTAAAGTACTATGTCGCAAGGACTTAAGCTGGGGATCTAGGATTCGAACCTAGTTCCCCTGCTTCCACCTCGCTTGACGGCGTCGGCACCCCGAAGCACATGATTTCGCAGCTCGATGGCTGCCCCGCGTGTGCCCCTGTCAACGTTTCGCCTGCGTCCTTACGGCCGCCGACGCATGACTCGGGGTCGGGATGACTGGCTGGGTCTTTCCCGTACGACTCTTTCATTCGCAACTCTCCGCCGGTTTTAAACGACGCACTAGGCGAACTGACGAAGCTGGTCCGCTTGCTCTACTTCATCTGCTCGGCGATGCACCTGGAGACGCAGGCGATCCCCGAAGTCACCGACTGATTCAAATTCGGGGTTATTAGCATATCTCCGCAGAAAGGTTCATTCCAGCCATGGGCCAGCGGAAAAAGGGTACCGCCTAGGTAGATGTGACTCCGGGTATTGACGATTACGCCTTCTTCGCAGCGGCAGCGCGGTCGAGCCGCCCGATCTCGCCGTAGAGTTGTACGCCCACACTCGGCACGTAGATCACGGCGACGAGGGCGAGCACGTTTCTTGCGATCTGGTCGACCAGGCTCGACTGGAAAATGTTGCCGTCCACGGCGAAAGACAGGATCAGGCAGGCGAGGGCCATGTTGAGGCCGATGTTTATGCAACGAGTGAGCCGACGCCATCGGCCCTGGATCGCGACGAACGAGAGCAGGGTGAGGAGGCCGACCATCAATCCGATGAAGCAGGGGAGGCGCAACCGCTGGAAGTCCGCCGTGTAGGCCGTCCACGAGGTATCGAACCGGCCACCCGAGATATGGTCGAGCACCCAGGTTGGTGCGCCGTACAAGACGACGAAGAACGTGGCGATCGGGACGACCACCGCCGTTCCGACGCGATTCGTCCGGTCACGGTCGCGGGGTTCCCAAAGCACCGTTGCGGGCCAGCGCCGACGGATCCAGTTCTTCGCCCCGAAGGCCACGACCAGGAGGCCGAGCCAGACCAGAAGGCCGATCTTGACCAGGTTGTCGGCGGTCTCCGGCAGGGAGGGCAGCCGCTTGCTTATCGCGCCGAGCAGGACCAGCGCGCCCGCGCCGATGATCGCCGCTCTCATGAAACTCGTGGAGTCGGCAGGATCGATGATGGCCCAGGGCGGCTGATAGCGGGCCGCAGCCTCGTTCGGGTGGCCATAGCCACGCACCAGTGACAACGCCAGGGACTCATCGGGCGAGCGTCCCGACTCCTGGGCCTGGGCGTGTAACTCCTCGTTCAGGAGAGAGCGTAGCTCCCTCGCCACGTCGTCCCGTTGGCGCCTCGGCAGGAATCGCACGGTGTCGTCGATGTACGTTTCGATCACTTCGGTCGCGTGCATCGCTTCGTGTCCTACTTTTTTTTGGCGATCAGGCGGTTCACCGTTGTGACGAGCTCCGACCAGCTCGCGCTGAGGTTTTGGTAGTGCCGAGCCCCGTCGGGGCTCAGCGTGTAGTAGCGGCGGGGAGGCCCGTCTTCGATGCGCCATTCGCTCACGAGCAGGCCCAGCGACTCGAGGCGACGGAGTAGGGGATAGAGCGTGCCTTCCTCGATCGGCATGCCCTCGCCGGCCAGGGCCTGTCGCAGTGAGTATCCGTACTGGGCCGTTCGCAACTGCGAGAGCACCGTGAGCACGAGGACACCGCGACGCAGCTCGAGGTCGAGTTTCCCGTTCGACGCTTCGCGCGATTCCCCTTCCGTCATCACTTGAGTCCCCATATCCATGAAATATACCGTGCATCGTATAGTACATAGCACGACACAGTATTTCAAGGGGCGGCTCCCGTCTCCATCAGGTCCTCCGAGATCGCGACGGCCGCACCCCGGAGACGGAACGCCTCGTCGCGTAGCTGACGCATCTGCTCCGGCGACAAGGCATTAACGCTATCCATAATGTCGATTCATCGAAAGAGCCGCGGCACCAGCTCGTTCAGGTAATGGCGCCAGTTGACCCACGTGTGGCCGCCGCCGCTGATGTGGGTCTCGTTCTTGATGCCGTGCTTCTCGAAGACTTCCGCCAAGGCCTTCGAGCCGGCCAGGGCAAAGTCTCGGTCACCCACGCTGATCGAGAGCAGCTTGACCGACGCGTTGACCTTGTCGGCCTTGCCAAGGAACTCGGCGTTCCTCTCAGTCCATGCGGCGGCGTTGCCGCCGAACAGGCCTGCGCTCCAGATGGCCACGTAGGCGAACTGGTCCGGGTGAGTCGTCAGGACGCGCAGTGATTGGCCCCCGCCCATCGACAATCCCGCGATCGCGCGGTTTTCGGACCCGGACTTCACGCGATAGTGCTTCGCGACATAGGGGACGACCTCCTTGAGCAGCTCGTCAGCGAACCGAATCTGCAAAGCCTCCATCGCGGCCAGAAACTCGGGCGATGGCTGGCTACCCGGCGTGAACTGGGGAAAGTTCGCCGGCCTTGGCAGGCTGCCATTGGGCATCACGACGATCAACGGTACCGCCTTCTTTTCCGCCAGCAAATTGTCGAGGATGAAGCCGGCGCGACCGATCGTACTCCAGCCCGAGTCGTCGTCACCTCCACCGTGCACCAGGTACAGGATCGGGTATTCCTCGGCGTTGCTCTCGTAGCCGGGAGGAGTGTAGACGTGCATGCGCCGCATTGTGTCGGCGGAAAGTCACCTTGCGGTCGGGTGCAACTTCGGTCGATTTCAGCGTGTCGTTGGGCGTTGGCCGCCGCCGCTGGGGCTGAGCCCCCACCTGGGGCAATGCCATGGAAGCAAGAAACAGCAACCCGGCGGCAGTCCCAACCCGAGACGTTCGAAACGAGATCATGGTTGCGTCTCCTCGTTCCGGATCAGTCGGCCCGTCGCAGGCTCGACGCCGGATTGACCGCTCTGCGCCGTCGGTCGAGCATTCGGTAGGCCTCACGACGCGACACGCGTCGCTCGACCCACCCTACCCACGATCAATACACTTCGCCAGGCGCTCCCTTTGCGGGAGCTGCGCCGTCGGTCGAGCCCATGCAGGCGCCATAGCGGGCATGCCAGCCCTCGGTGGCCCGGACCGTGGCCAGCTTTTCCTTGGTCAGGCCGTACCGGACGAACCAAGGCGTCCCGTGCTCGCGAACCAAGGCGTTGACGTCGGATACCCGTTTGAAGGCCGTGGTCGCGGCGAACTGGCTACGTGCCTGTGCACCGTCCTGGAGGAAGTACTCCTTCCAGAACGCTCGTCCGCCCAGGACCCCTGAGGCGCCGGCGTCCAGGGCCATCTGCACCTGCTTGTAATAGTCAGGGTAGTCGACGCCCGCCGACAGCAGGACCCACGGTCGCTCGCTGGCCGCGTTCAATGCACGGAGGTTGTCGCGGAGTTGGTTGTCCGAGTCGTGGCCCAGCGTGCCGGGGAACTCCGCCTTGTAAACGTCACAGAAGCGGCTGAGCTGGCGGGCCGACTCGATCACCGTTGCCGCCTTCCGGTTCAGGTAGCCGGCATCCGTCTTCTTCTCGCCGCCGAACGGAAACGCCACCGTCTCCAGCAGCATGAGGATGTCGTGTTTCTTGCACTCGGAGTCGACGTGCTCGATCAACTGGAACTGGTGCTCCGCCGAGAGCGGCTCGGTCGGTTCGAACTGCGCCAGCAGCTTGACGGCGTCGGCCCCCATGAGCTTGATCTTCTCGACACTCCACCCCGGCTCGATCAGCCCCAGCGGTGCTCCAACCTTGTTCTTTGGACTGCCCGACTTCTCGACCCGCACGAGCAAGCCCGTCTGGGGGCCGATCGCCCCCGCGGCAATGCACGACCAGGCCCCGTAATAGGCGTCGATCAACACGCCCGAGGCCGCCGGCGCCAGGTTCTGGGCCAGGTCGACCTTGGCCTCGACAATCTCTTCATAGCTCGGCTCGCGCTCTTGCCCCTTGCCCTTCAAGGCCTTGGCGGCCATCTCGATCATCGAGCTGTTCTGATCGAGAGCCACCATCGTCAGCGTCCCGTTGGGATTGCTGATCCGCTGCAAACCGCGGAGCTTGCCCGGCGTCAGACCTTTGCCGAACAGAACGACTGTGCTCAAACGACTCGAGCTCTCTGCGGTAGCCATCGAAGACATCCTCCTCTATCCACAGAATCAATCGATTGGCGCTCGGCCCGCGAGTGCTGTGCACCTCGCTCTCGTGCGCGCAGATCCAAGCGCGGTCCGCTCACAGGTGCTTCGGCTCCGCTCGGGTCACGATTGTACCGTCCCCGCCTGCGTTTTCCAAGGAGCCCAAACCAACGATTCGTCCGCATGTACGCAAGAACAGAGGACGGGTGGCGGGTGGTGAGATTCATCCGCATGTACGCAAGAACAGGCGAAGGACCTCGCACCGGAATCTCCACGGTCGCTCACGCCGGCCGCTGAACCCAACCGCTTGGGCGGCTTCGAGAACATTCAATACGAACGGGCCCGGTCCGTGGAGCGCGCAAAAACGTTGCGGGCGGACCTGCCGCATGGCCGATACAACCCATGTCGGTTGGAAAACCGATCGGGTCAGGGACGACTCAGAAAAAGGGCCTCAACTGCAGTCGCGTCCAGGGACGGACTGGCGGCTCGAGGCCGAAGGCCAAGGACGGCCTTTCTGCCTGCTAGATCAGAGCAACGCGGTGGATCCTCCGACCCGGCTGTCTCGGCCCTCGGCCGGTCCGAAAATCTCGGCCGGCCCGGTCGAAAGCCGCGAGCGGAAAAACGCCGCGAGCGACCGCCGCTCGACGCGACGAATGGCCCCCAAGGCCGAACGTCCGCCGGAAGGCGGTCGGTTCTTTTTGGGGAAGGCAAGACGAGCTCTAACGCGCTCCCACCCCGATCAATAGCTGCGATCCGTCCTGGAGAGCCCGCTGGCAGAAGAAGAGCTGATTCACCGGCGTCTTGACCAGCGTCGAGAACTGGAGTGCCTTGTCCTGGAACAGCTCGCAGCGGACCTCAACCTTGCCGTTTTCGTCCATCGACTTGACCAGGCTGATCGCGACGGTGTAGCCGTTGTTCAGGTTGCAGGTCACCGACTCCGGGGCGACGATCCGCGCGCTTTGCGCATCGAGCAATCGGAACCCGTGCTTGGGGAGCAGCTCGTCCAACTGGCTCTTGATGAACACCAGCTTCGAGTCGGCCGTTTTGGTGCCCGGCGTGGCAATGATGCCGATGACGGTAACCTGACGCGCGATGTCCGGGTTGGCCTCCGCCTCGCCCTGAGCGCGCGACACGCGAATCCCTGAGAACCCGAGCACCAATCCGCCCAAGGCCAGAGCCGCCACCGCCAGCTCGATTCCAAACCAACCAGACTGTCGTCTCGATTCGGCCATGGCGTTACTCCTTCATCGCGAGCTTGGAATTGGCAAGTTCTTCCACCGCACCGAAGACCAAATACCAGTCATCGACGCCGAAAGACTTCCCCTCGGGAGTCATGTCAATCACCCTGGGTAACGGCCCCTCCGCTTGAATCACGAACATCGTGTGTGACGAGAAGATCGGAAGGAGGACCTTCCGCGGCTTCACGTCCGCGTGGATGACAACCAGCCGACCCTCATCGACCACCGTGGGGAAGCCCTCGGAAGGGACGGTGATGCTGACGAGCTTAAGTCTTGGTGAACCTTCGTCTTGGGATGACGAGGGAAACAACGTCGAATCGGTGACATGGGCAATCCGAGGTGGCTGAGACGGGGTGAAGCCTTGCCAAGACAGTCCCACGGCGAGGAGCACGGCAGCGGCTTGGGCCAGGGCGATCAACCCAGCAATCGCCACCCAGCGCCGGGGGTGAGAGTGCGATCGCGGAGAAGGCTGCGTGGGTTGCGCCTCTCCCTTGGAGGACGATCCGTTCTGGGATGGCACAAACGGTGTTGACGCCGCAACTACGTTCGGAGTCGAGACATCGATCGATTGGCCCAGGTGGGCCCAGAGAGCGTCCCAGACCTCGGATGACGGCTCAGGCGGTCGGGTGTCATTCCAGAGACGATCAAGCCCGGCGGCACGCTCGGCCCAGGCGGCGCAGGCCGGACAACGGGGCAAGTGCTCGGCCAATGCGGTCGAGTCTCGCTCGTCGGTTGGTACGGCCAACTCACGGATCACCTCATCGCAACGCATCGTCTGTCATCCTCTTTATCTTGATCATTGACCGTTGAGCTTGTCCCAGTCGAGCTCCGCCTGGAGCTTTTCACGGGCAGCATGGATTCGGCTCATCACCGTACCGATCGGGACATTCTGGGTCTCGGCGATTTCCTTGTAACTGAGCCCCAACTCGGCGAAGAGGACGAAGGTGGTTCGGATGGTGTGGCTCAGGCGGTCAAGGGCTTGGTCGAGCTTGATGCGGAGGTCTTGCTGGTACAACCGCCGAGCGGGGTCGTCGTCGGTGGCGGGCTCGCGACCGATCACCTCGTCGTCATGGCCGCGAGGCTGCCGCTTGCGCCGTCTTCCCAGGTCGTAGGCTGTGTTGATCACGATCCGGAGCAGCCAGGTCCGGAACCCGCTACGACCGTCAAAATCCCCCAGCGCCGAAAATGCCTTGAGCATCGATTCCTGAACCACGTCGAGTGCGTCTTGTTCGTGCCCTAGCTGCCGGTAAGCGTACCGATACGCATCACTTCGATACCGGCGGAACAACTCCTCGCGGGCTGAGTCGTCCCCCTCACGAGCGCACCGCACCAGAGTATCATCAGGCGTTTGCACGCCGGTCAGGACATCGAGCATACCTTCACCTGAATGCATAGACGCGAAGCGTCTTGCTTTTATTCGCTGTGCGATCGCTCCGATCCCCGCCTACCCCACTGACTCCAGCCTAATGGACGGCGGAGGCCCTGCCCAGGCGCGGGTCGTTCGTCTTGAAAAAAAGCGACATCCTCGACTTGACCCTTTTTGCGAACCCTTGCACAATGCGGCCCTCAAGTTTCCGGAGGTTGCCCTTCCAATCGGATCGCGTTGCACCTCGTATCGGCAAGGATCGGCACAACGACACAGCCGCTGGACCAAACCCAGCGGGACCAACCCCGCGACCGGGCGCGAGGCGATAACCCAAGGAATTCGGTTACCACGCAGAGAGTTCAAGGAGGAGACTTGCCGTGATACGTCGTTGTTCAGCTCCCTTGACTGTGCTGGCGGCCGCCTTGGCCTTCGGCTTGGGCTCGCGACCGATGTCCGCCCAAGCCGATGGAATGAACTCGAGCGCGTCGGCGGGAACGGCCGATTATACCTTGACGACGACCACCGCCATTCCCACGCCGACCGGCCCCCCCCCGGGAACCGCCAATGTTACACTCTCCAGCACGCTCACCAGCGGCTCACCAGGGGTGACCGTGCCGAGCACGAGCGGATTGTTCGTGGGCGATCAAGTCAGTGGAACCGGCATCCCCACCGGAACGACCATCAGCCAGGTCAACACCGGCCTTTCTCAGGTGACCCTGAGTCAGAGCGCAACCGCCAGCGGATCGGAAAGCCTGTCGTTCTCGCCGGTGATCGCGCCGCCGCAAGTCGTGGCGCTCATCCAGCCCGCCGGAGGCGTCGTCACCCCCCCGTCGTCGTCGACACAGGGCCCTCTGACGATTCTTTCGAACTCGAGCGGGTTCAATTCCAGCGGCGTGTACGACTTCCTCGCGAGCAAGACCGCCAACGGGCAGACCGTGCAGGCGCTCGGCCTGAGCTTCTACGGCCAGGGGCTGGCGGCCGGCGGCATCGTCAACTTCTCGCTGAATGTCGCCAATCAGAGCTCCCCACCCCAGCTCTTGTCCCAGACCGATGGCGTCACGATCGCCCTCACCCCAGCGCCCGCGACCTCCTCGTCTAGCTCAAACTCGAACTCCGGTGTGACCGATGCCCAGGTCCCGGAGCCCCTCTCGCTCTTGATCTGGTCGGCCCTGGCCGGCGCTCTCCTGTTTCGGGCCCGCGCCCTGCGGCGGTCGAACCTGGTTGCACACGGTTGCTCACGCTTGCACTCCGTGGCACTCGGTGGCTGACCTTTGATTCAAGTCATGATGCTGTCTCGATGAGCATCGCGATTTGCCACGTCGGTTCCATCGATTATCATGGTGTGGGTGTCCGTTGCGCCGGTCACCGGTCCCGCGCGCCGGCCGGCGCGGCCGATCGCGAGCAGCAGACGCGGACCGGCGAGATCCTGGCCTGACCTACCGAGCCGTCTCCGACCACCAGGTACCTGCCCCATGAGAATTCGACGTGGCTCGATCGTCGCGAGCTGGCTGCTGGCTCTGGCTTCGACTCTGGTATCGAGTGACGACCTGGCCACCGGCTTGCTCTGGCCGAGCGCGAAGGCCAGTGAGGTTGTGTTCCTGGTCAAGCCTTATTTGCAGCTTGGCGATGCCCCACCGGGCCAGGTGGCCACGGACCTCGGATTGCTCTGGCACACCGATCTGGTCGAGACCGACTGGGCGGTCGAGTACCGGCCCGGGCCCGGTGCAGCCTGGCGCGAAGCCGGGGCCCCAAGGGTGCGCGGCATCGCAGTCCCGAGCATTGCACCGCACTGGGTTTATCACGCCGCCTTGAACGGCCTGGGCGCGGGAGACACATTCGCGTACCGGGTGCGGAAGGGAGGGAAGGTCGTCTTCTCGGCAGAGGGTCGCGCCCCCAAGAGGGCCGGCCAATCTTACCGCTTCGTGGCCTTCGGCGACTGCGGAGCGGGGACCGCCGCGCAGAAGGCGGTGGCATATCAGGCGTACCTGGCCCGGCCCGACTTCGTCATGATCACCGGCGACATCGTCTACAGCCGGGGTCGCATCAGCGAGTACCGCGAGAAGTTTTGGACCGTCTACAACGCGGACCAAGCATCGCCGCTCTTGGGGGCGCCGCTCTTGCGATCGACCCTTTTCCTGGCCGCGCCGGGCAACCACGATATAGCGACCCGTGACCTCGAGAAGTACCCCGACGGCCTGGCCTATTTCCTCTACTGGGATCAACCCCGCAACGGCCCGCCCGACAATGGGGGAGGGGTCCTCGCTCCACCCCTCACCGGCCCCGCGACGAACAGGCAAGCATTTCTCGCGGCCAGCGCCGGGACCTATCCTCGGATGGCGAATTTCTCGTTCGAATACGGCAATGCGCACTGGCTGATCCTCGATTCGAATCCTTACGTCGACTGGACCAACCGGGAGATCCGGACATGGGTCGAGCGCGACCTGGCCGCCGCCCGGAACGCCACCTGGCGGTTCGTCGCCTTTCACCACCCTGGTTTCCACTCGTCGAAGGCGCACTTCGATGCTCAGCAGATGCGCCTGCTGGCCGACCTCTTCGAGACGGGCCGAGTTGACGTCGTGTTCAGCGGTCACGTTCACAACTACCAGCGGACGTTGCCGCTGCGCTTCAACGTCGAGAGAGACCGCGACGGCAAACTGGTCCGCGACCGGGACCGTGTTCCCGGCCGCTGGACGCTCGACACGCTCTTTGACGGTCAGACACGGACCCGGCCCCAAGGCGTCATCTACGTGGTCACCGGCGCCGGCGGCAATACACTCTATAACCCCGAGCAACAGGACGACCCTCGCTCCTGGCAACCGTTCACCCAACGGTTCATCTCGAAAACCCATTCACTGACCGTCGCCGACGTCGACGACGCGACCCTCACCGTGCGCCAGGTCTCGGTCGAGGGCCAGGAACTGGACCGTTTCGTCGTGACGAAATGATTCCCGGAAGAGGGGAAAAGTCCAATTACTGTTCGCACTTTGACGAGTTCTTCGATGACGAACCCCACGGACTGGCCTGTTCCCACACTGGCTCTAGTGCTCAAGGCCCGTCGGGCCATCGCGCCCTATCTGCCCGTGACGCCGGCACTCGAGTTCACGGGGCTCAGCTCGGCGCTGGGTTGCCGAGCTGTGCTCAAGTGTGAAAATCTCAACCCAACCGGTGCGTTCAAGGTGCGGGGCGGTGTCAACCTCCTGGCGTCGATGGAACCCACGGAGCGGGCTCGGGGTGTGGTGGCGGCCTCGACGGGAAACCACGGCCAATCGGTTGCCTACGCCGCGCGGCTCTTCGGTACAAGGGCGACGATTTTCATGCCCGAGGCCGCGAACGCGCTCAAAGTCGCCGCGACCGTGGTGCTGGGAGCGAAGGTCGTCCAGGTCGGCCGTGATTTTGATGCGGCGCGGCTGGCGGCCGAGGAACATGCCGCACGGCTGGGCTTGCGCTACGTCCACTCGGCGAACGAACCGCTCCTGGTCGCCGGGGTTGGGACGGCGACCCTCGAATTGCTGGAGGCCGCTCCCGACCTCGACGTGATCTTCGTACCCGTGGGCGGCGGCAGCGGGGTGCTCGGCGCCGGGACGGTGGCGCGCGCGGTCAACCCGGCGATTCGCGTGGTGGGGGTGCAGGCCGAAGGCGCGCCGGCCGTCTACCGCTCGTGGCGCGAAGGGCAGCGGGTCGTCACGGAGAACGTGGCGACATTTGCCGATGGGCTCGCGACCAGGGAACCATTCGCGATGCCCCTGGCGCTGCTCCCTCGCCTGGTCGATGAAATGGTGCTTGTCAGCGACGACGAGCTGGCCGCGTCAATCCGCCTGCTGATCGAGACGACGCGACAGGTCGCCGAGGGTGCCGGCGCCGCGGCCGTCGCGGCCGCGTTTGCTCAACGAAGCAAGCTCGCCGGCAAGAATGTCGGCTTGATCCTGAGCGGTGGAAACATCACCGGCGAGCAGTTGAAGCGAATCATCAATCATGAGGCTCCTTCTTGAGTGTGGGACAGCCGATTGCGGCTGTTCCACATCAGTCGCCGGGCCCGTGTTGCGAAAGCGTGGGATCGTCGAGCCACCAGAGCTGGGCATGCGTGTCGAGAAGCAGAGTCATCGGGGCGTCATCCCGAAAACTGCGGCGATGTCCTCGGGTAACTCGTCGAAGTCGTCAGCAATCCGCACCTTGCCCTTCCATTGTCCGCCGTGGCGTGGAGCCTCATTTGTGCGGTAGGGTATAAGCTTAACCACGGGCTTGCCCGCACGGGCGATGACGACCTCTTCTCCAGCCTCCGCGCGCTTGATCAGCTTGGAGAATTGCGACTTCGCTTCGTGGATGTTGGTGCACGTGAAAAGGTGCCAGCCACCAAAACTGGGTAAAACAAACTGCGCGCGATGAACTGATTTCGTGGCCGTTGCATTTCTAAATTACGCATATTATTCATATTTGGTGGCTGGCACCTTTTCTGCGGGCCCCGCTCATTGTCCGGTGAAGCCCCTGCGCTCGACGTTGCCGGCCGGCAGTCTGAACGGTCTCCGGGGTGGTTTCTTCACCTTGGCGTCGGGATCGACCGGATTGGCCGCGACGGGCCGGACGCCGGTATTCTTGTCGATCAACTGGACGGAGGCATTGTCGATCAAATGCATGGCGCCGGTCTTGGGGTTGAGCCGCATGGCCTTGGCGGTTCCGAGGGAGGACGGCTGGCCGGTGGCGTGCTGCTGCCCGTAGCTCACTCCGCGCCCCTCCTCGCCGAAGGCGTAGATCAGGTCTTTCTCCGAATCATAAGTGATCACGTCGGCCTGGAGACTCTTGTCGCTGCTCCACACATAGGCTTTCTCCCATGCCTTGAGGAAGTCGCGAGCGGGGGTGGACGGCGGTGAGCCGGCCGGCGGCGGTTCGGTGATGACCCGTAAGGTCTGGCTTGTCAGGAACAAGCCGTCGCCGGGCAGCTTGTCGAAGTTGAGGATTGTCTGCGCGTCCGGCACCTTGGCGCGGGCGAGCTGGATGTCGCCGAAGAATTCATACCAGTTGTTCGAGACCGTGTTGTTCTCCAGGCCGTTTCCGAACCGCCCTCTCATCCCCTTGATGAACTTGATCTGAGTCAGGACCAAGGGGGGAAATTCGCCGGCCTTCGACCCGGTGGGCTCGTTTGGCTGAGCGGGTGGGGCGGTGCTGCGGGTGCTGGCCGCGGATGCGCCCGCGGTCCGGCTTGACTGGTTCTCGACCCGGCGCGCCGTGGGGGTGACGGGGCGTTCTGTCGCGGTTGGGTTCGGGCTACCGTTCTCGGAGTCGAGGTTCATCCCCGGTGCTCTCGATGAGTTGTCGCTCCGATCATAGAGATAGACGATCCCCTTGCGGGGGATGTCGAACAAGCCGGTGCGCCGGTCGTAGGCCAGAATGTCGTCCGCTTCGACTCTCTGCTTCTGGAGCAGGGTCGGGGTGTCGGGATCGATCTTGCGGTTGATGCCCACGGCTCTATGAAAACAATGGATCAGCGTGAGCTGGGGCTGGGTGTCGGCCTCACCTTCCGCATCTGCCGGGTCCGAGGCGCCGCCGGGCTTCGGTTTTGACCGCGACTTGGACATCGCGCCGAGCTGAGCGAGTGGAACGACTCGATCGGTCCAGGCGATCATCTTCTGCTCGGCGTGGAGCAGGGCGTCTTCCATCTGGGCAGTGACGATGCCGTAGAACTCGGCTCTGGCCGCCGGGGTTCCTTCGGGGTCGGTCGTCCGGCCGGTGAATTCCATCCGTTCGCTGAAGGCGATCGTCGTCGGGGCCGTTCCGGTCACAGGACGGCCGGCGCGTGTCTTGGGCTTGGAGGCAGGCGGCTGGTCCTGGGGCTCGGCGAGGCCGGCCTTGGCTTCGTTCTGGGTCAGCACGGTGGTGGCGCGGGTGTTGGGCTGTGATTGGGGCACACCCGCCCGGGTGGCCGCAGTGCCAGCCGGCCTGGGATCCGCCGCGCCCGCGGCGGCGGGCGCGGGCGGATTCTTGACGGCCAGTTGCGTGAGCGTGCCCGGCCCTTCGACCCAGGCCTGGTCCGTCTCCTGATTCATCTTGATCTGGCCCACCGCCGTGATCTTCATGTCCCCGTTCTCGACCCGGGCGGGTGGGAGTGGGCCGGGAAGGTATGTCTTTTCGTTCGGTTCGCGCTGGTAGACGTAGCTGATGACTTTGCCCGGTCCGCGGTTGTCCAGGTAGACCGCCTCGCCGGAGGCATCCTTCCCCTTGGTCTCGCCTTGCTCGGGGTCCTGGTGCAGGGAGACGGAGCCCCACATCCAGACATTGCGGATCTCGGAGGTGGTTTCGCCCGAGCCCGGCATGCCTGAAGCGGTCCTGGCCTTGGTCCCGGTGCCTGGGGTGCCCTGGCTCGATCCCGCCTGGGCGGCGGTGTTCGGCTTTACTTCAATCTTCGCCCAGACCCGGTCGGCCGAGCCGACCATGAGTGGTTCGGGCGCCGGCGTCTCGGCTTGATCTTGAGCCGCGACCTGTTCCTGGCCGGGGGCCGGTCCTGATCCCGGTTCTTGTACCTGGGCCGTGTTTGTCGCAGTCGAGCTTGATGAGGCACCTCCCTTGGCCGGCGCCGCCGTGGCGACGGCAGCCGGCGCGGCATCGACGAAGTCGGCGTCGAGCCGCTCGCGGGCGGTCATCGTCTTGGCCGGTGCGATCAAGTGAACGTCGCGGATCGCCCGCAGCCGCTCGATCTGAAAGTTGCCGCCGCCGGGAGGCGCGTCCGAGCCGCGAAGAGTGCCGGCAGGGGCCTCGTCGTTGGCGGCCGGGCGCGAGAACGCGGTCGGGGTGGGGCTGGCCGTGACGGTGGATTCGGCCGTCCACTCGCCGGTGCCGGCCACGCCGGCCAGCGGCCTGGAGGACAAGCCTTCATCCCATGGAGTTGCGGCGGGCCTTGGCTTCGGCTTGAGCCACACGGTGATCCAGCGAGCCGAGTCGAGTGAGGTCTTTTGAACATTGTCGATGAAGCAGGGGCGGTTCCCCGTGAGGTCGACGATCTTCTGCAGAACCTGGCCGTCGGGCCCGACCACGTTGCGGAGGTAAAGTTTGTCCTGCCAGATGGCGATGCGCTCGACGGGCTGGTCTCGATCGGGCTGGGTTTCGAGCCGGCCGGGCCCGGTCGCGACCACGTTGGCGGTGTCCATTCCATTGCCGTTGTCGTACATGTTCGCGTCGACGGTCTTGATATGAGTGACCGACGAGACCTTGCCTTTGTCGGGCCCTTCTTCCTGGACGACGTCGACCTTCCAGAGATCGAGCGGCCGGGTACGGTCGCCCCGGAAATAAGTCAGGTCGGGCTTGTAGGGCGCTTGCCGCCAGTGGATCAGCTCGTTGCACCGGAGCTTGACCCCACTGGCCGGGAGATTGAGCCAGACGGCATAGCCGGTGGCCCATGCGCGCTGGAGCGTCAGGTTGCCGAAGAGTCCCTTGTTTCCATCGCCGCCGGGCTCGGTCCCGGGCGTCGATTCGGAGGCGCGGCCGGCGCCGGGCGCGGACATGTCTCCCGGAACGAGGCGCAAGTTCAGGGTATCGCAGGTGAGCTGGTCGGGCTGGTCATCGAGCGGGCCCCGCAGCGCGACGACGTCGCGTTCGAACTGGACGAACGTGGGGGCTGGCGGATCGGGTGGGCCGATCCGAACCGGCAGTTGCGGCTTGGGCAAGTAGACTTGCATCTTCGAGAGGCATCTCAGGTCCAGGGGCGTCGGCTCGTCCACCGGTTTCGCCTGAGCCTTCGCCGGGCCGGTCCCGCTCGCGACCTGGGCCTTGGCCTGGCCGTTCTGCTTGGCGGCGCGGCGATTCGGGGTCGAGCCGGGCAGGATGCCCGACTTGCCGACGTCATGGATCACGACATGGACATTCTTGTTCAAATCCATTCTCTCCGCCCCCTCAAAGCCCGACGGCGAGCCGGCGGGCCGGGGCTCCTCGTCCTTCCGAAGCTGGATCAGCATGCCGTCGCCGGTCGCCACCATGTCCGGGTCCTGGATGACGACATACGAGTCGGTTGTGATCTGATGAGTGGCGTCGTCGAAGTCCACGGTCAAGATCGGACCGATCCTCATGTCGTCGGTCTTGTCGCCGGGCGTGCTCTTGTCGTCGCGGACCTCGACGTTCGGCTCGAGATGGGCGTGCTTGATCTTGAGCGGCTCTCCCTCGGCGGAGACGTTGAAGCTCAGAGGCTCGTTCAGGTCGAAGATCGCCACGTCAGCGGTGACTGTCTTGGTGTTCTTGCCGTCGCGCGACTTCATGATGAGGGCAAACGGCCTCAGTCGCATCCGCTTGCCGTCATACCGCACGCCGTTCTCCTCGACGACCCGTTCCCACTCCTGGGCGTACATCCAGAACCCGCGCTCGGCGTTGTAATAGCGGAAGGCCAGGTCCTCGGCTGCGCTCCAGTGACCGCGCCCGAACGCGTCCCTGGCATAGACGATCGATTCCTTCTTGGATTTCGAGTCTTTGACCCTGAACATGATCTTGTCGGGGCGGCGGGTCGCTCTGAACTGCTCGACCAAGACCGCGAAGACGCGGACGTACCCGAAGTAGCACCCCACGAGGAGGGTGAACATCGTCACGGCCTTGAGGATCTTCTTGAGCACGAGAGAAATCCCGTTGCGCTCAGAAACAAAGAATTGAAATACGAGTGGCTAGTGGGCTGCCAACCGTCGATTGATGGGTTGGAGTACCGCCTTTAGGCGGAAAGGACCGGCTGAAGCCGGGACTCCAACTTCTCAAATCAAGATTGACAAGGCACTAGTGACTAGTTGCTAGTGAACACACTCCGAACCGCCTTCACTGCCTACCGCCTACCGCCTACTGCCTACTGCCTACTGCCTACTGCCTACTGCCTACTGCCTACTGCCTACTGCCTACCACTTTGCCGCCCCGATCAGGTCGTTCCATTTCCCCTGGGACTTCAAGATGACCTCGACGACTTCGCGGACCGTGCCTCGCCCTCCGGGCGCCTGCGTGATCAAGTGGGCTGCGTCCTTGACCTCGGCGACGGCATCGGCGGGGCAGGCGGCCAGGCCGACGGCCAAGAGCACGGGCAGGTCAGCCAGGTCGTCGCCCACGAAGCAGACCTGGTGGGGCGAGAAGCCGAGCGCTTCGATCAGGGTTCGCAGCGGGGCCGCCTTCTGTTCGTGGCCCTGGAGCACATGGGCGATCTTGAGCTCGGCCGCGCGGCGCTCGACGGCGGCACCGCGGCGGCCTGAGAGGATCGCTGCCTGCTTGCCGGCCCGGTGCCACAAGCTGTAGGCCATCCCGTCGCGGACGTGGAAGTGCTTGGTCTCGACCCCTTGGTCGTCCAGTGCGATGACGCCGTCGGTCAAGACACCGTCGACGTCGGCGACCAGAAGCTCGATCGGCCGGCACCGCGCGGCTAGGTCGGCCGGCGCTTGAACAACCATCTTCTGTCCTCCGTCCTCCGTCCTTCGCCCTCCGCCCTTCCGATCAATCACTCCTCGAACTCGGCGGGCACGAGCCCGATCAAGTCAGTCACATCGATCAGGCCGACCAGGTGTTCGCCGCGGTCGACCACAGGCAGCTCGCTGATCTTGTGGGCCTTCATCAAGTCGACCGCCTCGGCCAGGGTGGCACCGACGCGGATCGCATAGGGATCGGCCGTCATGACTGTGCCGATGGGTCGGTCCAGCTCGACCTCGCGGCGCTTTTCGAACAGCCGTGCCAGGTCGCTGTCGGTGAAGATGCCCAGCAACCGGGCATTGCCGTCCTCGATCAGGACCGCTCCGGAGCGGCGGGCCGGTCCCGCCAGCCGCACGAAGACGGCGCGAACCGTCTCCTCGACGTGCGCCCGGCGGAGCTGCCGGCCGGTACGCATCACTTCCTCGACCCGGGTGAGCTTACGGCCCAGGCTGCCGGCCGGGTGATAAAGCGCGAAGTCGTCCGCGGTGAACCCGCGCATCCGGCTCACCAGAAGTGCGAGGGCATCGCCGACCGCCATGAGCACGGTCGTGCTGGCCGAGGGGGCCAGACCGAGCGGACACGCCTCCTCGATCGGGCCCAGGACGACGCACAGATCGGCCGCCTGACCGAGCGTGCTGCCGGCCCGTTCCGTGATCGCGATCAGGCACGCTCCCAGCCGCCGCAGCGCCGGGATGAGCCGGAGCACTTCTTCGGTCTCGCCGCTCTGCGAGAGTGCGACCACCACGTCGTCGGCGCGGATCCGGCCCAGATCGCCGTGCACCGCCTCGGCCGGGTGGAGTGGAAAGGCCCGGGTACCGGTCGAGGCCAGGGTGGCCGCCAGCTTCTGGCCCACCAGCCCCGCCTTGCCCATCCCTGTCACGATCACGCTCCCCGATGAGCGATAAATCAAGTCCGCCGCCCGCGCGATTGAATCGCCCAGCCGCTCGCGCACTCGCTCCAGGGCCTCGGCCTCGATCCGCAACACCTCGCGCGCAAAGGCCAACCCCTCGGCCTCAATCTCAGAGGCCAGCGACACATCCGTGATCATGGCCATCATGGGCCTCCCTGCCCGCCTGGCACCATTTCCCCCACCGGCTATGCCGCCAGGCGACCGCACCATAGCCCATCCCCGAAGACACGTCAACGCAGGCCGCCTCAATTCGCGCGCACTCCCCCACTTCTGTCACCTTCCTTCTTTTATCGGCTCTCCGACTTCAGAAGTTTGGAGAGACTGGGGAATTTACATGCGAACCACGGATCAGACGGATGGAAACCCCGGGGCGGAGCGGAATCCCGAGAGAAGAATCGGAACCACGGATCACACTGATATCACTGATCGGAGAGGACCGAAGCCGAAGGGCCGGAGCGAGATCGTGCGGCGTCAACCTTATTTCGTCCCAGGGTCGGTCCCCGCTATTCCTTCCAGTTCCAGCTTCAGATTCAGGAAGCGCAGCAGGTCCGAAAGACTGATGATGCCGACAAGGCGATCGCCCAGCGTCACCAGCAGGCAGCTCACGCCGCTCCGCTGCATCTTGCCCAGGGCAACCAAGGCATCGGCATCCGGCGGAATCGTGAGCGCCGTCAGGTCATGTTGCATGACCTCGCCAACGGTATGCCGGTCCCACTCCCCGCGCGGTATCCGGGTCAGCATCCTTGTCTCGATATACCCTTCCAGGTGGCCGTTCGAGACCACGGGGTATGTCTTCCGGTCGTGACGGTAGACGAAGTCCTCGACCCAGTGAAGCAGGTCGAGCGATGGTGGCACGACGATCGGGTCGGGGTTCATGAAGCGGCGCACCGGTTCGCCCTGGAGCGCTTGCTTCACCAGGATCTGCTGGTAGCCACTCTGCGCTGCATTGTTCAGGAACAGGCCGATCATGCCCATCCAGATCCCCCCGAGCCAGTTCGCGGTGAAGAACTGCATCAAGCCCCAGGCGATCAGCAACCAGGCGAAAGTCTGGCCTGACAGCGAGGCCCAGTAAGTCGCCTGCCGCAGATTGCCGGTTACACTCCACAGGATCGAACGCAACACCCGGCCGCCGTCGAGGGGGAAGGCAGGGATCAGGTTGAAGGCCAGCACCAGGCCATTGATCATGCCCAGGTAGCCGAGGATGATCACGAGCGGATGCGGCCAGCCGCCCTTGTAGCCCACCACGGCCAGGAGCCAGAACCCGCCCGCCAGGATGACACTGACGACGGGTCCGGCAATCGCCATCAGGAATTCGGTTGCGGCCGAAGGTGGCTCGTCCCCGAGCTCCGCGACCCCACCGAACAAGAAGAGGGTGATCCCGCGGATGGACATGCCACGGGCGCGGGCCACGATGGCATGCCCGAGCTCGTGGAGCAGCAGGCACGTGAAGAATGCCAGCGCCGTCACCAGGCCCATGACCCAGTATTCAAACGGAGCCAGCTCATGGCTGGCCGCGGGGAAGTAACCGTGGAGGATGGCGGGAAACGCACTCGCGAGGCTCAAGGTCAGCAGGGCGAGAATGATCAACCAACTGGCATCCACGGAGATCGGGATCCCCAGCAGACGAAACAATCGCCAGCGCGTGCCAAACATGATGCACCTCCAAAAAGAACGAAGTTCCTACTTGCTACCGCCGACCGCCTTGCCATGAGCGGGTGCGGCCGGCTGTGTCTCCCTGGACCAGCGCGCGCGGCCGGCAACGACCTCGAATCGGCGCAGGGTCTGCCAGGTCAGCAACGTCGCGAGCGCCGCGTAGCCCAGCACGCTCAGGACGGTGGCGATCGTCTGCCAGGCCAGACCGTTGTCGATGTCACTGACCCACCAGGATCGAGGCCAGGACGCGGAGGATAGTTGCTGAAAGAACTGAAGGTCCGGGAGCAGCTTGGAGATCTCGTAGGGGGTAAACCCGGGCCAGACCTGGGGAGCCCAGCCGAACCTGCAGAGGACATTGAGGATCCCCTGGCCCGCGACATTGATCAAGAGCAAAGTGGTGATGGTCAAGAACTGGGCCCGCCAGGTCGAGCGGAGCTGCAGCGAGATCCACACTCCGAGCGCGGCCGCGAACCAGCCGTACACCGACAGCACAATGATCAAGAATGGAAGGGAGAGGACGTGGATCGACCCCGCGACCGCGCCGACCGCGGCTATCAAGAGGATCAATTCGGCAAACTTGCGCCCGCGCCGCATGGCTCCCCGCAGCTTGGCGAAGATGATCTCGCGGCCAGTCAGGTCGGTGGCGGTCAAGCTGACCCAGGTGTCTTCCTCGTGCTCCGAGGTAATCGACGCGGACGCCGCACCCGCAACTGCCAGAATACTCACCACGTAGAGCAGGGGCACGACGAAACGGAGAAACCAGTAGAACGCAATTCGATCGTTTCGGGACGTGTAGTCCCCCAGTGAATAGTAGCCGTGTTCCCACATCTCCTGAATCGCGCTGATGGCGAACCAGACGGTCCAGTATGCCAGGAAACCGCCGGCGATCAGGGTCAGCAGCAAGGCGAGAAAACGGGCGAGCCCGCGCGAGCCACCGGTGTGTAGCTCTTTCCAGAGCATCGGACGGTTGCCGAGGACTGGACGACGCCAGAATCGCCACCGCCGCCGTGACGACAGGATCGAGCGGAGGCCACGAGGTGCTCGGATGCCCCCGCCGCCGTCCTGGCGGCGGAAGATCGGACGGAGTTGCCAGGCCGCCATGACCGCCAGAACGAGCCCGAACGCTGCTTGCAGTCCGATCATCCAGCCGACCGGCTCCAGAAGCGAGAGCCCCGAGAGCCCACTGACGGCGATACCGAAGAGCAACTGGCGGCCCACTTCCACCGGGCTACTGTAGCCGACCCAATCGGTGAGCCAGATTGCGGCGCTGTCGAACGCCGGCCAGCCGGGAATGGATACGCTCCGGAAGATCAGCGGCGAGAACAGCCAGAGGCCTTCCAGGCCATAAGCGATGAAGAACGCCTCGCGGACCCGCCGCGCGATCGTCGAGACCCAGATCGAAAGCGCCGCCAGGAACCATGCGGTGCTCAACGTCGCCCCGCAAGCGAGCAGGACCAACCGCGGGTCAACCCCCCCCAGCAGCACCAGCAGGCTCAACACCGGCAGGCTGACACCCAGAAGGACCCCCACGTAAAGCATCCGCACCAGAAGCTTGCCCAACACGATCTCGGGGCTGGTCAACCGGCTGGCCAGCAGGTAGTTCAAGGTCTTGCGCTGCTTCTCGTCGGCAATCACCCCGGCGACCAGGGCCGGAGTCAACGCCAGCACCAGAATCTCCTGGCCGATCGCGATCGCAGCGAAGGTCGAGAGAGCAAACCAGCTCACCATGTGAGACGGCAGCTCACCCCCGGTCTCCGATGTCCAGCCCGAGTGGATTGCCCAGAGCATCAAAAACAGGATCGCCGCGTAGAACGCTCGGACCAGGTAGAACCGGGCTCGCCGCGAGGTCCCCAAGAGCTCGAAGTTGAAGACCGGGCCGGGAAGCATCCGAGATCCTGCTAAGAAGGACGGAGGACGGAAGACGGAAGACGGAGGACGGAGGTTGAAAGCATTGCGGTTTCCCACTGCAACTGGACTGCGGGCTTCAATGTGTCTGACGAACGTCCAAGATACCCGGCCGGCCCCGGTGGTGCAAATGGAGTTGGCAGTAGGCAGTAGGCAGTAGGCAGTAGGCAGTTCGAGGAATCGTCAAAGACCTGAAGTGGGCACGCCGGCCTTTCGGTTGAAAGCAGGAATTCGTTGCCCTGACCGGCAATCGGAACTCCCAAGTCGGAACCGCCTACTCCTACTGACCACTGACCACTGACCACTGACCACTGAGCACTGACCACTGACCACTGACCACTGACCACTGCTACGCTGGGTGGAGCGGTCGAGGAGCTTGGGGCTGGAGCTGGGGTAGGGATGATGAGCGTTCCTGATTATTACAACCGGGTCAACGTCGACCTGTTGCGGCTCATGCCGCCCGATGCGCGGGTCGTGGTGGAGATCGGCTGCGGCGCCGGGGCACTGGCGGAGGCGTACCGGAGAATCAACACGCAGGTCCACTACTTCGGCATCGAGAAAGACCCGGCCGCGGCGCGCGCCGCCGGCGCGAGCGGCCGCGTTGATCGGGTCGTGGCCGGCGACGTGGAGACCGTTGACCCGGCCGCCCTCGACCTGTCGGACACCAGTCCAAGCGTTGATTGTCTGGTTCTGGGCGATGTGCTCGAACACATGGTCGATCCGTGGGCCGTTCTGGCGCGGCTGGTGCGGTGGGTGCGCGACGGCGGCCAGGTCCTGGCGTGCATCCCCAACGTCCAGCACTACTCGGTGCTCGTCAACCTGCTGCGCGGGAAGTGGGACTACCAGGACGAGGGGCTCCTGGACCGCACGCACTTGCGGTTCTTCACGCTCTCAGGCGTCCAGGAGCTGTTCGCCAGCGCTGGCTTGCACGTGTTCGAGATCCAGCCGCGGTGGTGGCCCAGCGCCGAATTCGACCGGTTCCAGCAGGTGATGGCGCCGGTTTTGAGCGGGCTGGCGATCGACCCGGCGTCATTCGCCGCGCAGACCCAAGCCGTCCAGTACATCGTCCGGGCGGTGCGCGCGGTCGACCCACCGCGGCGGCTGCTGATCTGGTCGCTGCTCGGCTCGGTCATCGCCAGCGAAGCGCGCGTCGGCGAGCCGGTACGGTTCCTCGCCACGATCCCGGGCGTCCGCACCCGGGCTGGGACCGGCCTCCAGTTTGACGACCTGGCCCGGACCTGGCCCGGCGAGGGGAAGGTCTTCGTCCAGCAGCGTTGCGTCATCCCCCGCACCGACCACCTGCGACTGCAGCGCGCCTTGCTCGCGCAGGGCTATCTCATCGTCGGCGAGTTTGACGACGATCCCCAGCACTTCGCCGAGCTCGTGCACACCGACTTCTTCGCTCTCAGGAGCTGCCACTGCATCCAGACGACGACCGACGTCATGGCCGAGACGCTCGCGGCGATTCACCCCCACGTTGTGGTCTTTCCCAACCAGATGGCCGGTCTGCCGCGGCCGCGAGCCGAGGCAGAGTTCGCAGCGAGCCCGGCGACGCTGTTCTTCGGCGCCCTGAATCGCGAGGCCGACTGGGCGCCGCTCTTGCCGGTGCTGAACCGTGTCCTGGCGAAGCACGGCGATCGGGCGCGGGTTCAAGTCGTTTACGATCGGGCTTTCTTCGACGCCCTGGCGACTCGACACAAGGCGTTCGAGCCTCTCTGCTCACACGACCGCTACCATGAGCTTTTGCACGAGGCGGACATTGCCCTGTTGCCGCTCGCGCCCACGCGGTTCAACCAGCACAAATCGGACCTCAAGTTCATCGAGTGCGCCGCCCACGGCGTGGCAGCCCTGGCCAGTCCCACCGTTTACGAGCGCACAATCAAGAGCGGCGAAACCGGAGTCGTCTATCATTCTCTCGAAGAATTCGAAATGCTGCTGGACCGGCTGATTCAGGACGCTCCGTTTCGCCGCCGGCTTGGCGAGAACGCCTACCGCTTCGTCGCCGAGGACCGCCTGCTGGTGCGCCACTACCGCGCGCGGCACGACTGGTATCTCGCGATGCTGGACCGTCGGATCGAGCTCGAGGCCGAGCTTTTAAGGCGCGCGCCGGAGCTCGTCGGGACTTGAGTGAACCCGCTGATGGAGGACCAGAGGTCGCGGGCCGCGGCGGTCAGGTTGCCCAGGTCGGTCTGCCCCGGTCGAATCCGGGGCATCCCACGTCAGAACGCGTCGGCGGACACAACTTCGCCGCCGGCCCGGGTGGCGACGGCGCGCCAGATGCGCGGGTCCACCGTATCCTTGACGAAGACGACGTGGCCGTCGCAGAAGAGCGTGTTCACACCGCCTGGGTGTGCGCTCCGCGCGGCTTTCCAGCCGGGATTGTGATAGACGATGCAGTCCGGCCGGCCGGCGTTGGGAGTCAGGTAGTGGTTATACAGGGCGTTTTGATAGTTGCCGTCCCACCAGCTTGACCCCTTGTTGAGCAGCCAGCCGCTTGCCGACAGGGCACAGGCCGGATCGGTCAAGGGGCCGGCGGCGACGCGGGCCATCGCCCGCGTCCAGGGCACGGGCACCGGCGTCGGCGATGGCTGAGAGTATGGGCCGGCGATCCCGACCAACTGCTCGGAGACGGCCGCCGTCTGGACCGTACCGTCCGTCACGCTGGCGACCGACTGGGGTGGTCCCAGAATGAATGTACCATCAGCATTGGTCGCGTCGCCGCCGTTGGAGCCGTCGCCAGCGCAGAAGGTGTAGTTCGTCGGGCCTGTGTTGGCTGCCGGAGCAGGGGCACCGTCGCTCGGGCAGAGGAAGATCGCCACCTGCGTCGCCATCACCGTTGTATTGGCAGGGAAGTACGGCCAGAAGAGCGCACCGCTACCGGTCGGCATGTGGGCGATCGGGAAGTCGAAGTTGAGCGCGTTGAAGAGATTGGCCTGTTCCAGTTGGGGCGTCATTTGCGCCAGGGCCGACCAGCGGTACTGCAAAGGGGAAGAGATGGGCAAGACGCCCTTGTAGGCGTAGAGGAACCCCACCGGGAAGGTGTTCCAGACCGCGTGATAGTTGTGGAGGGCCAGCCCGATCTGCTTGAGGTTGTTCGTGCACTGCATCCGCCGCGCTGCCTCACGCGCCGACTGAACCGCGGGTAAGAGCAAGGCGATCAGGACCGCGATGATCGCGATGACGACCAGCAATTCGATCAGTGTGAAGCCGGGGCGTCGCCGATGGCCGGTCTGGATCATCATTGCCCGAATCCTCCCGGAGCCGCGCTGGCCCATGATCCTCGGTGTGGTTTTCTCTACCGGCTACCTATTATGAGCTGACCGAGACTGGATGGCGAGATGTCACAAGCGAGGTCGACGTACGGGCTCGACGCCTGATCGAACCCGACGCGACTCCTCGGCCGGCTCGCCGCGGGCTGAAGCTCCTTGACTGAGCGGGGCACCCCAGTATGATGGCCGTTGGCCGGGTCGGCCAGAAATGCTTGTCTCGCAAATTCGGATTTCACAACGCTCCTCTAGGCGCCTCAGACCCTCGAGACCTTGGGTTGTGCGTTCTCGACCTTCCGCAGGCGCTTCCGGGGGAGAAGCGAGGTAGCCGCCGTGAGCGCATTGCACCTCTCCTTCCACGCTCTCGCACGCCCGCGCGTGCGCTGGGTTTGTCTCGTCACATCGCTGTGTCTGGTCGCCTGGCTGGGGCTGGGCGGGTGGTGGCTCCAAGCGTTCGAGCCCGCCGCCAAAGGGCAGCAGCCGCCGGAGCCCGTAGGGGCCGTCGATGAGAACGACCTTTTGAAGGCGGGTGCCAACGATGCCAACTGGCTGATGTACGGCCGCACCTACAACGCCCACCGCTACAGCTCCCTCAATCAGATCAACACCAAGAACGTCGCTCGACTGATCCCGGTCTGGACCTTTCAGACGGGTGTGCTCGACGGCTTCGAGTGCACGCCGCTGGTCATCGACGGCATCATGTACCTGACGACGCCCTGGAATCATGCCTATGCGGTCGATTGCAAGACCGGCTCGCAACTCTGGCACTACCAGAAATCGCTGCCCGAGAACCTGGCGCTGTGCTGCGATGCCGTCAATCGAGGGTTCGCCGCCTGGGGTGACCGGCTCTACATGGCGACGCTCGACGCGCACCTGGTCTGCCTGGACCGCAATACCGGGGAAGAGGTGTGGGACATCCCGATCACCGTTGCCGGTGAGAACGGCAAGGAGACCGGCGACATCTATAAAATGGCCTACAGCGCGACGGTGGCCCCGCTGGTGATCAAGGGGAAGGTGGTGATCGGCATCAGCGGAGCGGAGTACGGCATCCGCGGCTTCATCGACGCCTACGACGCCAAGAACGGCAAGCGGCTGTGGCGTTTCTTCACGGTCCCCAGCGCCGATGACAAGTCCGAACATGCCAAGAAGGCCCTGACGACGTGGGAAGGCAACTCCTGGTTGACCGGAGGAGGCTCGGCCTGGGTCACCGGAACCTACGACCCCGAGCTCAACACCCTGTACTGGGGCATCGGCAACCCCTCCCCCGACTTCAACGGCGAAGTGCGCAAGGGGGACAACCTCTACACCTGCTCGATCCTGGCGCTCAATCCGGACGATGGATCATATAAGTGGCATTTTCAGAATAGTCCCCACGACCTTTGGGACTATGACGGCGTCAATGAGCCCCTCCTGGTCGACATCACCCGGGACGGTAAGCCGGTCAAGGCGCTGGTGCAGGCGCACCGCAACGGGTACTTCTATTGCCTGAACCGGGAAACCGGTGAATTCCTCTATGGCAAGCCGTTTTGCGAGGTCAACTGGACCGACCGGACCAAAGGGGCCGATGGGCTCGATCCCAAGACAGGCCGGCCGTTCGTGAACCCGGGCGCGCTACCCACGGCAGCAGGCGTCCGCGTCTGTCCCGGTGCCGCCGGCGGCAAGGAATGGAACCCGATGGCCTATGACCCCGGAACCGGATCCGCCTTCGTATCGGTGATCAACAACTGCGCCAAGTTCACGTCGGGCAAGGCCTTCTTCATCAAGGGACAGCCCTACTGGGGCAGTTCCCTGACACTGATCGACAACCAGGCCTCGGGCTCGCTGAAGTCGATCGATGTAACGACGGGCCGGATCAAGTGGGACGTGGCCACGCGGTCGCCGATGGTGGCTGGCGTGCTCGCCACCGGCGGCGGGCTCGTCTTCACCGGAGACGCCGAAGGGTTCTTCACCGCTTACGAAGCCCAGACGGGCAAGGTCCTCTGGAGCTTTCAATGCGGCTCGGGACACCATTCCGGCCCCATCACCTACAACCTCGACGGCCGGCAGTACATCGCCGTGTGCGTCGGCTGGGGCGGCTGGACGGCTGGATTCGCCGGTGACGGCGCCCCCTGGCTCCGCAACGCCCGCCGCGGGAATACCCTGTTTGTCTTCACCCTTCCCGAGGACGGCAAATGAGTGGCGCGTGGCGCGTGGTGCGTGGCGCGTGGCGCGTGGACCGGGCTCTTGGTCTGCCGGCCATGGTGCTGATCGCTTGCGGCGCCTGGGGCGGAGAGCTTGCGCGAGGAGGGCAGGGGAGCGGTCCCGCGGACTCCGCGAAGGTCCTGACCGTCTGCGCCATACCGGCGTCAATGCCCCGGACCGGCAAGGCACCGGACGGTACACCAGAAGGCCTTGATGTGGCCGTGGCAGAGCGCGTGGGCCGCGCCCTGGGTCGGACGATCGAATTCCACTGGTGCGCCAACGCACAGTGCGCCTGGCATTGCCTGCCCGCCGGCCGCTGTGACGTGGTCCTCGGCCAGCCTCACAAGTCCGGGCCGCCACGCGATGTGGCCTGGAGCGTTCCCTATGCCGGCGCCCAGTTCGGTCTGGTCGCCCCGCGTGACTCGCATGGCATTCATTCCCTGGCCGACCTTCGGGGCAAACGGGTCGGGATCGTGACCGGCACGGTGGCCATCTCGGAGCAGGATCACGCGGTTGCTCGCTTCAAATTGCGCGAAGACATCCTGGACGGCTTCCAGGCCGGCAAGCTGGACGCCGCATTCCTGGACGCCGACTTCGCCGCCTGGTACCTGCATGAGCATCCCGGGCTCGGCCTGCGGCTCGTGCCTGAGTATGTCCCCCGCGAGCGCTGGAACATGGCCCTGGCGGTGCGGGCCAAGGATGCACAACTCCTGGTGGAGATCAACCGCGCGCTGGCCCAGCTTGCCGAGTCGGGAGAGCTGCGAAAAACCTATTCCGGTTTGGGAGTACCATTCCGTCCTCCCTTCACGGGGTCCAGCCGGCAACAATCCTCCCCCAACACCTGGCAGCGCATCCGCGAACGGGGAGAGCTGGTCGTCAGCATCGACCCCGCCAACTTGCCCTATTCCAGCGCCAAGGAGGATCGCCCGGGGATCGACGTGGAGCTGGCGCGAGCCCTGGCCGGGCGGCTAAACGTCAAGCTGCGTATCGAATGGCTCGACATCCAGCACGAGACCGCGGTCGGGCGGCTGCTCGAGCGCCAGTGTAACCTCGTCTTCGGGGAGGCCGTGGCGGCCAACGCCGTCGCCGATGATGAAGAGCTGGCGGGGAAAGTCCTCTACTCGCGGCCCTATTACGGGACCGGTTATGTGCTCGTCCAGCGCAAGAACGGCCCCCACGTCCAGTCGCTGCGCGAGCTGAAAGGAGCGAAATCGCAACGTCTCGGTGCCGAGGCCGGCTCGGTCGCCGATTACAGCCTGCGCCAGCGCGGCTACCTGCGCCGCCTGTATCGCAACCAACTGGCAGCGCTCAAGGCATTAAGCGACGGCGATATCGACCATGCCTACCTCTGGGCCAACGTCGGTTGGACCCTGCACGTCTCTCCAGACCTGAACCTGGAGCTCGTTCCGAATGACGTTCCTGAGGACCACTGGAATATCGCGGTCGCCATGTGCCGGGGTGATGACGAGCTCAAGCGGCATGTCGACGCGGTGCTCGATGCCCTGATCGCGGACGGGACGGTCGGCCGCGCCCTGGGCCGTTACCACGTGCCTTACCACGCCGCGTTTCCGGAGCCCGCCATCGATGCCCAGGGAAGCACCGAGAAACCGATCCGGCACGAGATCGCTGATCGTGGTCCCGAGCCTCAGACGCAAAAGATCCAAACGTCCAAGCACGCTTATGCGGGTTTGGCCAGGGTCCGCTCAGCCGGCGAGCTGGTGGTGGGGCTGGATCAGAACAACCTTCCCTTTTCGGCGGCCCACCCCGAGCCGGCCGGGCTTGACCTCGAAATCGCCGGCCTGCTCGCCCAGGAACTGGGCGTGAAGCTCCGCGTTTATTGGGCCTATTCCTCACACGATTCCTACCCCTCGAAACTGTCGACAAGAGGGCTCTGTGATGTGATCCTGGGGGTGATGCCCGACGATCGTTTCGAGCGCAGGGTCCTCTATTCCCGGCCTTATTATCACGCTCGGTACCAACTGGTCGTCCGCTGCGGTGAAGGTCCTCCCGCGCTTCAAGAGCCTCTGGCCGTGGAGGAAGGGGTCGCGGTGCACGGGCTCGAGGGGCGCGCGGTGAGGCGGTTTCCCAGCACCGAGGCGATTCTGGAAGCCGTCGCCAAGGGACACGTCAAAGGTGGCTACGTGATCTCGACACGCGGTCCCTGGCTGGCCCAGCAGCGGTGGCCGGGAAAGCTCGCCTTTCTCCCCACGGCCGCAGCCGTGGACTGCTTTCCCATCAGCGCGGTGGTGCGCAAAAGCGACCGCGACCTGAAGGACGCGATCGACCGGGCCTGGGACGAGCTGGATCGATCGGGCCGGCTGGCGCGGGTCTTTGCCCGCTGGCACATCCCTTTCGAGCCCGGCACGGTTGCCGAGACGAGGAAAGAGCCAGGCCGGTGAGTCGATCCGCGCCAGCGAGCTTCTGGTATCGACGGTCCGTGCTCGGCGCTGCGCTGCTGGGCGGTGTCATCGCCTGGGTTGCCGCCGGTACTGGTCCCGACCCGAGGGTGCAGTCAGCGCCCTCGGTCGGAATCCAGTCGGCGCGGCAGGCGCGAGAAGGACGCGTCCCGATCGCTGGACCAGCCGGAGCGGACGCGTCTTCGAACGGGGCGGATTTGGCGGAAGGCCAGGCTCTGTTCCGCGGCCTGTGCAGCGGCTGCCACGGCGGGGCCGGCCGTGGTGGCAAAGGCCCCGACCTTACTGACAGTCGCTGGATTCACGGCGGCGCCGATCAAGACATCGCCGGGGTGATTCAGAACGGCGTGCCCAAGACCACCATGAAGAAACTGGGCGATTCCCTCAAGCAAGACCAGATTCGCAAGCTGATCGCGTACATCCGCAGCCTGGCCCGTTCCCCGGCCGAGAGCGGCTGGAAGCCCTACCTGGCCGGCGATCCGCAAGCCGGCCGAAATCTGTTCTTCAATCCCCAGAGCAAGGTCCAGTGCGCGAAGTGCCATAGCGTGGGGGGGGAGGGAGGCCGGATCGGGCCGGTCCTGGATCGAATCGCCAACCGCCGTGCCCCCGAGTTCGTGATGGAATCGATCCTCGAACCGTCCAAGGAGATCGCCCCCGAGTACGAAGCCGTCGCCGTCGCGACGAAGGAGGGGCGAGTGATCTTGGGTCTCCGGATCAACGAGACCAACTTCAGCATTCAGCTCACCGAGGAAAACGGCCGCTTCCACTCGTTCCTCAAGCGCGACTTGGACGAGCTGAAGGTCCAGAAGAAATCCTTGATGCCCGAGAATTTCGGCGAGCTGTTGACCGTCAAGGAGCTGCACGACCTGTTCGCGTACTTGATGACGTTGGAATGAAATCCCACCAGGGGTGACACGCGCTGTTCCTGGCATCGCAGACGAATACTCAAGAACCTCCTCTCCCGCCAAAATCGGACCTGTCCCGCTTTCGTCCCGCTCCGAGCCCTGGCTCACCGCCATTCAGCGTGTGAAACAAAGCCCCGGGTCTTCGGGCCCGGCTCCGATCACGCGGAAGCCCCAACGGTTATCGGCCTGCCAGGTGACGTGGCCGACCAGGGCTCCCCCTTGTCCTGATTGTGCGAGCGTGAGCAGGTCATCGGCGAGCACCCACTTGCCCGCGAGCTGTTGGACCTTGCCTTTGGCGTCAACAGTCCAGGTGAAGGCCCCGTCGTCGGCCACGTTCAAACGGTTGGTCGTGTCTTTGTTCGGGCGCGCGGTCCAGTTACCGGGCAGCTTACCCGGCTTGACCGGTGCCTCGGTCGTTGTCGGCGCAGGCGGTGCCGGCGGCGTGCTGGTGCCGGGCGGTTTACCCGGCTTGACCGGTGCCTCGGTCGTTGTCGGCGCAGGCGGTGCCGGCGGCGTGCTTGGCTCCGAGTTGGGCTTGGTGAACTGCCTGACGAGCTGGGCGGAGAGGGTGTCCTGAGGTGCCAGGGCCGTGACCTGTTTGAGCTGGGCCACGGCGGCGTTGATGTGACCCTGGGTCAGGTAGTGATAGGCCAGGACGAAGCGCGCGGCCGTCGACGACAGGTTGGCTCCGACGAAGGCCTCCAGCGCGCGGAGTTGCGCGGTGTAGACGTCGATGTTCGGGTAGAGGCCGGCCATCGTCGTCCAGTCCCAGCCCGGGCCGACAGAGAGGACTGCGTACAGCGGACCCGCCGCGAGGTCGTACTTGCCGGCCGCGAAGAGAACCAGGGCCCGGAACTCGTGCAGGGTCGCGTCGATCGGGAGCACCTTTAACGCCTCGTCGGTGAGACGCAGCGCGCCGGAGTAGTCCCCGGTACGGAACGCCTCCCGGGCGGCGTCAAATTTCGCCAAGGCGGGGTCGGCAGCTTCCGCGGGCGGCGGGGCTGCCTGTGTATTGATCGGCTGGCTGTAGTCATAGGCCAGGGCGGGAACGCTGACGGTCTGGGGTTCGCCGCCGACAACAGTCTGCTCGATCACGATCGGCTGTGCCACGGCCTCCCCACCGTAGTATGGGTTCGCGTAGCTGGAGTAGCCCCAGTCGTAGATCGACGATCCGAGAGCCCAGGCCGTCACGCCGACCGCGGCGCCGGCGGCGAACCGGCCCCAGCCCCACCCCCCGTAGTTATCGGCGTGGTAGCCGTGCCAGTACCCGTTGGCCCAGCCCTGGTGGTAGCCCCAGTACGCGCCTCGCCAGTTGTTGTAGGCCGGCGGGCGGACTCCGTAACCCGGGTCGACGCCAATCCCAGCCAGGTTGTTCTGGCGGATTCCTCCGACATTGACGTCGCCCCGATTGATCGTATTGCCGCTACCAATGATCGGCCGGTTGCCGATGCCACCGATGCCACCGGGGCGGTTGTCAATGCCTGGGCGGTTGCCGATGCCACCGACGCCACCAGGGCGGTTGTCAATGCCTGGGCGGTTGCCGATGCCACCGACCCCACCGGGGCGGTTGTCAATGCCTGGGCGGTTACCAATGCCACCGGGACGGTTGCCCAGGCCCGACCCGGGACCTCCCGGGCGACCTCCGCCGGGTTGAGGACGGCTGGGCAGGGTTGATGGACGACCACCGCCGAGCTGTGCGCCGCCAGGACGGCCGCCGCCAGGCGACGGTCGTGGGGATGGCCTCGGGGCGCTGACGGAGGGGCTGCGGCTGAAGCCACCACCACGCGGCATCCCGCCCCCACGAGAGGCACCAGCCCCGCCTCCGCGACCACCGCCTCCGCGACCGCCGCCTGGTCCTCCGAAGGCGAAGGCCGCCGGGAGACCAATTGCGAACACCAGAAGGATCACGATGAGGAGTCTTCCGCCGGCTCGGGGTGTGATGGGTCGACTCCTGATAGGTCGTGTTGGTGCCTCGGTTGCTCGGCTGACGGCCGATCGTTGGATCTCACTTGCCGGGGGTCGGCGCGCGGCGGACCAGGGTAAAGAGGTCCCTGTCGGGCATGGCCTCCCCGCCAACCGTCCGGTCGAACGTCTCCCAGCGAAGCCGGTCCTTGCCGAGGATCGTGATCGCGTTTGTGACCGAGACCGACTTTCCGTCCGACCGGACGCCCGTCGCCTTGATGACCCAGCGATCGCCGTCACGCGACATCAGCCCTTCGGCGAACCCGCCCCGGTCGTCGAAGACCCACGTTCAGAATTGATTCCGCTGACCCTCCCACCCGATGCGCTGGGTACCGCTCAGCGCGATGCGGCCCTCCACCTCGACTTTGAACTCGCGGAGCAGGAAGTTGCCGTCGTCGGACCACTTGCAACTCGTGAGAACGACCGTGTCGTCGCTCTCGTTAATCCATTCACCGAGCATCCACGCGAGTTCCTCCAGTCGCTCGTGCGGATCGTCCTCGGGTGGCTCGTCGCGAATCCGCGCATGGAGCCAGCGGCCGCCCTGGCGGGCGTAGATCACGCTGTATTGGTTGGTGCGTGGCGGCGTGTCTGCCCCGTTCGACAGCGACGCTGTACCCTCCTCGATGGCGATATCCGTCCCGAGGAACCGCAGGGAGTCGGTGTCCACGGTGAGCCTATCTCCGGCACTTTCCTTGAAAATCTTAGTGTACCGACCGACGATGGCATCGCGGCCTCGCGTGACCTCGCTGTCGTCGTCCTCGATCTCAGCGTCCTCGGTGAACAGGGCACCGAGCGCTTTCGAGTCCCTCTTGTTGTAGGCCTTGACGAAGGACGCAAGCAGGTCCTTGATGGCCCGGACGTCTGACTCCCTTTCCTGTGACGCCGTGATCTGGACGCCTCCGGGGGGTACCGGAGCCGGTTCCCGGACCGGCCGGTCCTGGGCCAAGACCAGGCCCAGCGTCGCGCTGAGCGCGAGGACTGCCAGGAATGCATGAACTCTCATGGTCGATGGCTCCTTCGTGGCTTGTCGAAAACGTCGCCGACGGCGCGGAGGCGCGGACGCACCTCAGTTGCTGGCCCGGAGTTCGAGTAACGTCGAAGGTGGCAGAATGGCAGCCTAGCCCGAGTTTCCTACTTAGCTTGAAGCAGTTTCCTATCTCCTTTGGTCCCAAAATCCTGCGCGCAGCTACGCCTTACCCTAACTCCTGGTGTTTCTCGCGTTCAAGGCCGAGGATCTGGACCAATCTCTGCTGCAATGGTGACATCCGAGTCAGAACTGTCTGCTGCGACTCGTGCTTGGATTTCCGTTTCTTGGGGTAGATGTTGATCACCTCTCGAATGCCGTCCAACACCGAAAGCAGTCGTCGCAGGGAAATGTTCAGACCGGCCCGGCGGACTCGGCGCCACATCACCGACCGCAGAAGTTGGGCCATACTGCAATACAACCCATGAACTCGCAGCTTTGAGTCCGTCCAGTGGTTCAGTGGCCACCAAGTCCCCGTGATCCGGTCCTTCATCTCCTTGAAAACAGCCTCGATCAAAAACTGGCTCCGGTAGGCCTCGATGATCCGCTCATCGGACCATTCCGCTCGGTTGCTGATCAGGATGGTCTTGCCCAGATGCGTCTCCGCGATGCGATTCAGGGCGTTGGTGTCGAGGTCGTATGTCAACTGCGGGTGGCTCTTGGGGTCGGCCGCGATAGTGACCTGGATTGCATCCTTGAGGTACTGGCGGCGCAAAATCGAGCGGCACTTCTGTCCCAGCGACGCCAAGGTTGGTCGCTTGCCGCCCTTGATCAGACCGGCAGCGCGGCCCGCCAGCCGACCCTGTAGCTCGGATAGCTGTTTACTCGCTTTCGCGACATCATTCTCCAATGTCATCCACTGCGTCTTTGCCAGCTTCGGATTGTAGGTGACAACCAAGACCCGTTCAGAGCCAGCAACGGTCTTGGTCACGCGAAAAGCCTTGGTGCCCTTCAAGCCTGGACTCGCGCACACGACAAATCGTGGATCCGTGTGCGGGACGACGGCCAACTCGGGATGTTCGTTCTGTTTGACAGAGCCCACGAATTTGAGGCTCAAGGAGTCCAACAGGCCGAAGTTCTCGGCGGAGTTGTTTCCTTTGTCGAAGATCAGGGTCGTTTCGGGGACGACTGTCGCTCCACCGGCCAACTCGCGGAAGAACTGGTGAAATCGGCTCAGGACCAGCGAAAACTGCCGGGCGTCGTTGCGGTTCCCTTCATAGACGTCGTAGAACAACGGCAATTGGCCATCGGCGGCACAGAACAGGGCGTAACTTACCTGCCGGAGGTTGTCGCGTCCTTGTTTGTTTTTGCCTCGGGCGGCCAGGCAACAGCGGGTGTTAAACGTATCGAGGAAGGTGTAGAAGTTCGTACCGTCGTAACAGATCGAGGACAGGTCGATCCGCTCGCGATCGACGACGTCCTTGACCAGGTCCTTCCAGATGGCGGTTGCTGTCTCGGGCTTGACCGCATCCATGTGATCCCAGAAGCGCTGCGAACTCAGGGCGGCCTGCGACGCGGATGAGAGGCGTCGTCGCAGGACGGTCTGGGAGAACCAGTCCCACATCGATCGCTTGCTGCGAGGGCTGATCGCTCGGTTGATCGCGGCGATCGCCAGGTATTGACCGGTGGTCAGTCCTTGCCGCCGTTTGGGACAATGGCGGTCAACATGCCCAACGATCCCAGCACGCGTGGCTTCCTGCCAGAGGGCCTGCGACAATCCCCACTGGAACACCTCGGCGCAAATTGGAGTCGGCCCGGTCCCTTGGCAGGCCGAGACGATGTCTTCCAGCTTGCCGAGGTATTTCTGCCAGATGCGTCGACAGCGATTGTCGACCCACTCCCATTTGGAGTAATAGTAATAGGTGTGACCCTTAACCTGCTTGGCTTCCAGCCGTTCCATCGCCGCCTCCTTGCTGACAGTGCGACGATACTAGGGGATATGAAGAGCGAGTTCAAGCTGAATTCTAAGGACAAAAACGAGAAAAAAGTTAGGGGATATGACGGTCGTGACGCAAGTCTTTCCCACACCGACGTTTGCATAACTTCACTGTCGCTAACTAGGAAACTCGGGCTAG
>JBIOJM010000038.1:0-45841 GCA_044450785.1 Isosphaerales bacterium
CCGCGTGATTCCTCGTAACGGGGCAACTTTGGTTGGGGTCGCCCGGTGCGAGACCCGCACGCCGGTAAATGTGGGGAATTGACCCCACTGCGACAACGGGGAGGGAGTGGCCGTTTACCCCGGCCTCTCCCTTACCCACTACTGCTGATTCGTGTCGTCTGTCTGTTCCCAGGGCGTCGCCCTGGGCTGATATGTTACTGCCCCGTCGGGGCGAAGACGCAAAGGCGCAGCTTCAAAACGCGCAATCGAGGCGTGACGAGCCTTGACGAGACTTTTCCACCCCGGTCAGCGTGTGTGCGCTCTTTGTCCTCGCCGTTCCATGTCAAAGCCGTTCCCGCTCAACCCTCTTTGGCTCCCAGTTAGGCGTTCTCTCACCAGCCATCCGCGCTATCGGGGCATTCGGCCTTCATCCTTCATCCTTATCATCTGTGGCGTCAGATCCAGCAAGCCGCCCGACGACAAATGCAAGACCCACAGCTTGCAACTAAGGAATTCGCTCGGCAAGATAGAGATGATGCGGATCGGGCAAGAGAGTCAATGTTTGAGGTGCGGTGACCGATCGGGCGGACCGACGTTTCGCAGAAATCACACGAGACAAAGCACGCTTCCAGAGCATTCCATACCAATCCATCATGGCGGCCGGCCAACGCCTTTGGCCGTTGCCAGTTGAGGAGAGCTTCATGAGTCGCATCATCGCATTGGGATGGGCCGCGGCGCTCGCCGTCGTGCTCATCGCGGCGGATTTGCCGGCGCAAGAGCCGCACCCTGAAGGCGTCATCGATTTCGAGTCGGTCATTGCCGGCGCCCGGGCGGGCGCGATGCAGCGAGGAAGGCCGAACCCGTTCCGCGACTTCAACGAGGTCACGAAAGGCGCCGAGAAGACCGAGGGACTGTTCACCCTCTACAAGACCGGGGACCACCTCTACGGCGAGATCCGGCCCGATCAGTTCAACCAGACGCTGCTCGTGCCGATCACGATCGCGCGCGGCTTGGCCCAGGCGGGCGTCCCGGTCGGAGACGACGACACCGTGCTGATCTTCCGGCGAGTCGGCGAGCGGATTCAGCTCGTCCGGCGGAACATCCATTACAAGGCGACGGGCGGTGCTTCGCTGGACAAGTCGGTCCATCAGAACTACACCGACTCGGTCTTGATGGCGTTGCCGATCATTGCGCTCAATCCGCTCAAGGGGGGCGCGGCCTTGATCGACTTCTCCGATATCTTCATGACCGATTTCGCCGAGCTCAACCTGGGCATGCTGGATCGCGGCCGGAGCAGTTGGACCAAGGTCAAGGGATTCCCCCACAACATGGAGCTCGAGCTGGAGGCGACCTTCAGCGGCGGCGGCCGCCGCCGCTCGTTCATGGGCCACTCGGACGGTGTTGCGGATCATCGTGGGATCACGGTGGTCATACACTACAGCCTGATGAAGACCCCCGATCACGGCTACCAGCCACGGACGGCCGACGACCGGGTCGGCCATTTCCTGAGTGCGACCAAGGATTTCGGGGTTACCGACTCCGACTCGAATTTCGTCCGGATGATCAACCGATGGCGACTGGAAAAGGCCAATCCGCGCGCCAAGCTCTCGCCGCCCAAGAAACAGATCGTCTGGTACGTGGAGGACACCGTGCCGATCGAGTACCGCCCTTACGTGGAAGAAGGCATCCGCGAGTGGAACAAGGCATTCGAGAAAATCGGCTTCAAGGATGCGATCGCGGTCCGTTGGGAAGAGGCCGGCCGCGACGATTTTGACCCGGAGGACACCAATTACTGCACGTTCCGCTGGATCACCAACGACAGTTCATACGCGAGGTCGTGCCTGCGCGCCAGCCCGCTCACCGGCGAGATGATCGATGGTGACGTCGTTTTCGACGCCAGCTTCATTCGCTACTGGAAACAACAGTACGCTCTCTTGATCGGCAGCACCACGGCCGCGGGCGGACAGGCCGAGGCAACACCGCTCGCACTCGGTGAGGTGATCAGCCCGATCCTGGCCGCCAAGATGGGCTACGGCCAGCCTCAGGCCCGTGCGCTCTTGGGGATGGAGGCGCTCGACAAGGACCCGAATCGGATGGTCCCCGAGATCGTACCGGCCAATCACAGTCCACTCGCATGGGAGCTGGCCAAAAACTTTGCGCGCGGAACGCGCGGCTTCTGCCAGTTCCAGACCGGATTGCAGAATGATTTCGGACTGGCCTCGATCGCACTCGCCGACACCAAGGGGCCTGAGAAGCCGCCAGCCGACAAGGCGGCCAAGAAGCCACAGCCCAAGGACGAGCTTCCCGAGGAGTTCGTC
Source organism: Isosphaerales bacterium (assembly GCA_044450785.1). GTDB lineage: Bacteria > Planctomycetota > Planctomycetia > Isosphaerales > Isosphaeraceae > JBIOJM01. The sequence continues at coordinate 2,298 of JBIOJM010000038.1, forward strand.
GGGCAGGCGATCAAGGAGATCGTGATGCATGAGGTCGGACACTCGCTGGGCCTGCGACATAACTTCAAGGCCAGCACGATGCTGACGGCCAACCAGCTCAACGACACCTCGATCACCCGCGTGAAAGGTTTGGTCGGAAGCGTCATGGACTACAGCCCGGTCAACATCGCCCCCAAGGGCAAGAAGCAGGGCGATTACTACACGACGACGCTCGGCCCCTATGACTACTGGGCGATCGAGTACGCCTACAAGCCGGTCGAGGGAGACGAGGCGACCGAGCTCAAGAAAGTCGCTTCCCGCGCACCCGAGCACGACCTGGTGTACGCGACCGATGAAGACTCGATTTTGAACGACGACCCCTATGCCAATCGCTGGGACCTCGGCTCGGACCCCTGCGAGTTCGGCAAGGCGAGGATCGCGCTCGCCTCTGATCTGCTCAAGGACCTCGACGCGCGGGTCGTGAAGGACGGCGACTCGTGGACAAGGACCCGGCGTGCCTTCGGAGTCTTGCTCGAACAGTGGGGCGACGGGGCGACGCTCGCCTCCCAGTACATCGGCGGCCAGTCCGTGTCGCGCGATCACAAGGCCGACAAGGACGCGCGTGACCCGATCGTCCCCGTGGCCGGCGCCAAGCAGCGCGAGTGCCTGAAGTTCATCACCGACTCGATCCTGAGCGACAAGGCGTTCCAGTTCTCGCCGGCCTTGCTCCGCCGGCTGGGAACCGATCGGTGGAACCACTGGGGTTCCGAGGGCTTCTTTGGCTCGACCGTCGACATCTCGGTGCTCGAACGGATCCTCGGCATCCAGAAGATCGCGCTGGGGCACTGTTTGAGCCCGGCGACACTCGCACGGATCGAGAACCAGCAGTTGCAGGCCGAGCCGGGCTCCGATCCGCTCCGTCTGGAGCAGGTCTTCCGGTCCCTGACCGACGGGATCTGGTCCGACCTCGATCACCTGCCGGCCTCGGCCGGTGACAAGACCGGCAAGTTCGCCCTCTCGACCATCCGCCGCAATCTCCAGCGCGAATACCTGCGGCGCCTGAGCAACATGGTGCTGGGGAGCAGCTCCAACTCCTACGGCGACATGTACAGCTATATGATCTTCCTCGGCGGCAACGGCTCGTTGCCGGCCGACGCCCGCGCCCTGGCCCGGCTGCACCTCAAGGAGATCAACAGCCGGATCAGCAAGGTCCTGGAGACGAGCAACCTGAACATCGACGATCCGAGCCGCGCTCACCTCGACGAGAGCCGTCATCGCATCACCAAGGTCCTTGAAGCCAACCTGGACGCCCAGCCGTGAACCGTTTCACCCAGGGACTCGAAGGCCGGGGAGGACCGAGATGTTTGATCGATTGCGATTGATCGGCGCCGCGGCGGTGAGCGCGGGGCTCGTCGGGCTGGCGCTGGCGTCGGGCACGAGCCCACAGGGGCCGCCGGCCCGGCCCCGACCCGGCCTGACGGCTCAACAGACCAAGGAGGCCGTCAACCTCGCCAAGGGGGCGATGCGCGAGCTGAGAAAGAAGACCGAGGGGGCTTCAACCCCGGGCGCTGACCTGCGTGAGTACATCGTCGGTGTCGAGCTGCTCGCCCCGAAGGAGACCGCGGCCCCTGCTACCAAGGAGGCCGCTCCTCCCGCCGAAGGCGACGAACCCTCCAAGACGAAGGCTCAGGAAAAGGAGGGAGAGGAGAAGCAAGAAGAGAAAGAGAAGCGTGCGGGCCCGCTGGCCATCGTCACCTCGTATCGCTACTTCGACGACATCACCGTGTTCTCGACGATCAACCTGGGAACGGGCCGGGTCGTCAAGGTCGAGGCCGCTCAGCATCTGCGCACTCCTCTGTCCGACACCGAGTTCGAGGAGGCCAGGGACCTGGCTCGCGAGAAGAGCAACGAGGTGAAACGGCTCTACGAGCGGTTTGGCGACCAGCTCAGCGTCTACCCGCAATTCAGCCAGTTTAACGTCAAGGACGACCCAAGGATCAACCGGGTCGTGCACTTGACTTACCGCCTCGGCAAGCGAGATCTGAGCTATCCGCGCCCACAGGTGAACCTGACCACGCGCGAGGTCGAGACGCCGGCTCCCGAAGCCGATGTCGAGCCCAAGGCGCGGCGGCGTTCACCATGAGAGTCAGGCGGCCGCCGGCGAACGTGGTCGACACCGAACCGATGGTCAAGAGAGGACTCCGCATGCACGTGCCGTCATTCCGCGCCGGCGCGCTTCTGGCGCTTCTCGTCCTGCAAGCCGCGTCCCCGGCCGCCGTTGCGCAGCAATACTTCCGGAGGACGCTGGTCGACCCCCCCGCGCAGGAGGCGACCGCCGAGTTCCTGGTGAGCGAGTCGGGCGGGCAGGACCCACGCAAGGGGACCGCCTGGAAGGTGCATTTCGCCCGCGGCCTCCACAAGGGCCTCTACATCACCGGTGCATGGTTCAAACGCGACCTGAGCGAGGACTGGATCAAGGTCTTGAACGACGCGCGGATCGCCGAGTTGTTCGTCCCCTACCACAAGGCCAGTTTCATCCGCTACTACGACCTGACCACCTTCTCCTTCCCGCTGGCCGAGGTCAAGGCTGAGGACGCCGGTCCGTTCGGTACGCTGATGCCGCCGTTCCAGGGCGATCCGTACGCGACGGTCGTGAAGGAAGTCCGCGACCGCGGCCTGGCCTGGAAGGATTACGCCCACGGCGTCCGCCGGGGGCGCGAGCTGGTCATCTGGGGCGCGCTCGAGGCAGGCAATTACATGTACCTCATGTCTTACGCATTCCACGACGACGGCACGATCGCGTTCCGGGTCGGCGCGACCGGCCAGAACCTCCCCGGTCACCGCCAGGAAGCCCATACCCACAGCGCCCACTGGCGCATCGACGTCGACCTGGTGGATGGAGCCAAGAACTCGGCCATGCTGATGCGGCACATCGAGGATCCCACCGGTCTGAGCGCGGAGGACCTCAAGGAACCGTTCAACGGCGGGCTCGAGGGAGGCGTCGACTGGGACCCGAAAGAATTCACGATGATCCGTGTCGAATGCGAGAAAACGAATGCCCGTGGCGAGCGGATCGGCTATGACCTGATGCCGCTCCGGTACGGGACGCCGCGGCACAACGAGGAGTTCACCCGGCACGATCTCTGGGTCAGCCGTTCTCACCCCGAGCGGCCCATGGAGTTCATCTTCGCCAACTTGCCGAACATCGTCAAAGACGAGGAAGTCGTGGAGCAGACCGACATCGTGCTCTGGTGCAACTCGGCGGTGCACCACGAGCCGCGGAACGAGGATGGCAAGCCCGGCTCCGCTCCACGGCTCTGGTTTGGCGACGACGCCTGGGAGGGCTCCGCATTGGTGATGTGGAGCGGCTTCGATCTGCGCCCTCGGAACTTCTTCGACCGGACGCCGTTCTACCCCTACTCGCCCGAGCCCCCGCGGCCCCTGGCCAACCAGCGAACCGGACCCACAGTTGGCGAACCGAACCAACGGAGATCGACGGCCGTCGAGACCCCGAGACGCGATCCAGAACCGGATCGACGCAGATGAACTGGCGGGCTGTCAACTGTCGATTGATGGGTTGGAGTACCGCCTTTAGGCGGAAAGGACCGGCTGAAGCCGGGACTCCAACATGGACCGTGGACAATGAGCGGAATGGCGCTAGCCACCGGTACGTTGGGATCACCGGCGGCTAGCGCCGTGCCGCTCAAATCAAGATTGACAAGGCACCAGGTCTCACCCCCGAGCTTCCCCTGTCGGGCTGCCCCGGGCGCAATGTGTCTCAACCAGAATCGCCGGCCCCGCGGTGACCTGACGTCCTTGCGGCCTCCCTCTCAGACCGAACCAGAGCGCCAGACCGAAGATCAAGAGGGCGACGCTGATATTTTGTGACGAGGTCATGCCCGCGAACACCGCATGCTCGTCGGCCCGGAGCGCCTCGACCGGCCAGCGACTCGAAGAGTAGAGGATCATGAGCAGAGCCATGACCTCGCCGGGCCGGCGGCGACGAGCAAAATGAGCCAGGAGGAGCCCGAGGACGATGAACCCGGCCAGGGCCGCGTAGAGCTGGGTGGGATGCACTGGCAACGATGCCGGCGCACCCGGCGAGATCAAGCCGGCGTTCAACTGGCGGACCCAGGCATGGGAGCCTGCCGGACAACGAACCGCCCAGGGGAGCGCGCAGACCGCGCCATCGCAGCAGCCGTTCAAGAAACAGCCGATCCGGCCCATCGCTGCTCCGACCGCCACGGCCGGCGCGACCGCGTCGGCCACCGGCCAGAAGGGAAATGGGCGCCGGTACCAGTAAATCAAGGAACCGGTCAGCCCCCCCAAGATGCAACCATAGAAGACGTTTCCCCCTTGCCAGCTCCGGAAGATGTCTCCCGCGCTCTGGATCGTCTCGGGGTGGAGAATAACGTACAGCCCGCGCGCGCCGACCACTCCGCCCAGGAACAGCCAGGTCGCCAGCTCGTAGATGATGTTCGGATCGAGCTTCTCGCGCTTCACGCGCCAGACAGCCATTGCGAGCGCGGCGAAGCAGGCCAGGAAGATCAACACTCCGTAGCTATGGATCTTGATCTCCCACCCCGGAATGACGAACAAGATCGGCCGCATCCTTGCGTCCCTCCCGTCGGATCGTCTGATGAGATCTCGATCGCGGAACCGCCCTACGCGCTGCGACTGGGATGACACTGGCACAGCCAGTGGCACCCGGCAACAGGTCGATCGAGCCGAAGCCAACTGGGGCGGAACCCGTCCGCGGCAAGATGACAGGGATGCTTCATTCGTTCAAGATCAGAAAGGGAACGGCCGAGGTTTTCTTTCGCGATCGCCAGGCCGGCCCGCGCCGGGATGGCCAACCCCGCGAGGCACCCTTCTACGAACTCGTCGTGGCATCACAGTCTTCCTTTCTCGGGCTTTGTCCCCAGTCTGACTCATCCCAGGGAAAGGCCCGATCCCAGTTTCCGGCCCTTCGACCGGGTGGCCAGCGTCAGGTCGAACGCGCTGACCGAGCCGTCGCCGTTGACGTCCGCGTTCAGCGGCGTCAAACCCGCGGGCGTGGTCTGGCCAAGCCCGGCGGCGATCGCGTTCAGGTCGTTGTTGTCGACCACTCCGTCACCGGTGACGTCGCCCAGCAGGCGGTAGAAGTGGTGCACAGACGTTTGGCCGTTTGGCAGGACGGTGTCCAGCTCGTAGTACCCGTCGGCCGGGGTCGTGCTGTTGGCGCCGCCGATCCCCGCGGCCCCGAAGTCGAGCTCGATCGCGTGGTCGATGACCTCGACTGTCGTGCCGTGGAGCGACACCGCCGTCTTGCTCGATGCGTCGCCGGCCAGGTCGTACTGGTAGAGCTTGATCTCGGGGCTGGCGGATCCCACCGAGCCGGCGATCTGCGTGAGATCGCTGCCGGACTGGCTGTCGGATTCGTTGAAGGCGATGTCGAGGTAGCGGATGTACGACCGCTCGGCAGCGCCATGCTCGACGGTCAGGCCGGTCACTTGGAGGGCCGCCGGCTGGGCGAACGTCTCGGCGAGGCTGAGGTTGGGCGCCGACGGAGTCGCCTGGACGTTGCCTGCCCCGTCGAGGCCGATGCTGTAGAACCCGTATTGATGGGTCACGCCGTCGTCGAGGCCCTGGTAGGTGGCCGTGGAGTGGTCGGCGCCGGTCTTGTCGGGCACGCCGGCGGGGATGGCCGCGCCGATCTGCTGGTACGGCTGGGCGTCGATCGCCACGAGGACCTCGAAGTACGCAAGACCGCTGCCGCCCGCATCGGTCCCGGTCAGGTTGAGCGTGAAAGTACCCGTACCGTTGTTGACCGTGGTCGGGTTCGTCCCGGTCGTGCTGTCGACGGAGGTGACCGGCGGGGTCAAATCGGGGAGATACGTGCTGGTCTCGATCCGCGGGTTCTTGGACTCGGTGTTGCCGGCATTGTCGTGGGCGATGCTATAGAAGCAATAGGTCGTGTTGCTCTGGCCGGTGAAAGTGGCCGTGGGGTTGGACGCGGCGACATTCGTCCAGAGCGTCCATGCGCCCCCGTTGGTCGAAGCGTAGATATCGTACGAGGCGACGCCGGAGGGCGGGCTGTTCCCCGCCCCGGTGGGATCGGAGCCGGTGACGGAGACGGCGAAGCTCAGGCTGGTGCCGCGATGGGGCAGCGCGTTGACGTCGCTGACCGGCGGCGTGGTATCCATCAGCCAGGAGGTCGAGAGCGAACCCGTGCCGGCAATGCCGTTCTGATCCTGGATGCCGGCGGCGCTCACGTTCAGCGTGTAATTCCCCTCGGCCCCGGTCAGACCGGTCAGGCCGCCGACCTGGTAGGTCGAGGCCGAGACAAACGTGATGGTGACGCTGCCGGCGATCAGATTGGCCCCGCCGTTGTCGGTCAGGGTCAGATTGCCGGTCGTGAAGCTGCTCAGGTTGATCGGCCGATTGAAGGTGACGTTGAGACTCGAAACCGACGAATTCCGCGGGTTGGGGGAGACGGGGCCTAGGCCGGTCAGAGTCAGAGGCAGAGGTGCAGTAATGGCGAAGTTCGCCACCGCCGTGGCGGTGGTGTAGTCGGCGCTGCCGGGGAACGAAGCTAACACGGTGTACGAGCCCGCCACGACCGGCGCGCCGCCCAGGGGCGTAGCGCCGACGAGCTGTGCGACGGTCGTATAGGTGCCGCTGTAGTAGGTCAGCGATGGGGCGACCCCCTCGAGGGTGGCGGCGGGAGTGCTGTCGACCCCCGCGACCACACCGGCCACGGTGGCCGTGGCGGGGAAGGGCGAGCCGTTGTCGGTGCCGCCTGAGTCCGCGACGCTGACCGTCGGGGTTGCCTGCTGGACGTTCAGAGTGGACGTTGTGCTGGCGGACGAAAACTCGCCGCTGGCCGCGTAGGCGTAGGTGATTGTGTACGGCGAACCGGCCTCGCCGAGCGTCGCGGTGTTGAAAACGGTCGAGAAGTTGCCGCTCGACTGAATCATGGCCGCCTGCGTGACTCCGGCGAGCGTGATCGAGACGCTGCCGGCCGGGACGACCGTACCGGCGAGGATCGTGCCCGAGAGGCTCACCGTGGCCGTGCCGTAGGCGATCGTCGGGCTCGTCAGCCCCGAGAAGACCATCGTGACCGTGTTGGTCAGGCTGAAGGAGACCGGCGAGCCGGCCCCAAGGGTGGAGGCGGTCACGGTGTACGGTCCGCCCATCGCATTGGCCGTGGCAGTGACGCTCGCCAGGCCGTTGCTCCCGATCGTCACTGGTCCGGTTCGGCTGAGGGTCGCCGAGGCGCCGGTCGAGGGCGCCGAGAAGCTGACGATTCCGCCGGCAACCGGCTCGACGGCGTTGTTGGCCGTCAAGTTGACAGCCACTGGGTTGGCGAAGGCGGTCCCGGCAGTCGCGCTCTGCGGCGTGCTGCCGGTCACGGGCGTTAGCGTGAACCCCTGGCTCTCGAACGCGCCGATGTCGACGGCGCCGACCCGCCCTTGGCCGCGCTGATCGGTGGTCGGAACTGTGACGCCCGTGATCGTCGCGGACCCGGCGTCGATTGCCGGGCTGCCGGGCAGCAGCGCCATGGTCTGCGTCGACCCGCCATAATTGCCCAGCGGGGCGAGCAGCGGGTTGCCGGAGACGGAGTTGGTGAGTGTCGCGAGTCCGCTGCCGTCGCCGATCAGGTCGTTGCTGCCGCTGAGATTGCCGTAGCCGCTGAGATCACCGCCGTCGTTGTTGGCCAAGATGGTGTTGTCAAGCGTCACCGTACCGCCGTCGTTCGTGACTCCGCCGCTATTTCCGGAGATTGTGGTGTTGCTCAGCGTCGCCGTGCCGTTGTTGTAGACGGCGCCGTACCCTGTGTTTCCGGAGATGGTGGCGTTGGTCAGCGTTACCGTGGCGCCGGTCCAGTTGTAGACGCCGCCGTGCCCCGTGTTTCCGGAGATGGTGGCGTTCGTCAGCGTCCCCGTACCGAAGTTGAAGAAGCCGCCCCCCCCGTTTCCGGCGATGGTGTCGTTGGTCAGCGTCGCCGTGGCGAAAGGCGCGTTCGAGACCACTCCGGTGTCGCCGGAAGAATTTCCGGAGATGGTGACGTTGGTCAACACCAGCCTGCCGTCGTTGTAAACAGCGCCGCCTTCATACGAATACCCGTTCGTGATCGTCAGCCCGGATATGGTCGCAATCGCGTAACGGTTCACGGTGAACACGCTGAAATCCGACGTCGGCCCGCCACCTTGCACCGACAACCACGACGCCCCGGCAGTCGCGATCGTCACGTTCGAGCTGGTCGTCAGACCGCTGAAGAGGGCGATGGTGCCCGTGACGCTGGGGCTGAACTGGATCGTGCTCACGTTCTGACCATCCGCCTGGGTGATGCAGTAGCGCAGGTCACCGGACAGACCGGAGCCGGAGCCCGAATCCCCGGTGTTGGTGACGGTATACAGCGCGTTGTTGTCCAACGAGAACAACGCCGGCTTATCGCCGACGCCCGTTGCCGTCACGCCGTACATCCCCCCCTGCCGTTGGCCGTGGCCGTGACGCTGGCGGTCCCCGCGAGGATGGTCACGGTCGTGGCCGATAATGTGGCCGAGGCGCCCGAGGAGGGCGCCGCGAACGTCACGAAGCCCGAGTCGACCGGCTCGGACTTGTTGTTCGCGGCAACGGAGACCGTCAGGGGGTTTGTGAACGCGGCGTCGATAAGCGTCGTTTGCGGCGAACTCGCCGGGACGGGCGTCAAGGTAAACCCCCCGCTCTCGACCGCGCCGATGTCGACGGCGGCACCGACGACCCGCTTCATGCCACGCTGGTCGGTGGTCAAGGGATTGCCCCGGGCGTCGACGGCCAGGGCCGTGTTGCCGGCGTCGATGGCCGGGCTGCCGGGCAGCAGCGCCATGGTCTGGGTCGTCCCGCCATAATTGCCCAGCGAAGCGAGTAGCGGCTTGCCCGTGAGTGCATTGGTGAGGTGGTCCGTCCCGCCATCCCAAAGGATGTCGTTGATCATGTCGGAGCCGCCGAATATAGTCCCCTGGTCGCTGAGATCACTCGGAATGTTAGATTGATCGTGGTAGTTGTTGTTAGTAACGATGGAGTTGTCAAGCTCCATCGTGGCATTGGTGGAGTTCGAAATGCCGCCGCCCCAGTAGAACGACGTGTTCCCGACAATGGTGTCGTTGATCAGAATCGCCGTGCCGTCGTTGAAAACGCCCCCGCCGCCGACGCCCGCAACGTTTTGGGTGATGGTGTCGTTGATCAGTGTGACGACGCCGCCGTTGTAGACGCCGGCGCCCTGCCACCCCTGGCACTGGACGATGGTGTCGTCGGTGAGCGTGAGCACGCCACCGTTGGAAACACCGCCGCCGTACCCCAGTTCCCCCTCGGTGATCGTCAGCCCGGAGATGGTCGCGGTCACGCCCGAATCCACGACGAACACGCGGTAAGGTCCGTTACCAATCACCGCAATCGACGCCCCGGCGCCGGTGATAATCGTGTCCGCACTCAGGTTCAGGCCGCTACCCAGGTTGATCGAGCCTGTGACGCCGGAGCCGAACTCAATCGTGCTGCCGGGTGTCTCGTTTGCCTGGTTGATGCAGTAGCGCAGATCACCGGACAGACCGGATCCGGACCCCAAATCCGTGGTGTCGGTGACGGTGTATACAGCGCCGTTGGCCAAGGAGAAGGTCGCCGGCGCTGCCGCGGGGTCCGTTGCCGACACGCTGTATTGACCCACCGTGCCGTTGGCCACGGCCGTGACGCTGGCGGTCCCCGCGGTGATGGTCGCGGTCGTGGCCGAGAGCACGGCCGTGGCGCCCGAGGTCGGCGCCGCGAAGCTCACGACGCCGCCGTCGACCGGTTCAACCGGATTGTTGGCCAGCACGGTGACGTCCAGCGGCTTGGCAAATGCGGTGCCGGCCAGCGTCGCCTGCGGTGAACTCCCCACGACGGGGGTCATCGTAAACCCCTGGCTCTCGAACGCGCCCAAGTCGACGCCGCCGACCCGCCCTAGGCCGCGCTGGTCCACGGTCGGGATGGTCACGCCGGTGATGGTCGCGGCCCCGGCGTCGATGGCCGGACTGCCGGGCAACAGGGCCATGGTCTGGGTCGTCCCGCCATAACTGCCCAGGGCGACGAGCAGCGGATTGCCGCCCTGTGACGCGGAGAGGCTCGCCAGATCGCTGCCGTCACCGATCAGGTCGTCGCTGCCGCTGAGACTCGCGGAGTTGGAAATATCCTTGTCATGGCTGCTCTTGGCCACGATGGTGTTGTCAAGTGCCATCGTGCCGCTGTTGCGGACGCCGCCGCCCACGTACGCCGTGTTCCCGACGATGGTGTCGTTGATCAGCGTCGCCGTGCCGGCGTTGTCGATGCCGCCGCCGTTGGGAGCAGAGTTATTGGCGAAGGTGTCGTTGGTGAGGGTGGCCGTGCCGTAGTTGGCAAGGCCGCCTCCTTGGTCCGCCAGGTGGAAGGAGCTGAAAGTCGCGTTTGCGGAGAGGGTGTCGCTCGTGAGTGTCAGCGTTGCGCCGGGCGCGTTGTAGACACCGCCGCCGTCGTTCGTCGCCACGTTTGCGGAGAGGGTGTCGCTCGTGAGCGTCAGCGTGCCGGCGTTATCAACACCTCCGCCGCTCAACGATGTTCCGTTGCTGATCGTCAACCCGGAAATGCTCGCGGTCACTCCGGCATTCACGGTGAACACGCTGAAATGTGACCCCGACCCGCCCCCCTCCACCAGCAGCGACTCGCCGGGGCCGTTGATAGTCACGTTCGCACTCAGGGTCAGGCCGCCGGTCAACTGGATCGTGCCCGTGCCGCCGGAGCCGAACTGAATCATGCTGTCGGGGTGCTCGTTTGCCTGGGTGATGCAGTAGAGCAGGTCACCCGACAAACCGGAGCCGGAGCCCGAATCCCCGGTGCTGGTGACCGTGAATACGCCGTTGGTCAAGGTGAACGACGCTGGCTTATCCTTGGCATCCGATGCCGTCACTTTGTAAGTCCCCAGCGTGCTGTTAGCCGTGGCCGTGACGCTGGCGGTCCCGCCCGCGATGGTCGCGGTCGTGGCCGACAGCGTGGTCGAGGCGCCCGAGGTCGGCGCGGTGAAGCTCACGACCCCGCCGTTGACCGGCTCGACTGAATTCTTGGCGGTCACGGTGACGGCCAGCGCATTCGTGAACGCTGCGTTCAGATACGTCGTCTGGGGTGTACTCCCCGCGACGGGGGACAAGGTAAACCCCTGGCTCTCGAACGCGCCGATGTCGACATTGCCGACCCGCCCCAGGCCGCGCTGGTCGGTCGCCAGGACCTTGACGCCCGCGATCGTCGCGGCCCCGGCGTCGATGGCCGGGCTACCGGGCAGCAAGGCCATGGTCTGGGTCGTCCCGCCATAGTTGCCCGGGGCGGCGAGCAGCGGGTTGCCGGCGAGCGAGTGGGCGAGGCTCACGGTTCCGCTGCCGTCGCCGATCAGGTCGTAGCTGCCGCTGAGACTCGCGGAGTTGTCGATATCACCGCCGCTGGCGTTGTTGGCCACGATGGTGTTGTCAAGGGCCGCCGTGGCGTCGTTCCAGACGCCGCCGGCGACGGTCGCCGCGTTCCCGGCGATGGTGGCGTTGATCAGCGTCGCTGTGCCTTGGTTGGCAATGCCGCCGCCCAAGTACGCCGAGTTATTGGCGAAGGTGTCGTTGGTGAATGTGGCCCTACCGTAGTTGGAGACACCACCGCCGTCGAACGACGCCGAGTTATCGGCGAAGGTGTCGTCGGTGAGCGTGACCGCGCCGAGGTTGACCAACGCGCCGCCGGAGGACGAATACCCGTTGGTGATCGTCAGCCCGGAGATGGTCGCGGACACGTTGGAATTCACCGTGAACACGCTGAAATTCGACGACGATCCACCACCCGCCACCGCCACGGCCGACGCCGGTCCGTTGATCGTCACGTTCGCACTCAGGTGCAGGCCGCTGGTCAACTGGATCGTGCCCGTAAGGCCGGACTCGAACTGGATCGTGCTGCCGGAGTTCTCGTTCGCCTGGGCGACGCAGTAGAGCAGGTCACCGGACAAGCCGGAGCCGGAGCCCGTATCCCCGGTGTTGCTGACAGTGTAGGTATTCCCCGAGAGTAACTGTCGGTCCTCGAGCACCTCCAACAGCGGCTTCCGGTTCCGCCGCGGCGCCGGCTTCGGTTTTGAGGTGATCTCAATCGTCCGCCGCAGGCGCGGAGCTTCGCCGGTCTTCATCTGCTGGAGGCGCAACATGATCGTTCTCCTCTGGGGATGCCACTTGGCTCGGAATTACCTGGATCGGGTTTCCAGGACGCGCGATTGATGCGTGGGCAACGGCCTTGGGGGACGTCGCGGGCCGTTCTGAAGAAAGGCAGCGGGTCGGAAGGCTTCGTTATCCCCCCAAGACTTGTTCCGTATTCCCGGAGCGCGCGAGGACAGCTCAGATCTTTTTTTTTGAAAAAAGGCAACGAGCGCAATGGCCTGCCTCGCCACGGCGAGGTGGTGTCACAGGGAGGAAAAGTCAGGCCACGCGGTGAGGAATGAAAGCCGGCCGCGGCAGGCTCGGCTGGGGGAGCCCAGCGTCAACCTGGGCCGTTCTCGAGCAGTGCCCGGCATTCCCGGTGGAGCAGTTGGATCGTCAGCTCATTCCAGAACGGGTCGACGGTCTCATCGGTCGGAGGAGTCCGGCTCGACCGCTTCTCCAGCCAGCGCCGGGCTTCCGGCCGGTCCCCGCGCCGGGCGTGCGCCAGGGCCAGGAAGGCCCAGTCGATGGGAGTTCCTTCGCGGCCGTCCCCCGGGGCGTTCGGCCCGAGCTGCTTGATCGCTTCATCGAACCGCCCGGCCCGGTAGAGCGCGGCGCCGAGCGTCGTCCGCGCGCGGCCTGAGCGATCCTCCGGGTCGATCGCGCGTGCGGAACCGGCGAGGCGGACAGGGGCTTCGCGGTCAGCGACCGCACCGGGGCCAAAGACGCAGCACCGGGCGACCGATTCGGCGAGGAACGGGTCGGGGACGGAGCCGGACGCCTTGAGCCACGCCTGACAGGTCGCATGGTATCGGTCCACTTCACCGGCAGCAACCAGCGCGAGGGCGTAGCGGCGGCGGAGCTCGAGGTCATCGGGGCGGGCCGCGTGCGCGCCGGCCAGCGCCGCGACCGCCTCGGCCCACCGACCTCGCTTCGCGTGGGCGTTGCCGAACGCGGCCGGGTCCGACGTGAGCCGCAGGTAGATCCCCCAATAGCCGACGTTGTTGGTCAGCTTGACCAGCAGAGTGTTGCGGCCGGCCCGCAGGGCGATGGGCACCTGGTCGTGATCCAAGCTCGACCTGCCGGCCGCCGTGTATTCGAACACGAGCCGGCCGTTGACCCAGATCCGCGAGAGGTCGTTGCAGCCGCCGACCGAGAGGATCACCTGGCGTTCCTCCTTGGCGTAGACGTAGGTCAGGGCGTAGCCGCAGCAGTGGTCGATCCAGTGCTGATCGGACCCGCCGAACGCGCCAAGGAAGTTCATGCCGCTGTTGATCCCGGCGGGGACCGACCGCCAGGTCAGCTCGGCCGGCGCGCCCCCGCCGGACGGCGGGGGGCCGGCGACCGGGCGCGACGGATCGGGGTCCGACTCGGGTGCGTAGGCGGCCCGCAGGTCCTCGGGGTAGAGCCCGGCGACCCATCATTCGACGTGGAGGAACCGCTGCAGGTCCTCCGGCGCGAGCGCGGCGGCCCGGGCGAAGAAGGCGTCCGCTCCGGCTTGATCGCCCAGCGCAACGGCGTCGCGGCCCTGCCGGACGAGGGCAGGCCAGCGCGCGACCGGCCGGAGCGGGGTCTGCCGCGACGACCCAAGGGCGCGCGGGTTCCGCGGGCCCCTGCCCCCGCGGACCGGGCGGCTTGATCTCCGGCCCCCAGTCCAGGCCGAGACCGGCCAGCGCGGAGCGCACCGGAGTCAGGTCCCAGAGCGTCACTTCATTCTCTTCACCGGCGATCGCCAGGCGGCGGCCTTCGCGGTCGAAGGCCAGGCGCAGCGGCGGGGCGTCCTGGTCCAGGCCGAAGAGCGGCTCCAGGTTCGAGGCGTCGCGGAAGACGACGCGACGGTCCAGCCCCCCCGACACGAGCAATCGGCCGTCGGGGCTGAGGGCCAGCCCGTGGACCGGCGCGGAATGCGCGTTGGGTTTGGAGTGGACGGTCTTCAAGTCGGGGAGCGAGAGGGTCCGGATTCCGCCGTCGACGCCCGCGACGATCACCGCCCGTTCGCCGGGCGCCACAGCCATCGCAAGGGTGCCCCCAGGAACCTCCGTGCGGGAGACCGGCTCTTCCTGGTCCAGGTCGAAGACGACGACGGCTCCATCCACGGCGGCGGCGACCAGGCGTGAGCCGTCGCCGAGGAAGGCGAGCGCCTCGACAGGACTGCCCAGCCGGACCTGTCGGTGCGACTCCAGGCGGTCGAGGTCCCAAACGACGGCCGCGCCGTCTTCGAACCCCGTAGCCAGCCGGTGGCCCAACCGGTCGAACGCAAGCGACTTCACGGCCGAGTCGTAAACCGGCAGCTTGCCCCGTGGCAGCAAGCCCTCCGCGTCCCAGAGGATCACGGGCGGCGCGCCGGGAACCGAAGGGTATGTGTTGGCACCGGTGGCCAGCAACGACCCGTCCGGGCTCCAGGCGAGGGACTGCGCCTGCCGTCCCTCGTTACACCCCCATTGCCGCGGCGCGCGATCCCAGAGGATCGCGGTCGTGTCGGCCGAGACGCTGGCCAGCAGCGGCTTTTTCGGGTGGAAGGCCAAGCCGCGTACCACGTCGAAGTGGCCGGCCAGCCGGCGGCGCTCGTGCCGGCCGACGAGCTGGTAGAGACAAACTTCGTTCGAGCCGACGGCGAGCCGCTCACCGTCAGGGCTAAAGGCGACGCTGCCCAAGCCGCCGATGCCGGGCTTGAGGGTCTGGACGGAGAGGCCGTTCCGTGCGTTCCACAGCCGCGCGGTCTGGTCGATGCCGATCGTCGCGACCAGCGTGCCGTCGGGGCTGAACGCGACCCCCGTAGCGGCGGCCGAATGGCCGTGCAAGGCCGGCCGCTCGGAGCCCCCGGGCAGGTCCCAGAGCCGGACAATCCCGTCCATCATCGCGGCGGCAAGCGACCGGCCGTCGGGGCTGAAGGCCAGGGCCTTGACCTCGATGCCGAGCCGGCCCAGGCCCCGCGCGGGCACGTCGCGGCCGAGGTCGTGAACTAGGACCTCGCCCCCGGGGCCCACCGTCGCCAGCCGCGACCCGTCGGGACTCACCGCGACCGGGACGAGCACTCCCATCGGGGTCGCTTCCAACGACCGCTTGAGCGTGCCGGTGACCGAGTCGAATACCCCGATGTGGTTGTACGCCCAGCCCACGACGACCAGGCGCACGTTGCGGTCCAGATTCACCGAGCGAACCGGGGCCGGGCAGGTCGCAAACGTCCGGGGCGACCCGGCTTCGGGCGAGTCGAGCGCCGCCACGCTCCGGTTCCAGGTCGCGTATACCAGGCCGCCGTCGGGGCGAAAACGCACGGAGGGCCAAGGGGCGTTCGGCGTGCGGAATTGCGGAGGGTCCAGGGCGGGGTCGACAACCCGCCGCATGAGCCGCCGGCCCTCCAGGTCCCAGAGCAGCACGTCGTCTTCCTCGCTCGCCGTCGCCAGGGTGCGGCCGTCGAGGCTGAAGTCGAGGGACCGGATCATCCCCTTCGACCCCTTGAGCCGTGCCAGCTCGCGGACGTCGAGCTCGCCGAGACAGGCGACGGCCTGGCCCCGCAGCTCGACCAGGTCACGGCCCGGGGTGTCGATCGCGGTGAGCCGGCTGAGGCCCAAGAGAGCGCGATCGCGCCAGCCGGTGGGATGGGCCAAGCGGAGCAGGTCGGCTTCGCCCTGGGTGGCCAGATAAGTCTGAGCCTCGGCGGCGGCGAGCGCCCGGCTGATCCGCCGGTACGACCAGACCCCTTGGATTCCCATCGCCAGGAACGCGAGCGCCAGCGAGCCGGCGAGGGAGGCAATGACCGGGTTGCGGCGACACCACCGCCAGAGCTGCTCCGCCTGGCCGGCGCGCCGCGCCAGGATGGTCCGGCCCTCGAGGAACCGGCGATGGTCTTCGGCGAGGGCCGCGGCGGTGGCGTAGCGGCGGGCCGGGTCGCGCGCGATCGCCTTGAGCACGATCGTCTCAAGGTCGCGCGGGATCCATGGATCGATCGCCCTCGGTCTGGGCGGGTCGTGACGCAGGATCTCGGTCATCAGCCCGTGACGGTCCGTTTCCAGATAGGCGGGGCGGAGCGTGAGCAGCTCGTAGAGGGTCAATCCCAGGCTGCAGATGTCGCTTCGGATGTCGCCGCGACCGCGGAGCCGCTCGGACGCCATGTATCGCAACGTCCCAATAATATCGCCGCTTTCCGTCAAGCTTGCGACGTCGTCCATCGCCTTTGCCAGGCCGAAATCGGTCACCCAGATCGTCCCCTCGAGATCGAGCAGCAGGTTCGAAGGCTTGATATCGCGATGGAGGATGCCCTGGGCGGCGGCGTGGTCCAGCGCCTCGGCGACCTGCATGCCGATCCGGACGACGTTCCGCCAGCGTTCTCGACCCGGACTGCCCAGCGAGGAATCGCTGGCTCGCCGGCGATGAGTCGTCGCAACCGGAGAGCCGGCGTCATCGCCGTCGCGTACGGTTCCCACAGTCTGCGTCGACCCGGCGGGCTTCGGTCCGGTGTCGATATCGGACAGACGCACCGGTGGAGCGTGGGAAGCAATTTCGCGCGTCGACGACGGTGGCGAACGCCGGGGGCGATCGAGGCTGCGGGCCAGGCCGGCGACCGTAAGCTCGGCGGCGAGCCCCTCACCCTCCTCCGCGGGCTTGGGTCGTGCCTTCGACTCCCGCACGACCCGTTTTCCGAACCGGCGCAACTCATCGAGGACCTCGTCGAGCCCCAACCCGCGGATGAACTGCATGACGTAGAAATGCAAGCCGTCGTGCTCACCGACGCCGAAGACGGGGACGATGTTGGTGTGATGCAGCCGGGCCGCGGCCCGGGCCTCGCGTCGGAATCGCAGGATCTGGCGGGGATCGAGCAGCGCGGCTCGGGTCAAAACCTTGAGTGCGACATGCCGGCTCAGTGAGACCTGTTCCGCTTCATAGACGATTCCCATCCCGCCGCGACCCACCTCGCGGAGGATTCGGAAATCGCCCAGCTCGTTCAATACGGGCGAGCTGGGGCTCGGCGTCGACTCGGTGGTCGGGTCGGGCCCTCCTGGCTCGGCCGGCTTGAGCTGCTCCAGCTTGAGCAGCGCCGGGAAAAGTTGGAGGATCGCCTCGGCGTGTTCAGGGTAGAGCGTGAGGTACTCGGATAGCGAAGGGTGCTCGCCGCGGCGGTGCCGCTCGACGAATTCCTCCGCCAGCTCATCGAGACGGTCGTGCTCCGAACTGGAATCCACCATGGGCGTCCTCGGCGTCTCTTCTGTGAGGAAGGATCGGGGCCATCAGCTTGACGAGCTGCGCACTCTTGTGGTCCGGCGGCCAGCAATCTTCACGAGTCGAAAAAGCCCGGAATGCCAACCAGGACCTCCCTCAGCTTACGGATTGCCCTGAGGTATCGCTTGCTCGCCGCTGACTTCTCGATCCCCAACACCTCGGCCACCTCGACGTTGCTCAGCTCCTCGAAGTGCCGCATGACGATGATCTCGCGGTCAAGCGGCTCCATGGCATTGAGCACCTCCTGGAGGCGCACCTGGAGCTCCGCCCGGACCGCGGCCTGGGTCGGAGAGGTCAGATACCCCAGGAGTTGCTATGCCAGCGATACCGACGAGGCTTGCGGCAGCGCCCCGCGATGCAGCGAAACCTCGAGGTCCGGGGTCCGCATCTGGGCCCCGAGGTGTCGACGGTGCAGGTCGACCAGGCGCTGGCCGGCCAGGGAGCGCAACCATACGTGGAACGGAACCGACGGGGCAAGGACGTACTCGGGAATCCGGCGAACCATGTCGAGATAGACGTCCTGCAACACGTCGGACACGTCCAGCCGCCGATGCAACCGCCGGTCGAGGCGCACCCCGACCATCTTGGAAAGCCGCTGGCGATGCTTGGCGAAGAGCTCCCCGAGTGCCTTCTCGTCTCCCGACTCGGCGCGGCGCAACAATTCATCGTCTTCTCGAAGCGGATTGTCTTCACTCGTCATATCAACAGCATAATCGGCGCCCGATCTCTCCTCAACATTCCTGATTCGACAATCGGGAGGTCACCGGATGGTAAGATCGAGGGCGCGATCGGAACCGGCCGGCCATCGGCGGGACCGGAACGAGCGTCATGCGTTCTTTCAGACGAGCGAAGCGGTAGAATGAACGATCGGTCGATCCCCTCGCGACGTGAAGGGGATGCAAGGATGCGCGTTGGTCTGGGCGTTTCGCTCTTTTTTTCGGGGGCACGACGATGAGTCTCACTGTGAGCAGTTCAGCCTTTGCCGAAGGAAAAACGATTCCGCGCCGGCACACCGGGGACGGAGAGGACCTCTCACCCGCGCTTTCGTGGTCGGGCGTGCCGCCGGCGGCCCTCGAGCTGGCGCTGATCGTCGACGATCCCGACGCACCCACCAGCGAGCCTTGGGTTCACTGGGTCATCTACAAGGTGCCGGTGGCAACGTACGTGCTGCCCGAGGGCGTTCCTCCCGTGTTTCGGCCGGGCTTTCCCCCCACGGCTCTTCAGGGGCGGAATTCGTGGAAATCGGTGGGTTATCGTGGCCCCGCGCCGCCGAAGGGGCACGGCGTGCATCGCTATTTTTTCAAGCTCTTTGCTCTGGACAAGGCGCTCCACCTCGCGGAGGGGCTCGATAAGGCGGGCCTGCTCAAGGCGATCAAGGGCCACGTGCTGGCCGAGGGGCAATTGATGGGGACCTACCAGAGGTAGCGTTACGAGCGAGGCCAGCCCGACGTGCCGGACAAGCGAGCTCATCGCGGCGCCGATCCGCGCGACGCCCTGGCATTCGGGCCGCCGAGCCGGCCGGCGTTACGCGCGGCCGTGGCGGACCTGTCCTGGCTGCTGGGGCGAGGCTACGCGCCGGTTTCCTCACTCAAGCTGACCGGCGACCGCTGGCGCCTGACCGAGCGCCAGCGGCAGGCCGTGCGGCGGGCGGCCTGCTCGGACCAAGCCCGCGACCGGCGGCGGGCGCGCCAGGTCGCCGCGGCCGATCTCGCCGGACGGAACCTCCTGATCGACGGGTTCAACGTCCTCACCACGATCGAGGCCGCGCTCGGGGGCGCGGTCGTGCTCGTCTGCCGCGACCAAGCCTGCCGGGACATCGCCGGCGTCCACGGGAGTTACCGCACGGTCGCCGAGACGGAGCCGGCCCTCGAACAACTCGCGGGCGTGCTGGTTGAGCTGGGCGTTCGTCAGGCCGGCTGGCTGTTCGACCGCCCGGTCTCGAACAGCGGGCGGATTCGCAGCCTGGTCCTCCGGACCGCCTCCGCTTTATCTCACGACTGGTCCGTCGAGCTCGTCGATAGCGCCGACCCTGTCCTGGAACGATCCGGCGAGATCGTCGCGACGGCCGATAGCGTGATCCTGAACGGCTGCTCACACTGGTTCAACCTGGCGCGGCACGTGGTCGAAACGCGTTGCCCTGGCGCCATGGTCGTCGACCTTTCCGGTTGAAGTGGAAACCGTCTCGTCTTCTCACAGCCGGCCAGGATGCTAACATGATAGCCCTCTCCCCGATCGGTTCGCGTTCCGGACCAATCCCGGTCAACCAGTCCATACAAGATCAAGGCGGCGATTCCGCGGAGCGCGATCATGAAGAAGCAGCGGACGGCGGCCGTATGCGTGACAACCCTGCTGGGCTTGCTGAGCGCGTTGGTCCTGGTCCGGGAGAGCTGGGGACGGGCCGATGAGCCGGGCGTACCGCCGGGCGTGACGGAGTCGGCGCCGGCCGGACGACCGGCCGCGAGGGTTGACCACCCGGCGATCCGTTCGGCCGACAGCCTGCTGGTCATGGCCTGCGCGGCGATGGCGATGTTGATGACACCCGCACTGGGTTTCTTCTACGGGGGGATGGTACGGCGAAAGAACGTCCTGTCCGCATTTCAGCAGAGCTTCATCCTGCTGGGGGTCGTGTCGATGCAGTGGGTGTTGGGCGGCTATAGTCTGGCGTTTGGCCGCGACGCCGCCTTCGGCTTTTGCGGCGGCGGGCAATGGTTTGGGCTGCGGGGCGTCGGCTTGGAGCCGAACCCACTCGTGGCGCCGCTCGTCCCCCACCAGCTCTTCATGGTCTTCCAGATGATGGTCGCGGTCTTCACAGTGGGGCTCATCTCCGGCGCGATCGCCGAACGGATGAAGTTCTCGGCGTACCTGGTCTTCACGCTGCTCTGGGCGACCTTGGTTTATGGCCCGGTCGCGCACTGGATCTGGGGCCCTGGCGGCTGGCTCAAGCAGTTGGGTGCGCTCGACTTCGCCGGTGGGCTGGTCGTGCACCTCACATCGGGGCTGGCGGCCTTATGCTGCGCGCTGGTGCTGGGCAAGCGGAAGGGGCTGGACACCGAGGACCTGCACCCGCACAACCTGACGCTGACCGCACTGGGAACGGCTCTGCTGTGGTACGGCTGGCTGGGACTGAACGTCGGGCAGGCGCGGGGAGTCAATGGGAGAGCGGTCGCGGCCTTCGTGGCGACCAACCTTGCAGGTTCCGCGGCGGTCGTGAGCTGGAGCGCGCTCGAGTATTTCCAGAAGCGGAAGGTGACCGTACTCGGCGCCTGCACCGGCGCGATCGCCGGTCTGGTCGCCGTGACGCCCGCGGCCGGATACGTCACCCCCATCGGTGCGCTCTTCCTCGGGGTGCTGGTCTGCCCGCTCTGTTACGCCGCGATCTTGCTCAAGGCGAAGCTGGGCTACGACGATTCGCTCGACGTCTTCGGGGTCCATGGGATCGGCGGCCTGGCCGGCGTGCTGGCTCTCGGCGTCCTGGCGACCCCGGCCCTCACCGAGCAGGCCGGCGGCCTGCTGGACGGCAACGCCAATCTGTTGCTCGCCCAGGCGGTCGCGACCGCCGCGGTCGCAGTCTACACCATCCTCATGACCCTGTCGCTCCTCTTGGTGATCGACCGGCTCCTGGGCCTGCGCGTCAGTGCCGAGGAAGAGGAGCTCGGCCTCGACCTGACCCAGCACGGACAACGCGGCTACATGACCGGTGAGGGAGAGCTGATCGGCGGCGTGTCCAACTGAGGCTATTCGTTCTGGAGGAAGGCGCCCACCGAGTCTCGAACCACGTCCGTCATCGCCAGCTCAGCCAGGGCTGGTGCGATGCCCTCGCGAGCGGCGTCGCGGCCGTGGGCTTGGTCGATCGCGACGATTGTCAGTATTTTGAGCTGGGCCTCGGGATGATCTCCCGGCTGCTCCTCGACCTGGGCGTGCACGCGACTCCAGGCCGATTCCCAGGCTTCCCTCGGCCACGTTCGCTCCGGGACGGCCGAGGACCCGATGAGCTCGACCGCTTCCTCAAGATCGCCTTCCGCGGCCAGCCGGTCGACGAGGCCGTGCGATCGGGCCAGGAGATAGCCGATCAATCGGCCCGAGATGAGGAGGTCGACGCCGTCGTCCGGCCCAATCAGTCGCGGAAGCCGATCGATCCCACCCCACCCCGGGATCAGGCCGAGGTGTATATCGGGCGTTCCGATCTGAAGGGGCGCGGCCGACGCCAGGGCGATTCGCCGCCGGCAGGCGAGTGCCAGCTCGAGGCCTCCACCGAAACAAACCCCGTGGATAACCGCGACCGTCGGCACGGCAAAACCGGAAAGGCGGTCGAACACCGCCAGGCCCCGGCGGACGAATGTTTCGACGTCGGCCGACGTCCCGCACGACAAGATCGTCCGGAGGTCGACCCCCGCGCAGAATCCTTTCGGCTTGGCGCTGCGGATCACCAGCGACTGGAGCGCGAACTCGCCTTCGGCCTCCACCAGGTGGGTCTCGAGCTCATCGAGGGCGGCTGGGTCAAGCACGTTCTGCGATCGGCCGGGTTGATCGAACCACAGGGTCCAGACGCCGTCAGGGGTGCGCTCCCAGCGCCAGATCGATCCTGAAGTTTCGGAACTCATGGCCGTTGCCTCGTGGGAGGGTTATGATCGGGCAACGTGAACGGAGCAATCAGATCTCTCACGGGAGCGAAGCGTATGCCTCGGCATCTGATCAGCAATTTGCTCGGTCTCGTCGGCGCAATCGTCGGCGGTGTGCTGGGATTCTACACCTTCGGTTGGCTGTTGGAACACGGCTTTTTGGGATTGATGATTCCCGGTGCCTTGCTGGGACTCGGATGCAGCTTGCTGGCGAGGCACCCTTCGTTCGTTCGAGGAGTGGTGTGCGCGATCGCTGCCCTTGGCCTGTCGTTCTTCGCGGACTGGTGGTTTGAGCCTTTCAACGCAGATTCCAGTTTGCAGTATTTCCTGTTGCACGCGATGGACTTGGGTCCCGTACGGTTGCTCATGATCGGAATCGGAACGTTCATCGCCTTCTGGGTGGGCAAAGACGCCGGATTGCGAGGCTACTCGAGACTCGGCCGGCCCGCGGTCCGACCGGCCCAGGATCGAGGACCGGCGAAGGCGGACGAGGAGCGACCGATTTCGGGGGGCGAGGCGTGATCGAAGCGAGTTCCGGGGCTCAGGCCGGTTTTCTGTTCCATGGCCGCTCGAGGGCCGTCTTTCACTTCTTGACATTGATGTCGAGCGATGACAGCGGAAGGACAAGCTGCCTCGGCTGACTGCCGAACGGTACAAACCCGTGGTGACGGTAGAAGGCCTCCGCCTGGTCGTCCTTGGCGTCGACCACGAGCGCAAAGACGGCGACTTCCGAGCGCAGGGCACGCGTCACCGCATCCCACAGTAGGGCACTGCCGAGCTTGCGCCCATGATAGGTATGGTCGACCGCGAGGCGGCCGAGCCGCGCTACGGGAACGGATGGGTAGCGGGGAAGCCGTTTGACAAGCTGTGCCGGCAGATCGGCCAGGGGAACGCCAGCCGCGGCGAGCGTATAATAACCCGGCGATCTTTGACCCCGGCGCCTCCAGGGCGACATAACAGGCCGTCGCACGCCGGCGCACGTCCTGGGTTACCTGCTCCCGGAAATACCGGTCGAGTGCCTCGACACCACTTGCGAACCCTGCCCGATCGTGTCCGGGGCCGAGGATCTCGATCAGGAACGTTCCTGTCACGGCGATCCCCGGATCAGCCGGTCATGGGCTTTCCTGGCGCGCTTGAGAGCCGCCGACGGCTCCGGCGGATTGAGGAGCAAGTCGACGAAACGACACTGCTCCTCGACCGAGAGACGGATGATATGGGTTTCCTCGATCGTCCGGTGCGCGGCTTCCTGGGCGGCGGCAACGACAAAGTCGCTGACGCTCCGGCCCTGAATTTCGGCGGCGCGTTTTACAACCGCCAGCGCCCCAGGAGCGATCCGCGCCTCGATGCGCGCAGTGCGTTTATGCTCTCTCGGCATCTCGCATACCTCTCTTCCGACTTGCCGTATTGTACGGTAAATTGACGGACAGTGTCAAGATGCCGCGGCTCCTCGGCCAGCTCATAGCCTGCTTTTCGTACAGCGCGACGGTACAATTCCCAAGGATCGAGCGACCGCTCGACCGCTCGCGTTCGGTTCGCCACGACAAGGCAGGAGACTGTCGCCATGCCGGTATCGACTTCGGTGGAGGATCGCTCAGCTTCATTGCGGGCCCAGCAACTTCAGCAAGCGGAAGAGCTGCTGTTTTCAGGGCCGGCACGGGCCGGTTTTGCGAAGGCACTCTTTCGCGGGGAGTTTCGCGGCGACGCGATCTTTCCCTATCCCGAGCTACCAGAGAGCCAGCGGGCGAGTGTCGAAGAGGCCGTGGCGGCGGTGCGCGCGTTCG
The DNA here is from genome assembly GCA_044450785.1 of Isosphaerales bacterium. Taxonomy (GTDB): domain Bacteria; phylum Planctomycetota; class Planctomycetia; order Isosphaerales; family Isosphaeraceae; genus JBIOJM01. The sequence continues at coordinate 26,079 of JBIOJM010000038.1, forward strand.
CCGAGAGCCACATCGACGCAGCCGCGATCGACCGTGATGCCGACATACCCCGATCAGTCATCGATGGGCTGGCCGGCCTGGGCGTGCTCGGAATGGCCGCGCCCACGAAGTGGGGGGGGCGAGCCTTCTCGCAGATGGGTTACTGCCGGATCATGGAAGTGATCGGCGGCCATTGCGCCGCCACGGCGGTCTTCGTCAACGCGCACCACTCAATCGGCCTCCGGGCCCTCGTCCTCTTCGGCACGCCCGAGCAGAATGCGCGCTGGCTGCCGCCCCTGGCCCGCGGCGAGAAGCTGGCCGCCTTCGCCCTGACCGAAGAGCAGGCCGGCTCGGACGCGAGCAATGTCCAGACCACGGCCACGCTGTCCGATGACGGCCAAAACTATTTCTTGAACGGCAGCAAGCGGTACATCACCAACGGGGCGATCGCGGATGTCCTCACGGTCATGGCCCGCACGATCGACTCGCGTGGCGACTCGAAGGTCACCGCGTTTCTGGTCACGCCCGATCTGCCGGGGTTCGAGGTCGTCGAGGCGCGGATGCCCAAGTGCGGCATCCGCGGCACGGCCACGGCACGGCTGGCTTTCCACAACATGCCCGTCCCCGCGGCGAACGTCCTGGGGCCGCTCGGCAAGGGCTTGAAAGTCGCGCTCACGGTGCTCGACTTCGGTCGGACGACCTTCGGCGCAAGCTGCACGGGGCTGGCGAAAGTCTGCCTGGCGGCCGCCACCCGCCACGCCGCCGGCCGCCATCAGTTTGGCCGGCCGCTCGCCGATCTCGAGCTGATCAAGAAGAAACTCGCCTACCTGGCCGCGACCGCCTATGCCATGGAGGCCACGACCTATCAGACGGCCGCTCTGATCGACGGAGGCGCCGAGGACTACATGCTCGAAACCGCGATCCTCAAGGTCTTCTCCACCGAGGCCCTCTGGCAGGGCGTGTATGAAACGCTCCAGGTGTTCGGAGGCCAGGGCTACTTCAGCAACGAGCCTTACGAACGGATGATGCGCGACGCCCGGATCAACACCATCGGCGAGGGGGCCAACGAGGTCCTCAAAGCCTTCATCGCACTCGTCGGGATGCGCGACATCGCCGAGGGACTCAAAGCGAGCTTGGACGGCTTGAAGAAGCCCAGCTCGTTCCTGCCGACGCTGTGGAGCTTCACGAGCGAACGCTTCGGGCGGATGGTCCGCACACCGGTTATACCCGTCGCCTCACCCATGCTTCGCCCGACGGCCGACGCCCTGGCCCGCCGCGTGGCCCGGTTCGGACGGACCGTCGACCGCCTCCTGATCACCCACAGGGAGTCGATCCTGGACCGGCAGTACGTCCAGGAACGGATCGCCGACGCCGCCATTGCGCTCGTGACCTCAGCGTGCACCCTGTCGCGCTGGGACCACGCTCTCGCACACCAGCAGGCGACACCGGCCGACCGCTCCGCCGCCGAGCTTTACCTCCGCATGGCCAACCGCCGGTTCGACGACTCGCTCCGATCTCTCAACCAGAACGACGACCGCTTGACGACCGAGGTCGCGAACGCGGCGCTGCGCACCTGGACGAATTACGAATCGACACGATGATTCACTCTGGAGGAGCTCGGAGTCATGATCGATCGCTGTCTCATCACGGGAGTCATCGGAGTCATCTTGATGATCGACAACGGACGGACGAACGCGGACGAAGCGCCCAAGACGCTGACATATCCCAAGGCCCCGCGCTCGGACACGATCGATGATTACCACGGCACCAACCTACCCTGATCACGACCGCCGACCACGACGATCGCGTGGTGCCGGGGCACAGCTTCAAGTTCGCCGCGGCATTGCAATCGGCCCAGTCGTGCGACAATCCCGACTTGATCCGCATCGAGACCAAGGCCGGCCATGGCGCCGGCAAGCCGACCAGCAAGCTCATCGAGGAGGCCGCCGACACCTCGGCCTTCCTGGTCAAGGTGCTGGGAGTGGAGAATGCCTCGGCACCGAGATAATCCAAGAACGAATTGGTTCAGGCGCCGGTGTGAAGCCTTGTTCTACAGTCCAAGAAGATAGGCTAGCCGTTGCTCGACTTCGGTTATGGTCGACGAAGATGCCCTTCCCAACTTGCGGCCCAGCCGGTGGATGGATATCGAACGAACCTGGTCGGTCAAGATCACACTTGCATTGGCAAGGCCAGCCTCCTGGGAGGGTATCTTGACATGCGCCATAATCCCCCTGTCAGTCCCCGTGATGGGCGCCACGATCAGAAGACCAGCCGGGCTTTGATTCATCACGTTCACTGAGACGATCAGAGCCGGTCGTACTCCCCCCTGCTCATGCCCGATCACAGAATCGAAATTCACGGTCCAAACGTCGCCGCGTGCTGGCCTGACGCGCCCCTTCGCGCTACTCATTCGGCCATTCCTCTAGCCCATCGCCTAGAGTCGTGTCCCATAGTTTGATTTCGTCTTGATACTCCGCCCACGCGACCGGGTCTGCTCGCAGGGCTTCATACCCCGCATAATAATTCTCCCAGAATTTCTTCTTCTCGTACTCTTTAACCGCCTCCTCCGCGATTGCAGCCATGGTAGTACCCGCCTTGACCGCCAGGTCGCGTAGGATGTCACGGGTCGCTTTGCTGACTCGAATCGTCTGGCTTTCCATCTCGGCCTCAAAGCATCCCAAGGCTCAAAGCTCGAAACCTCGAATTCAGGCACAACACAATCTTATTGTTGCTTTGAGTTTGCCGGATTGCAGACAGTTTTGTCAACACGATGCGCCACCTGGAGTCTGACTGTCTGCCTATCTCATCCGTATCGGCATCGCTTGTGCTTGCGTTATCCTGGCGATTCTAGGCTAACTCGGAGCCAGTCGCCGCTTTGTCAGCGGCTTTTCGGCTGGCGGCGCGAAGACGTCAGCGGGTAAATCGTCGGCCGAACCGGCCAGTACAGCCTCGGCCTCGGCGCGGAACGCGGTCAACTCCTTTGCGTACGAGGCGGGTAAGCTCTTCTGCGCCCCCAGCCAGCGGACGGCCTGGTCGTAGCAGCCGCGGGCCTGTTCGCGGTGTCCCAGTTGGTGGTGGGCCATGGCCAGGAAGAAGAGGTCGAAGCCGTCGAGCCCGCTGCTGCCGGCGGCCCGGCTCCGATCCAGCGCCTCGATGGCCTCGACGTACCTGCCCGCGCGATACAAAGCGACGCCGAGCGTATTGAGGTAGAACGCCTGGCCCGGGGCCAGTTCCGTGGCGCGACGGGCCAGTGATCTCGCGTGCTCGGGGTCGCGGGTCGATGGGGGACCGGTCGCCAGCTCCCATGCTCGGCCGTTGCAGCATTTAACCAGCGATTCCCGGACAGCGGGTTGGTCCGTGTCGCGTGCCAGCGCGGCCTCCAGGTCGGCGATCGCGGACTCATATCGTTCCAGGGATTCGTAGACCGCTCCCCGAGCGAACCGAAGGTGCGCGTCGTCCGGCCGCAGGCCGATGGCGCGGGTGAAGTCGTCGATCGCCTCGCCGGGCCGTCCCAGGTCGTTGAGGGCATGACCGCGATGGTGGTAAGCCTCGGCGTCGTCGGGGCGGGTCTTGAGTCGTGCGGTGTACCGCTCGACCAGCACATTGGCGGGCTCGGTGAAATGCTGGGTATGCCCGGCCAGCGGGCCGAGGTCGACCTGGAGCAACGGCAGGGGGCGCAACGAGGGATCGGCCGGGGCAAGATCGGCGTAGGGCGGCGCGTCCCAGTCGAGGCCCATCCCGGCCAGGTGCACGCGGATGGCCCGAAGGTCCCAGACATGCACGGCCGGGCCATCATTGGTGACCACGGCCAGCCGCGACCCGTCGGGGCTGAATGTGGCGCACCCCACACCGCACAGGTTCGGGCTCTCGAGCCGAGTGACCGTGCGGCCCGTCTCGGTCTCGACCACGCGAACGATCTTGTTCGCGTCTTGAACCAGCAGATGGCGTCCATCGGGGGAGAAGCGTTGCCCCTCGCCGCCGATCCGCCGCGCCTCGGTCCAGGTGCCGACGGCCCAGAGCCGGCACGGGGACGGGGTGGTCATCAACCATTTCCCATCGGGGCTGAAAGCGACATCGACGCGTCCATCCACCTTCAGATCGGCGACCCGCGCGCCGTCGGGGATGTGCCAGACCTGGGCGCCGTTCTTCTCATGGCTGCCGGTCGCCAACCATTGCCCGTCCGGGCTGACGGCGACATAACGGCAGTCGTCCAGCGGCCCCACCCGAATGGTTCGATCCGGAGTCGAGACGACGGCAACGGCGCCGTAAGCCATGGCCACGATCCGGCCCGCTCGGTCCTCCGCAATCCCCAGTCCCGCCGGCGGCAATGGGACCTGACGCGGCGGGCCAATGCGGAATTCCCTCCGGTTCGGATCGAGCTGAACCGGCCACCGCTGTACGCCGAGCGACCCACCGTTGAGCGTGAGCAGGTCGCCCGATGCCTCGAACAGCGCATACCAGGTTCGTCCGATCGGCAGGAACGGCAACTCCGTGCCTCGGGCCACGTCCCAGAGCGCCACGCCCCGCTCCGTGGCCAGCGCCAGCACCCGGCCGTCGCAGCGGATCGATGCTCTCCAGTAAAGAGCCGTCTCGCCGAAAGCGTGAGCAAAGCTTCGGTACTCCAGCGCCGGATGGATCTCGTACGTCTTCATCGCGTCCTCGACCGAGACAACGATGCGTACATCCTGGCTGGATTCCCAAGGATTAGGGGAATATCCGCAGGTCAAGCTCAGAATTGGCCGGCCCAGGACCGCGTCCCACAGCCGCAGTTGCTGCTCCCAGCCGTTGCTGGCCAGCAGCGTGCCGGAGGGGTCGAAGGCCAAATTGATGACGCGGTTGGTCGCGCCATCGAGGATCGCCTTCCGCATGCCGGTGGCCGCGTCCCACAGGTAGATCTTGCTTTCATGACACGACGTTGCCAGGGTCGCGCCATCAGGGCTCCATGCGACCCCTTCTCCGGTGGCGGGCAGCGTGATCGACCGGACCAGGCGGCCGGTTTCCGATTCCACAATCCGGCAGGTCGAGTTCCTCGGTTCGTTATGCATGATCGCGATCCGGGCCCCGTCCGGTCGGAAGGCCAAATACCCCGAATTCGGCATGCGCCAGCGCCCGCTCCGCCGACGGGCCGCCAGGTCGTAGATCAGGAGGTCTCCATCCTCGTGGATCAGAGCAATCCGCCGGCTATCCGGGCTGAAATTAGCTGCCGCCCACCGGAGAGTGCCTTCGTCGTTCACCGTGACCGCGCGCTGGTCGACGTCCCAGACCGTCAGGGCATATCCGGGATAATGGCTGGTTGCCAGGTAGCGGCCGTCCGGGCTGAAGCCGAGGACAGAGATATCGCGATCGCCCCGAGCCTCGAAATGGGCGACCTCCCCGTCGTCGGCGACGCGGCGGACCTGGATCGTCCCATCCCGGAACCGGAGAGCATAACGTGTCAGCGCGGGGTCAAAGGCGACCAAGGAAGTTCCCGGGGGCCGACGGATGACTCGCCCCGTCTCCTTCAAGTCGGGGAGGGCCAGGCAAGCGATCGCCTCATCGCGGAGTAGGTCGAATTTGTCCGGTGGCAGTTTCAGCTCCCGCGCGATCGCGGCCGCTCGGGCCAGGGCGTCGAGGCTCTCGAATCGCTGTCCGATCCGCCGGCTGAATCGCCGGGCCTGCGCCTGGGCCGTCAACGACTCGAACAGGTTTTCGCGCGTCTGGCGACCCGCGCTCCGGATGCGATCGTTGTCCCGCTGAAATGTCCAGGCTGTGAGCGTCGAGCCGATGACCAGCGTCGTGGCCAGCAAGGCGGCCCCGATGCTGGCCGCCGCCAGGCCCGGGCTGCGCTTGCACCACTGCCAGAGCCGCTCCACCGGCCCGACCGGCCGCGACAGAATCGGACGGCTCTCCAGATAGCGCCGCAGTTCATCCCCCAACTCGCCCGCCGACGTGAACCGGTCCTTGGGGTCCTTGGCCAGCGCCTTCTGCACCAGCGTCTCCAGGTCCCGAGGGATGCGATGGTCGTGCTGCCGCAAGGGCACCGGCGACTCGTGCGTGATCTGGTCGATGAGCCGGGCCTGGTCCCGCTCCGCGAACGCCGGTTTCAGGGTCAGTAGCTCGTAGAGCGTCGCGCCCAGCGAATAGACATCGCCCAGCGGGCTGGTGACGCCCCGGAACCGTTCGGGAGCCATGAACCGGAGCGTCCCGACCACGTCGTGCGACTGCGACAGCTCGTCCCCTTCGACGAGCTTGGCCAGTCCGAAGTCGGTGACCCAGACGTTTCCCCGCGTGTCGAGCAGGAGGTTGGGGGGCTTGATGTCGCGGTGGATCACCCCGTGGCGGTGGGCGTAGTCGAGCGCGTCGGCGGCCTGGGCGCCCAAGCGGGCGACCTCGCGGAAATAGATCGACTCGGGTTGGCCGGCAAACGAGCTGCTGGCTGACGCAACTCCGCCGCCGGAGGGGGCACAGGCCGGTCCGTCGGCCCCGGCCCGGGCACCGGAGGTTGCGCCTGAGGTTGCGCTGTCGATCACCGTCGAGTCCGACCCGGCGACGACGGAAGCCGCCAGGGCATCTGCGAACCGTCCGGTCAGCAAGCCGCGGGAGATGGCCGTGAGCGGGCCCGCACCCGCGTCGATCACCGTCCTCCGTCCCGCGCCTCCTGTGCCGGCCCCGATGTCGGGGATGGCCGCGGCGCGGAGGCGGCGGACGTCCTCCAGCACCCGCTCCAGCCCGACGCCGACGATACATTGCATCGCGTAGTAGCAGACTCCGTCCTGCCCGCCGTAGTCGAAGACCGGCACGATGTTGGTGTGGTGCAACTTCGCCGCCGACCGGGCCTCGGTCTGAAATCGCCGCACGTAATCCCGGTCGGCACGGAACCGCGGGTGCATGACCTTCAGCGCCACGCGGCTCTTGAGCGACTCGTGTTCGGCTTCGTAGACGATGCCCATCCCGCCGCGGCCGATCTCGCGGAGCAGCGTGTAGTCGCCCAACTGCCGCGGGCGGCCGACGCCGGCCGGCTCGACGACGTCCCCCGCGTCGCCTGAGAAGCCGGCGTGCTCCTCCGGCGTGGGCTTGAGCCCCTCGATGAAGTCGAGGGCCGGGAAGAGCTCGAGGATCCGCGCGGCGTGCTCGGGGTAGCGGGCGGCGTATTCGGCGGGGGTGGGGCGCTCGCCGCGCCGGCGGCGGCGGAGGTACTGCTCGGCGAGTTCGTCGACCGGATCGAGCCGCGAGGGGATTGCATCGCTATTCATGGTTCCTCCGTTGGCGGTGCGTCCCGGGGGAGTGAAGACCGGTCGCTTCCCTCAGCACTGGTTGTCGAGGAAACCGGGTATGCCGTGGAGCATTTCCTTGAGCCGGCCCAGGGCGCGCATGTACCGGTTGCTCGCGGCGGTCTTCGACAGGCCCAATACCTGGGCGACCTCGCGATTGCTCAGCTCCTCGAAGTGGCGGAGGGCCAGCACCTCGCGGTCGAGGGGTTCCATGGCGTTCAAGACCTCCTGGAGCTTCAATTGCATCTCGGCGCGGCGGGCGGCACGAGTCGGCGAGGTGAGCCGGCCCAGGAGCATCTCGGCCAGGCAAGCCGAATTCGCCTGGGGCGTCGCGCGGCGACAGAGCGACACTTCCTGGCCGGCGTCCCGCATGTGAACTTTCAGGTGATGCCGGTGCAGCGCCTGGAGCGTCTGGCCGGTGAGGAAGCGGAGCCAGAGGAACGGCGGCATGGCCGGCTGGGCGAGGTACTCCGGGGCCCGGCGGGCGACTTCGAGATAGGCATCCTGGAGCACGTCGGACGAGTCGATGCGCCGTTGCAACCGCCGGTCGAGGCGGAGCCGGATCATCCGCCGCAACCGCTCGCGGTGCCGGGCGAACAGCTCGGTCAAGGCCCGCTCGTCCCCCCCTTCGAGGCGGAGGAGCAAGTCGTCATCCTCTCGCGCGTTCTCGTCGTTCATGGCTGCCCCCATTCATGATAACTGCGCGCCGGCTCCGTTTGTCCACAGGCTCTCGTGATTTCCGATATTCGATTCGCATGAGCGCTCTCCCGCATCGGCGCCTCGGGAGACCGATCTTGGAATAACCCGCGCTCGAGTGTGGACGATCGGCCCCGACGATCAGTTCTCACAATAGGGCTGACGCCCGTGGCGCACAGCCAGGTCTGCACCGACGCAGCCACTGACACTGGCCGGCGCCAGTCCTCCGTGCTCAGCAACGACGCGGAGTGAAACCCGCCAGGGATCGGCCAGAGTCCTGAGTCGCCCCGGCCTTCACTGGAAACGGAGACGCCTCCCATGCTGCTTTCAACTGCCTTCTCAGCCCGGATTCCGAATCACCTCCGCGAGCGCGGCCGCCCCGGCCGGCGGCCCACTCTGGGCGGCAGCCGGTCTTCCCGTCCCCTGCTCGAAGTCCTGGAAGATCGAACCTTGCTCAATGTCGACTTTGTCTCCAACACCCACGATAGCGGCACGGGATCGTTGCGCGCCGCTATCAGCAGCGCCAGCCCCGAGGACACCATCGCGTTCGCGAGTGGTGTCACGGGCACCATCACGCTGTCCGCGAACAGTGGCCCGCTGGATATCACGCAAAACCTGGACATCGAAGGTCCGGGCGCCGGCAACCTCAAGATCAGCGCCAACGGAGCCAGCCAGGTGTTCAATGTCAATGGCGGTGTGACCGCGAGCATCGCCGGACTGACCATCGCCGGGGCGTCCGGCGGCGGCATCGTCAACTTTTACAGCACGCTGACAGTCACCAACTGCACTCTCTCGGGCAACTCGGCCGATTATGGCGGCGGCATCGATAACGAAGGCACGATGACGGTCACCAACTGCACTCTCTCGGACAACTCGACATCGTTTGAAGGCGGCGGCGGCATCTATAACGATGGCACGATGACGGTCACCAACTCCACTCTCTCGGGCAACTCGGCCTCGTGGGTAGGCGGCGGCGGCGGCGGCATCATTAACCAGGGCGCGCTGACGATCACCAACTGCACTCTCTCGGACAACTCGGCCCCGTTACAGGGCGGCGCCATCTATAACGTGGGTGGCACGCTGACGGTCACCAACTCCACTCTCTCGGGCAACTCGGCCGGCGAAGGCGGCGGCATCGACAACAACCAGGGCACGGCGACCCTCGCCAACACGATCATCGCCGGGAATACGGCCCCGACGGGACCTGATGTTGACGGAACCGTCACCAGCCTGGGCTACAACCTGGTCGGCAACAAATCGGGCGGCAGCGGCTTCGTGGCCGCCGACCTGCTCAACGTCAATCCCCTCCTCGGCCCCTTGCAGAATAACGGCGGCCCCACTCAGTCCATGGCCCTCCTGCCCGGCAGCCCCGCCATCGACGCCGGCAGTGTCGCCCTCATCCCCTCGGGCATCACGACCGACCAGCGCGGCGCTTCGCGCGACGTCGATGGCGTCGACATCGGCGCATTCGAAGTTCAGGTGTACCCGGTCTACTTCACGATTGACAGCGGCGGAGGCTCGCTCCGCTCCGCCATGACTCAGGCCAACCAGTACGGAGGCAGCATCATCGCGTTCACGGCCAGCGGCGTGATCGATCTAGCGAGCCCGTTGCCGGCCATCAGCCGCGACGTCCAGATACTCGGCCCTGGCGCCAACAATCTCACGGTCAGCGGCAACTTCGCCAGCCAGGTGTTCTACGTCAATGCCGGCGTGACCGCGACCATCGCCGGACTGACCATCGCCGACGGTAAATCACTCTTTGGCGGCGGCATCGAGAACGACGGCACGCTGACGGTCACCAACTCCACTCTCTCGGGCAACTCGGCCGGCTGCTGCAACGACTCCGGCGGCGGCATCTATAACGGTGGCACGCTGACGGTCACCAACTCGACTCTCGCGGGCAACTCGGCCCCGAACGGCGGCGGCATCTTTAACGATGGCACGCTGACGGTCACCAACTCGACTCTCGCGGGCAACTCGGCCCCGAACGGCGGCGGCATCTATAACTTGGCCGTCTTTGAAGGCGAGGGTTTTGTCGGTGGCACGCTGGCGGTCACCGACTCCACGCTCTCGGGTAACTCGTCCGCGACCGGCGGCGGCGGCATCGCTAACGTTTTCGGCACGGCAGACATTGCCAACACGATCGTCGCCGGGAACACCGCGCCGACGGGACCTGATGTTTACGGGCTCGTCACCAGCAAGGGCCACAACCTGATCGGCAACTCATCGGGCGGCGGCGGCTTCGTGGCCGCCGACCTGCTCAACGTCAATCCTGTCCTCGGCCCCTTGCAGAATAACGGCGGCCCCACTCCGACCTTGGCCCTCCTGCCCGGCAGCCCCGCCATCGCCGCCGGCAGTGTCGCCCTGGCGGTCGATGCGAATGGCAACCCATTGACCACCGACCAGCGCGGATCCGCGCGCGTCGTCAACGGCACGGTTGATATCGGTGCCTTCGAGTCGCGCGGCTTCACCACGACGGTCACAAGCGGCAATAACCAGCAGACCGCCATCGGCACGGCCTTCACCGCACCGCTGGTCGTGACGGTTAGCAGCCCTTATGGCGAGCCCGTTGCGGGCGGCGTGGTCACCTACACCGCACCCGCCAGTGGGGTCTCGGCCACCTTCCCCGGCGGCGGCAACACCGCCACCATCGACGCCTCCGGCCAGGCCAGCATCGCCGTGGCCGCCAACAGCGTCCCCGGCAACTACGGCGTGGGCGCCACGGCCCGGGGAGCTACCGGCACGCTCTTTATCCTGACCAACACGCCGGGGGCACCCAATCAGCTCGTGATCCACACCCAGCCGTCGGCGACGGTGAAAGCCGGCCAGGCGTTCGCCGCTCAGCCGGTGATTTACGAAGACGACCAGTCTGGCAACCTGGAGACGGCTGACAACAGCACGCAGGTGACGGTCTCGCTGGAGAGTGGCAGCGGTCCGCTGCTGGGAACTCAGACGGTCACCGTGTCGGGAGGCATCGCCACCTTCATCAACCTGGCCGACAACACGGCCGGGACCATCAGCCTCTTGTTCACCAGCGTTCCCATGCTCACCCCGGCCATATCGGGCAACATCGCCATCAGTCCGGCTCAGCCGAACCATCTCGTGATCCACACCCAGCCGTCGGCAACGGCCACGACCGGCCAGGCGTTTGCCACCCAGCCGGTGATCTACGAAGAGGACCAGTATGGCAACCTGGAGATGGGCGACAACAGCACACAGGTGACGGCGTCGCTGCGCACCGGCGTCGGTCCGCTCCAGGGCACGACCACCGTCACGGTGTCGGGAGGCATCGCCACCTTCACCAATCTGGCCGACAACACGGCCGAGACCATCATTCTGGTCTTTACCGGCCCCACGCTGGCCAAGGCCACGTCCAACCCGATCACCGTCAACAAGGATCCGGTCAACAAGCTGGTCATCGGAGCCAAGGCCAAGATCAAGGTCAAGGAAACAAGCCGGGCCAAGGAACGGCATGCGATCCGAGGCGCGAGCCTTCTTGCCGCGACCAGGCCTCACACCCGTCTCGCAGTGACACCGCGGCCTCGCCAATCGAGTGCCGTGCCGGCAGTCGCGGTGTCGTCGCTCCAGGCCGTCCCGACCGCAAACCGCGCTCGGGCTATTGTCCGGGCGGATTCAGCGCCCGTACGCGTTCCTGCCGGGTTAAAGGCCAGCCTGGTGGCCTATCTCATCGCTCTCAGGCATGCCGGTTCCGACCTGAGCTGACGCGGGTAAGGAGCGGGCAGAGACCGCCGGTACTCTGCCCGCCGCCGGCATCCCAACGACATGCAACCTCTCCGGCGTCGTCACCTACCGAGGTGGTTCTCGGAAAAATCCGCGCCGGCCTGTGGACAATCGGCCCCGACAATCAGTTCTCAAGATAGAGCTGACGCCCGTGGCGCACAGCCAGGTCTGCACCGATGACGGAGGAATGACTGATGAACGCGCTCACCTTGCCCATTCTGATCCCTTCCAACAACGCCAAAGAAGACTGTCGCCGCGGCACCGCCCGCCTCGTCCAGGGCGATCTCGCCGGTGCGCTGGCTGACTTCGATCGCGCCCTCGAAGCCGCTCCCGGCTACCCCGAGGCGTATAACAACCGCGGGGTCAGCCGCCACGCCCTGGGAGACCTCGCCGGCGCTTTGACCGATTTCAACCGCGCCCTCGAGATCGCCCCCGGTTACGCCGAGGCGTACAGCAACCGCGGGACGCTGCGGCACGCCCACGGTGACCTGGACGGGGCCATCGCCGACTTCGACCAAGCCCTCGCGATCAATCCAGGTCATGCCGAGTCGTATAACAACCGCGGCGCGGCGCGGCACGCGCGCGGGGACCTCGAGGCAGCCGTCGTTGATTTCGATCGTGCGATCGAGCTGCTGCCGCGCTACGCCCTTGCATTCTGTAACCGCGGCGCCGCGCGGCATGCCCTGGGCGACCTCCTGGGGGCCATCGCCGACTTCGACCACGCCCTCCAGTTGTCGCCGCGGCAGGCTTCGGCCTCGATTTACCACAACCGGGGCGCAGCGCGACACGCGCTGGACGACCTCGAAGGGGCCGTTGCCGACTTCGACCAGGCTCTCCTGCTCGAACCGGGCTCGGCCGCGAGCCACATCGGCCGGGGCGCGGCCCGGTATGCCCTCGGCGATTACCCGGGCGCGGTCGTCGACTACGATGAGGCACTCCGACTGACCCCTCGTGAGGCGGCGGCCCCCGTCCACCACAGTCGCGGCGGGGCCCGACACGCCACGGGCGACTACGCCGGCGCCATCGCCGACTACAACCAGGCCCTCGAGATCGACTCGGGCCTGTGCGTGGCCTACGTATCCCGCGGCCACGCGCGGTTCCACCAGCGCGACCGCCTGGCGTCCAACGACTACCGGACGGCCTTCCGGCTCGACCCCAGGCTCGCCGCGTCGGAGATCATCCGCGTCGTGGCCGCCGACCTGAAGCGCGACCCCGCCGCCGTCCTGGAAAACTGCCGCAAGCACATCCGCATCCAAGCGGGAGACTTGGTCGCTCACGCGCGGCGGGGATTGACCTTGCTGCTTCAGGGCAACGACTCCGAGGCCGAGCAAGACTTCCGGGAATGGCTCCGGCTGGCCCCAGAATGGAAGGATCAGCTCCGGCTCCTGATCGGCGAGGCCGAGCGACGACGCGCCGTGTAGCCAGGCCCACGACACAGCGCGGCCCTCGGCCGCAACCAGAAGCGAATTCCAGTTTTCGGATTCAAAGAAGAGTTCCGCTCGACGAGATTCACGACTTGGACCCTTTCACCCGGAGGTCGAATTACCATGAGACTGCTCCAATCGCTCAATCGCATCGGCGACCGCGCACACTGCGAAAGCCGGCGGTCACGGTCCCGGAGAGCCCGACCGATCGTCTCGTGTGAGTCGCTCGAGACCCGCGCTCTGCTGAGCGCGCTCACCATCACGGGCTCCCAGCTCAACGTCACGCTCGGCGCCATTCAACCGTCGGATCGATCCACCGGTGTCCTGGAGGTCACGCAAAACGGCGTGACAACAAATTACCCCCTCACGCAGTTCACTGGCGTCAATATCATCGCGACGGGGAGTAGCAACAATGTCAACGTTTTTGGCACGTTATCCACCGTCCCGGTGTCCGTCAACCTGGGGACCGGCGCCGGCACGGTGGTGGTCGGCAATAACCTGGCTAACGTCGCGAATATCATCGCGGGCAACGTCACTGTTGTCGGTGGCAACAGCGCCGATGCTTTGACCGTCAACGATCAGGGTGCCCAATACGAGGAAGCCTATGCGATTACCGCCTCGACCGTGACCGGCACCTACATCGCCACGATCACGTACAGCAACATCGGCCACTTGTATTTCAACGGCGGCAGCGCCCCGGACACATTCGGCACCCCCCAGGACACGTACAACATCGAAAGTACGGCTGGCTCGACCACGACGCAGATCGTCGGCGGGAGCTGTAACAACATTTTCAACGTCAGCCCGGCCGCCAACAACCTGAGCAATCTCGGGGGCGCCCTCACCATCGCGGGGCACGCACAGGGCGTTCAGGCCAGCGACACGTTGAACATCGACGACCAAAGCGGTACCTCATACAACTCCGAAACCTATGAGATCACCTCCTCGACCGTGAGCCGCACCGGCGCCGCCGCCACGATCACATACGGCTCGATGAGCAATGTGAATATCAACGGCGGCGGTACCGGCGATTACTACAACATCGAGAGCACGCCGTCCGGCACCGCGATGACGGTCGAGGGGGGCAGCGGTAACGACACGTTCAACGTCAGCCCGACCGCCAAGAGCCTGGGGACGATCCAGGGCAACCTGACCGTCGCGGGGTTAGGAGGCAGCAACAAACTGTTCATCGACGACCAGAACAACTCCGCCAACGACACCTATACGCTGGCTTCCTCCTCGGTGACTTCCTCAAGCGTCACCCGCACCGGGGCCGCCACGATCAGCTACGCCTCCGACGGGGCCGTGAACCTGTACGGCGGCAGCGGCAACGACACCTACGACATCAACGGCACGCCGTCCGGCACCACGGCGACGATCACGGGGGGCACCGGCACCAACACGCTCGTGGGCGCCAACACGACCAACACCTGGTCGATCACCGCGAAGAATGCGGGTACCGTCAATGTGGCGACCAGCCCCTCGGTCGCATTCTCGGGGATAAAGAACCTGACCGGCGGCACGGGCCTGGACGTGTTCGTCTTCAGCGCCGGCGCGACCGTCACCGGCAAGATTAACGGCGGCGGCGGCGGCGACTGGTTGGACTACGCGGCCTACACCACCCCGGTCGCGGTCAACCTGCAAAAGGGCACGGCCTCCGGCGTCGGCGGTGGCATCGCCAACATCCAGAACGTCCGCGGCGGGCAGGGCGCCGACAACCTGACCGGCAACAAGCAAGGCAACGTCCTCATCGGAGGGGCGGGCGCTAATCAAATCAAGGGGGGCGCCGGCAAGAGCATCCTGAGCGGCGGCAAGGGCAAGGATACGGTCACCGGCAGCTCCGCCGGCGACATCCTCATCGGCGGCTACACAAGCTACGACTCCAGCACCCTCGCCAATGACATGGCGCTGCAATCGATCCTGACTGAATGGCAGTCGGGCGCCTCGTACGCCACCCGCATCAGTACGATCAAGAGCGGTGTCGGCCCCGGCTCCTCTGACACGCTCGTCTGGGGAAGCACCGTCCACGACAATGGCAAAGGCAAGGCCAACAAGTTGACCGGCGCCGGCGCGAAGAAGGGGCTGAACTGGTTCTTCGCCAGTAAAGCCACGAAAACCAACAGGACACGAAGCGAACAGTTGAACTAGCCGGCATCGGGCCCCGGCCCGGCGACCTGCCGGGCTGGGGGCCACGGGCCGACGTGTGAGAAGAGGAGTACAACCGTGATTCACCCATGGCTTCGTGAGTTGAAAATGCTGTCGTGGTCACCCCGGCGCGGATCGCGCGTTCGGCGCGATCGCCGAAACTGGGCGCCTGAAGGACTGGAAGACCGGGTGCTGCTGGCGAGCCCAACCGCCTACACGGTCGACCTAACCAGCGACACCGGCGCGGGCTCGGGTACCACCGGTGACATCGCGTATGTCATCACTCAGGCCAATGCCAACACCGATCCAGCGGGCAGCCTGATCCAATTCGACGCCGCCCTCTTCAACACAACCAAGCTGACCACCATCACGCTGGTCCAGACGCTGGTGCTGTCGGAGACAAGCGGTCCGGAGGTGATCGTGGGACCGGGTCTTCGCTCCGTGACAATCGACGGCAAAGGCGCTGTCCAGGCATTGCAGGTCGATACCAGCGTGAGGGCCACCATCGCCGACCTGGTCGTCTGGAACGGCAGGACGAAGTCCGAGGGCGGCGGCATCATCAACCACGGTACGACGACGGTCGCAAACAGCTCCATTTCCGACAACCATGCTGCCGTGGCCGGCGGCGGCATCTATAACGACGGTACGCTGACCGTCACCGGCTGCGTGGTCGTGGGCAACACCATCAGCGGCGGCGGCGGACTAGGTCTCGGTGCCGGCATCGCCAACGCGGGCTCGCTGACGGTCACCGGCAGCGCCGTCGTCTACAACTCGACCCCCTCTTATGCCGGCGGAATCTTCGACGGCATCAACAACACCACGGTCGTCACCGACAGCACCATCGCCGGCAACTCGGCCGGCATCGCGGGCGGTGGCATCCTCACCCTTGGGACTCTGACAGCGTCCAACACCACCATTGCTGACAATACCGTGGACGCGTCCGCCGCTGGCGGCGGCCTTTATATCACCAAGGGCACGACCGTCCTTTACAATACGATCGTCGCGGCCAACAAGGGCGCCGGCGGTGCCGCTGACGACATCAGCGGCGCCCCCGGCGTCACCGTTTCGAAGGCCAGCGCGTACAACCTGATTGGAACCGGCGGCTCGGGCGGACTGATCAATGACTTGAATGGCGACGGCAACCAGGTCGGCGTCAGTAACCCGGGGCTCGGCCCGCTGGGCTTCAACGGCGGTCTGACGTTTACCATCGCGCTCTTACCCGGCAGCCCGGCCATCGACAAGGGTTCCAACTCGCTCGACTACGGATTGACCACCGATCAGCGCGGCGCCGGGTTCGTCCGTGTGTACAACGGCACGGTCGACATCGGCGCTTACGAGCTTCAACCGGCCCTCGTGGTCGGCCCCTCCGTGTCCGTGGGCTGGGGAACCCAAACCGCCGCGCTCCAGACCGCTGCCGACGGCCTGCGACTGCTGCCGGCCGGCCGGAAGACCGACCTGCCCTGGCTGAATATCGACACGTTGCAGCTCACGTTGAACCAGCCCGTGACGCTGACCGCCGCCGAGGTCACGATCACGAGCGCCCGGGGCATCAATTACGGGCCGGTCACGATCACCAGGAACTCGCCTGTCGGTTTCCTCGACATCGGCACCACGAGCGTCACCATCGTGCTGGCCCGGCCGATCGCGAAGGTGGACCGGGTCACGATCACCATCGGCAGCGTGACCATCGCCACTTACACCCGCCGCCTCGACGTGCTGCCGGGCGACGTCAACGGCGACGGAGTGGTCAACAGCAAGGACATCACCACCATCCGCAACGGCTGGCACGCCAAGAAGGGCGCAACACCGCCGATCTTCGGCGACCTCATCGGCAATGGCTTGGTGAACGGCAGCGACTATAACGCGGCCAAGAAGCTCTTGGGCACCAAGTTGCCGAAGCTGGCCGGCAAGGCCATGAAAGCGCTCTTCGTACGTCAATCCTCTCCGTCCCAAGTCGCCAAGCCGGCCCGACCTGGCCGATGAGCCTGTTGGAAAGCCGCGTGCAGCCTTGCCGGCAAGTGCGATTCTAGCCTCTCGACCACCCTCTCATAAGGATGGGAAGCGGGCGCCGTGGGTCTCGCGGATGAGGTTCGGGAGGCTTCGAGCGGGCCGACCCTCGAACTCGGGTTGAGGGCGATGTATGATGACGCTCGAAAGGATCGTGCGCGAGCGTACCCCGGCTACCCCCTGCGTCGGATAAGACATTGCGTTCCGCCGCGGAACGCTCGGGCCATGGGACTCTTTCCTCGACACGTAACCGACTCAAGGACACGACCGATGCACGATGATACGCCAAGTTTGTCGACGAAGGTTGACGTGACGCGACGGGGGTTTGTGGTCACATCTCTCGCCGTCGGTTTTGCTCTCTCGGTTCAGCCTGTCTCCGCCCAGACCATCTCGACCGACACCAAGGGGCTCGAGGCCGGTGAGGTGAAAATCCCAGTCTCCGACGGCGAGATCCCCTCCTATCGGGCTCTGCCGGCCGGCGCCGGGCCATTCCCGGTCATCCTGGTGGTGCAGGAGATCT
This sequence comes from Isosphaerales bacterium, assembly GCA_044450785.1. Taxonomy (GTDB): domain Bacteria; phylum Planctomycetota; class Planctomycetia; order Isosphaerales; family Isosphaeraceae; genus JBIOJM01. The sequence continues at coordinate 43,841 of JBIOJM010000038.1, forward strand.
TCGGCGTCCACGAACACATCAAGGACATCTGCCGGCGCCTCGCCAAGCTCGGCTACCTGGCCGTCGCGCCCGAGCTCTATGCTCGACAGGGAGACGTGTCGAAGATTGAGGATTTCCGCGAGATCATCTCCAAGGTGGTGTCCAAAGTGCCCGACGCGCAGGTGATGTCGGACCTCGACGCGGCCGTCGCCTGGGCCAAGGGGACCGGCAAGGGGGACGTGGCCAGGCTCGGCATCACCGGCTACTGCTGGGGCGGCCGTATCGTCTGGCTGTATGCAGCGCATAATCCCAACCTCAAAGCCGGCGCCGCCTGGTACGGGCGGCTGGCCGGCGATGCGGACGAGCTTCATCCCAAGCATCCGCTCGACCTGGTCGCTGCGATCAAGGCCCCGGTGCTCGGTCTCTACGGCGAGGCCGACCAGGGCATCCCGGTTGAGTCGGTCGAGAAGATGCGCACGGCACTCAAGGAAGCCGGCAAGACGGCGGAGATCGTCCTCTACCCCGATACCCCCCACGCCTTCTTCGCCGACTACCGGCCCAGCTACCGCAAGGACAAGGCCGAGGACGGCTGGAAGCGAATGCTCGAGTGGTTCAAGAAGAATGGCGTTGCTTGAACGCCGGCAGAGAGGATAAGGAACCGCTCGGAAAATAGTGTGCGAAGGCGCGACGTAGGACGGTTTGGCAATCCGTCGATGTCGGTCAGACGGATTGCCAATCCGTCCTACGAGATTTTGAGCATCAATTCACGCGCGACGCATGACCGATCGGCCGGTGCTGGTATTGATCGTCCTGATCAGGTGGTGGGGTTTCGCAGGTAAACGAATTCCTGCGGGTCAACCTGATGCGTCGGTGGGCTCGTCGAGACCGGTTGGCAGATGCCGAGAATAGCGATGAGCGTGCGAAGGAGCCTCAGACGATGCTCATACGGCTTCAGCAGCAGTTGTCGCTGGTTCTAATTGCCTGCTTCATCTTGGGCGGCTGCGGCCCGTCTGGGCCGGGCGTCGCTACTTCCCCTCGGGCAAGCCGCCAGCAGTCCGCCCGTGCATCTACGCCGTCTCCGGGCGACGGCATCCCGCCCGACCAGATCGGCTCGATCATGGAGGCGCATTATCGCGGCCTCGGATTCATGGAACAATACAGATACAAAGAGGCCGTGGACGCTTTCCGAGAGGTCCACGACCTGGCTCCCATGTGGATTCCTGGTTCCATCAACCTGGCCATCGCTCTCATGAACGATGGCCGCGATGTGTCGGAAACCACGGAGCAAGCCCGCGACCTGCTCAACGACGTCATCGTGCGCGACCCCAAGAACCTGCACGCCCATTATTGCCGCGGGCTGATCCTCGAGCGGTTGGGACTCGTCGCGAGAGCTCACAAAGACTTCCAATCGGTCGTCGAAAATGACCCAGGCGACGCGCACGCCTGGTACATGCTGGGCTCGACGGTGGATTTGCCCGATATCGTCACAGGGAATGGAGGCGATCAACCCGAGCTGATCAGGTCGAAATTGAACGAGCAGATCGCTGATTTTCAGAAGGCATTGCAATGCAATCCGTACTTGTCTGGCGCGTCCTACAAGCTTTGGCGGGCCTATTCCTTGGCCGGTGATCGGGAAGCATCTCGAAAGCAGCTCGACTTGTGGAAAAGGCTTCACGGCGGCGAAGAAACCACGGGCCCGGGTGAGCCGATCGACCGCTGGTACGGCGGCATGGGCCGATACGCCGAGGTGATCAACCCCCTGGCGGAATTCAAAACGCCGTCGAGCCCAATCCGGCCCCCTCGTTTCGAGGCCCCGGTTCCTTTACGAGTGCGCTTGGCCGCGGGCGATCGCTGGGTCACCGCGGCGGACTTTACCGGGAGGTTAGGATACGAAATTTATTAACTGTCGCATTTGGCCTTTTTGGCACGCGGTTTGGTCGGTAATCTGAGCAACTTGGGAAAGGACTTTCAGCTCTTGGCAGGAGGCCGCGATGATCACCAAGTACCCTCGGCCGGTGGAGG
>JBIOJM010000039.1:0-45241 GCA_044450785.1 Isosphaerales bacterium
GAGTCCAGCTCGTCCAGGACGGAATCGAGCACTTCCCACTTCGGAAGGGCCGAGGACGGAGGAGAGAGGGCGGAAGGAATCGGGGATCGGTCTTTCCTCCATCCTCCGTCCTCCGTCCTCCGTCCTTCCGACGCTCCCCACTCCCCGGAGCCGGCCTGGGCGTTAACCTGACCACTGGCCACTGACCACTGACCAATGACCACTGACAACTGACCACTCGATTGGTTGGTCGAGGCCTGAGCGAACAAGGGAGCGTTCACCAGGGCCCCAGCTTGCCCGGCCGGAGCGGCCGTGACACCGGCCGATGGCAGGGGCAGGAGGCCGACCGAGCTGAGGTTTGTTCCCGAGCTGAGCGCGGCGGCGAACCCGTTTTGGGCGAGGGCGCCTGGTGCCGTGACGAATCGGAATCCGGCGGCGGTCAGGGGGTCGGCCCCGTCGGGCGGGTAGGGAATATTGAGATCAGCGATGGTCATGACCCGGCGGGCCGTACCGGTCGGCAGGGTCTCGTTCATGGGCGAGGTGAGGCTGTCGGAGCCTCCCAGCCCCAGGGCGTGGCCCAGCTCATGGCTCACGGTGGTCTGGAAGTCATATTGATCCGAACCGATCTGCGTCGCGTCGGCGCCGGCGTACCAGTTCCAGCCCTGGATGAGCGTGATCTCCGTGGGGCTGACGGTGGGGTTGTAGCAGCCCAGTACGTCATTGGACATGTCACCGCTGGCGCTGGTGGTGCCGTCGTCGATGACGAGGTTGGCCAACGTCGGGTCGCTAACCTCGCTGATCGTGACGTTGTACGGAACGAGCAAGGCATCCCAGGCGTTGATTGTGTCCTGGATGCGGGCCAGCATGTCCGAAGTGAAGAAGCCGGCCGGGTCGCTGATGTACACGTTCAAGTTGCCGGCCGGCAGGGTGTTGGCAATGCCCACGGCGTCGCCCGCGCCGTCGCTCCCCGCCGCCATCTGGGTGAGGGCGACGTTGCCGCTCAGGTTCAGCGAGTCGATGATGAGCGGGTTTTGCAGCGAGCCATTGCCGCTCATGGTCAACAGTGCGGACGGTGCATGGATCGTGCCGGTTATCCCGAGCATGGCGTTGCCGCTGATGTTGAGCGCCCTGGTATTGCTCGCCGGCTGGTCAATGAGGATGTTTGCGTCGGGCCCGGTGGTGGCGGCGTTGAGCTTGAACGTGCCGTTACCGCTCAGAGTGACGCCGCCCATCGAGCTGCCGCTGGCGGCGTTGTAGATCAGGACATTACGGCCCGTGATGCTGGCATTTCCACTCACGGTGAAGCCGCCTCCCTGAATGATGAAGATAACGCCGCTGCAGATCAGGCTGCCGTTGCCGCTCACCGCGACGCCGCCCGTGCCGACGACGTAAACGCCGGGATTGAGGGTCAGTTTGGCGTTGCCCGAGACGACAATCTGGCTGTAGGCCCCCTGACTGATCGTGGCATTCGAATTGCCCGCCAGGCTCTCGGAGATGGGAATGCCGTAGCCAGGAACAGTGGGCGCGGCGAGCCCGGAGAGAGGGTCGCCAGTCGCGCCTGGTGTACCGGTCTTGGTGACGCTTGCGTTGCCAATCTTGCTAACTCCGCCGCCGACTTGCACGCTCAAGGCGGTCACGCTGGCGTTGCCGCTGGCCACGATGGCGCTTGTCGAGCTCGAGTCCACGACCAGGTCGCCAGGTAGCTTGATGGTGGCGTTCCCCGAGATCGTGACGGCGCCATTCAGAGCCTTGTCGAGAACATACACCGACCCCGCGCTGGTGGTGACGGTCAGGTTGCCCGCTACGTAAGTAATAGTGTAGTCCGTCGAGGTGAGCCCGCGGGGCGTGACGGTATAGGTCCCCACCGGGCTGCTGATGGTGGCCGGCGTGGTAAAGTTCAGCGTTCCGCCCAGCAAGCTGGCTGTTTCCCCGTTGACGAAGCCGGCGTAGCTGACGGTGAACCCTGGGTTGGGATTGCCATAGACCTTGCTGACATTGTTGGCCGTGATCGTCAGCCCCGCCGGGGTGATCGTGAGCGTGCCGGTGGCAGACACCGGCAGGTAATTGGCGTTGCCCGGGAACGAGGCGACCACCTGATAGCTGCCGGCGTCGCTCGGGGCTGAGGCCAACGGGGAAGAGAGCGCCGTGTCAGCGGCGGCGTAATAAGTGAACGTTGCAGCCGGCGTTGTGATCACGGCGTTTCCGACGCCGGTGACGGTGGCTGTGGCTGCCGAGTAGGGCTGTGCATTGTAGGTGATGTTCGGGGCGCTTAGAGTCAATGCAGGCAGAGCATGCGCCATGCTGAACAGGACCGGCTGGCTCACGGCGGGTAGGTAGTCGGTATTTCCCGCAAAGGACGCGACGACTTGGTAGCTACCGGCGTCGCTCGGGGCTGAGGCCAACGGGGAAGAGAGCGCCGTGTCAGCGGCGGCGTAATAGGTGAACGTTGCAGCCGGCGTTGTGATCACGGCGTTTCCGACGCCGGTGACGGTGGCTGTGGCTGCCGAGTAGGGCTGTGCATTGTAGGTGGTGTTCGGGGCGCTCACGGTGACCGTCGGTAGGGCCTGGACCACGGAAGCGGTCAGTACCAGGTCTCTCTGGCTGGTCCCACCGACATAGCTGACCGTGAAGCCGTAAGCGCCCGCCCAGACGGTCGAGCCTTCGGCCAATCCGGTGAACGCTCCCTGGATGGGGTTTGTTCCCTGGTTGGCGATGACGGTGAACTGGTCTCCCAGGTGTGGCGCAAAGCCGTTAATGAGATCGACGCCCAACGTGCCGTTGAGGTTGACGTCGCCATTGACGACGATCTGGCCGTACTGCGTGCCGGGCGCCAGGCCTCCGATTTGCTCGATGAGCTTACCCGAGATCGTCTGGGAGAATCCGGTCAAGACAGGTGGTGGGTCCTGTGAGGTAATTACGGAAATCGATCCCGAGTTAGTGATCGTGCCTGTATAGGATCCGCTGATGCTGCCAGAGCTCCCCGTGGGCAGGACATAGCCGCAGTCCAAGGTCAAGTCACCCTGGATGACCCGCACGGTGCCGCTGTTGTCGAGCTCCATTTCCAGATCGGTGACGCCCGTCCCGCCAGACTTGATGAAGAGTCCCTGGTTGTCGAACGTCGGACATTCCGGATCGTCGCCGCCGATGATCCCATCGGTCTGCTCGTCGAAGACGCCCGTTGCGGTATTCGTTATCGTGGCACCATTCGAGGTATAAAGGTCGCCGTGCTCGATCTCGACCGTGCCGGCGTTGACGAGCGGCATGCCGAAGGTGAAGGCAGGTGTCCATTGTGACCAGATGGCGTTGTTGGCGTCGATTGTGGCCCCGGCTTCGTTGACCACCGTACCGGACCCGGCGAGCGAGCCGCCCGCGGCAACCGACAATGTCGCGCCCGCCTGGTTGTCCAGGCCCGCGCCCAGGGTGATGTTGTCGACAATCGCCGCCGTGCCCCGATTGACTACGGGTAAGTTCACGACGCTGGCGTTCCCGCGCAGAACCGAGTTGGTGTTCAGGTACAGAGTGCCGGTGCCGCCCAGCGTGCCGTTGTATAAGTAGAATGCATAAGACCCTCCAACAGGGCCCACGAAAATGTCCGGGCCGTTGATCGTCAGATCCCCATTGGTGTCCAGCGTGCCGCTGTCCACTCGGACGGCGGCGATCGTTGAAGTCGCGCCCAGCGAGAGCGTTCCGCCTGTGATAGCGATCGCTGCTTGACTCGTGAGGCTATTCACCGCGTCCATCACATTCGCGGAGTGCGTCACCGTGAAGTCATTCGCTCCCAAGTCAATCGTGACGTCATCGCCTGGCCCGGGCAGCGCGTCGCTACTCCAGTTCTGGGGGATATCCCAGTCGAAGTTGCCACCGCCGCCGGTCCACGAGACCGCGGACAGCACGGTTCGCTGTTCCAACCTTTCGAGTCGGGGCTTGAGTCTCCCGCGATTCGAAGCGCGGCGGCGAGGAGTCAGTGAACGAACCTGCGCGGAAAGAGACATGTCGCACTCCTTATCAAGTGATGAAACCTCTTGCAGCGGTTGAAATCCGCCCGAATCCGCCCTTATTCACGGCTTCGTGCGGGGAACGAGTCCTGATGCATCAAGTGGCGTCTCCGATCGGGTAGCAGTCAGCGCCGGAATCCCATGGGCATTGCCTCGGCGCGCAGACCGATCGGGCCGCCGCCGGAGGACGGCGTGAAGGTTTATTCAAAGTCCGATCATTTGCGAGCGGTTAGACTGCCCGCGCTGGCAGAGCAGAATGCTCGATCTGCTTAATCGGTTTTTCTCGATTAGCTTGTTCTCATTCGCTCCCTTCAAAAGAATCGATTGCGATCCACACACGCCTCAGGGATGACTCAGCCTGGTGATCGCCGGCGAATGGGCACCTCGGATCGGCTCGTCGGCTGGCCCCGAGTCGTAGATCGATACCGTCGGACCTTCGACGTGAGGGGCGCCCGCCACGGCAAGGATTCGACCGTCAGGCGAGAAAGCCAACGCTGTCAAAGCGCCCGATCGACGCTCGAGGATCGCCAGCTCCTGGCCGGTCTGCACGTCCCAAAGTCGCGCCGTGCCATCGTGGCCGGCGCTCGCGAGTGTCAGGCCGTCGGGAGCAAAGGCAAATGCGACCGCTCCCGTGTGATGACCGACTAGCGTTCTTCGATCCTTTCCCGTCGCCTTATTCACCAGCCGGATCACGCCGTTCTGACATCCGATCGCGAGCTCCCGGCCGTCGGGCGAAAACGCGAGCGCCGAGGCGGTAGGCGCGTTGGCAACGCGAGCCAGAGTTCTCCCGATCTCCCCGGTCGAGAGCACGATCACAGAATCCGCATTTTCATTCAGTGCTAGTGTGATTTTGTCAGGCGAGATGGCGAGTTGAGAATTGGGCGTATCAGTGGTCGACGAACGCATCTCACGCTCACTCGATCGATCGCCGTCCCAGTGCGTCAGGCAGCCATCAGCATGGAGGATCACAAGTTGAGACTCGGTCAGGAACTCCGGATGGGTCTCGGTCTTCCACCAGCGCCAACGCTCGAGCCGCCAGTCGCGCGGTGTGGCGTGATGTGGAACAAGGGTCGCCTCGCGGCGTTCCGACAGGAGCCACCTCTTGATGTCGCCTTCGCGATCCACGAAAGCGAGCTGGCCCCCTTTGGGCGAAAACGATAGCCAGCCATTCGCAGCCACGTTCACGGGGAGAACCTCGAGCGCGGCCTCGCTCCGAGGATCGCCCATGAGAATCCGGCCGTCGTTGGTCGTCATGGCCAGGCGGTTGCCGAAAGGATGCCGTTGGAAACCGCCCAGATCCGGACGCAGCCATCGTCGCCGGCGGACGCAACGCGCTGGCCGTCGTGCGAGAAATCGACATCCTTGACATTTCCGATGTGCCTGCCGTGAGAGGGGATCATCTGGCCCGTCTTGACGTTCCAAATTCGAACCAGACCACTGGATTCGCCGGTTGCCAGGCGAGCGCCGTCGGCGGAAACGGCAACAGCGTCGACACGCCCCGTCGTCCGGAAGTGGCGAGCCAGCTTCCGTTCCGCGACGTTCCAGAGGTCGATGGAACCAGCGTGGTCGCACGAAGCCAGGAATCGTCCGGCCGGGCCGAAGGCAAGCTGAGCAATCGGGGCCGAATGCCCCGGCAATTCCGCGTACAGCGAATGGTCCGACGGATCCCAGATGCGAATCATTCCGTCCAGGCCGGCTGCCGCAACGAAGCGCCCATCGGGCGAAACATCCAGGGCGAGCACTTCTTTTTGAAACCGAGGCAAGAGCGGGATCCAGGTTTCGGTTCCGATGTCCCAAAGGCGGACCGATCCGTCCTCGCAGGCTGAGGCAAGTTGGCGTCCGTTCGGCAAGAAGCGCACGCAGTTTTCATCTTCCTGGTGCCCCTTGACGGGCAGTGACTCGGTCGCGGGGTTGGGACGCAGGATCTTTCGCGGCTTGCCAGTCCCGGCAGTCCAAATATGAATGGATCGATCTTCGCAGCACGATGCAACGAGCTGGAAATCCGGCGACCAGGCGATGTCGTAAATGGTACCAGCGTGGCGTATATATGCGAGGATCTCGCGCGGTCCCGTCATTGCCGCCCGACGAAGGTAACTCCACTCGAAGCGGTCGCTCATTGGATCGGACGGGGTTTCATTCAATAGCCTTCCGAGTTCGTCAATCTCGAAACGTTCCAGATGTCCAAAGCCTCGCGACACGTTGGCCACGTAGAGCTGCCGGCGCAATCGTGCTGCGGTTTCCTCGGCGGCTTCGCGGTGTTTATCGGCGATCCGACGCTGTTCTTTCACCAGAACGAAACCGACCGCGAGCGATGAGACACCGAAGAGAGCAAGAAGTGCGATGACCGCGGCCATTGCCGCGAACGCGGGGTTGCGCCGGCACCACCGCCACGACCGACGCAAGCGACCAAGCGGCCGGGCGTAGATTGGCTCGCCGCGCTGCCACCGTTCAAGGTCCTCGGCCAGCGCCTCGGCCGAGCCGTAGCGGCGAGTGGGCTCCTTCTCCAGGCACTTGAGGCAAATCGCCTCGAGATCGCGATCGACCTGTGGATTGAATCGGCTCGGCGACTCCGGATCGTGATCCCTCACCCGAGCGAGCGTCTCCAGCACGGTCCCGCCCGCGAGCGGCGGCTTGCCGGTGAGCAAGGTGTAAAGAATGGCGCCCAGGCCGTACACATCGCTGGACGTGGTCACCGCCAGGCTCTTGCCGGCAGCCTGTTCAGGGGCGAGGTAGCCGGGTGTCCCCAGGATCGCGCCCGATTCGGTGAGTGTCGTTTCCATATCGAGCCGCTTGGCAAGGCCGAAGTCGGCAATGAACGGGCGGTCTGTGTCGTCGAGGAGGACGTTCGAGGGTTTTACGTCGCGGTGGAGGATTCCACGCTGGTGGGCGTGATGAAGCGCCCGGGCAATCGACGCAACGAGCCGTGCTGCTCTTTGATGATCGTTCCTGAAGCGACCGAGATCGTGATTCAGATGCCTCGCCAACAGGGGCATCGTGAAGAACATTTGGCCATCATGCTGGCCCACGTCGTGGATTGGCACGATGTGGGGATGATCCAGGAGCGCGATCGATGCCGCCTCGTTTTGGAATCGACGGAGCTCGGCCTTCGACGCCAGTGCACCAACTCGGATCATCTTGAGCGCGACCAGTCGATCGAGCCCGCGCTGCCGCGCTTTGTAGACCACACCCATCCCACGGCGGCCGATCTCTTCGAGCAGCTCATATTTGCCAAATTCTCTCGGGTAGACAGCGGCAATCGGCCGCGCCGAAGAACGCAGTGGAGCGAGAAGCGGGTCGAGACGATTCTGATCAGCAAAGAAGCTCTCTAACTGGGAGGACAGTTCGGGGTACTCGCCCAGGAGGTACTCAGGCGAAAGGGGACGTTCATCGTCGCCCGCCCTCAGATAACAAAGAATGGCCTCTTCTAATCGATCCTCGGGCTGCGAAAGCATCTGGTCGTTTGACAGCATCGACGTCTCATTTGTCTTCTTCGAGCAACTCGCGAAGCCTCCGCCGCCCGCGCAACAAGAGGCCTGCGACTGACTTTTCCGTTCGTTCAAGTAGGTCGGCGATCTCTCTGACCGGTGATCCGAGCAAGTCCCGCTGGATCACGACGTCCCGCTGGTCCGGGGGTAGCTGGTCGATCGCCACCGCCAGTCGAAGCAGCTCCTCCCGGCGCTCAGCCTGCTCGCTTGGTGAAGGACCATTGGCCGTCAAGTAATCATTCATCCGAGCGGACGATTCCGCCACGACGTCGTCAAGAGACCTTTCCAGTGCCACGTCCCGCTTCAGCGCCCTCGCCTTCCAAACCTCGTCAGCCACCACGTTGCCCAGGATTTCCTGAAGCCACCCGATCAGCTCTGCCTCGGTTCCACCTCCGAATTTCTCCAGGCCCTCATGAGCTTTGAGCATCGTCTCCTGCACGAGGTCCGACGAATCAAACCGGCGGCGGAGTCGAAGGTCCAGCTCGAGCTTTCGTGCCTGGAGACGTAAAAGAGGCCGGTAACGATCGAGTTGCCACTTCTGGCTACTCAGAGCCATGCATTGCCCTATTTGGTTAGACGGAAAACAGGGGCCGTTGACCCGCGAGCAGAGCCGTTTTTTTCCAAGTTGTGAGCCGTGACCTCCTCAGCCCATGTCCGGGGAGGTGTTGGCTGGTTGCAGGTCGACATGGGCGAGCAATCACCGATTCTAATTCTCGCGAGCCTGCTTTTCACCAACTGTTCCCAAAACCCGTCGAAGAGCGCTTCGAGAAGGGTTTGCTGCACGACACCGGACAGACCCAGCGTCGATGCGAGACGCGGGTCAAGGTCGAGCTGCGCGAGCAGGTGCAAATAACCACGGTAACGCTCCAGATTCAAGGCACGACCATTCGCAGCGGGCGGGCAACACGATCTGTCCAAGGGTTCCAGGCGAAGGGATTCTGCGGAAGGAACGCGGAATCGACAGGGAATTTGTGATTTTTCGGGAAATCGCCGATGCCTCCCAGTCTAACGGGCGGTCCACCAATCCGCCCCGGCGATTTACTGAACTGACCGCCGCTTTTTTATTTTGTGGACAAACCGCTGATCGTGGAGTGCCGGCAGGACTTGGTGTATTAGAGTCAGCCATCAAGTTTGGCTGAACCGCTTGGCCATCCTATTGTGATGCGTAAGCCCTGGGGCGCGCTGGTGCAAGCGACGAGGAAATCGGAGGACTTCATGCCGCTCTTGATCATCGGCGCCGGTCTGGGACGGACAGGGACCCTCTCCGGAGGGAAAGCCCTTCCCGCACCTGAATGATGCGGAGGAGTTCCGATCGCGGATTCGCCGGGCCGCCTCGATCATGCGGCTGGTCGCGGGCGGGCTACTCCTGCTCGCGGCCCTGGCGCTGGTCCTTGCGGGGATGATCGCCTATGTCGCGCTGGGCAAGCTGGGCCTCATCCCTTCGTAGCGGGGCGGAATCCCATGGTGGTCGCCGCCAGTTGCTTGCCGGCCTTGGCGGGCAGGGGCTTGGTGGCGACCCAGTCGATCAGGATCGGCGTCGCGATGTACACCGTGCTGTACGTACCGCTCAAGAAGCCGACCACCAGCGCGAACGCAAACCCGTGGAGCCCTTCACCGCCGGCGAAGTAGAGGATGACGACGACCAGCCAGGCGGTGAACGATGTGAGGATCGTCCGGCTCAACGTTTGGTTGATCGCGTCGTTGACCATCTTGTTGGTGAGGTTGGGCGTCTTTCCTTTGATCTCTCGGATGCGGTCGAAGATCACGATCGTGTCGTTGACCGAGAAGCCGATCAAGGTCAGGAAGGCCGCGACGATCGGCAGGTCGATTTTGAACTGGTCGATCTGAAGGAAAGTGCTGATGTAGGGGACCTTGACCAGCCAGTAGCTAACGGCGATCGCGCCCAAGGTGATCAGGACGTCGTGGACGACGGCCAGGACGGCGGCAAGACCGTAGGTGAAGGAATGGAACCGCCACCAGAGGTAGACGATGATGATGATCCAGCTTGCAATCGTGGCGATCACCGCGAGGGTGCGGGTTTCGCCGGCGACGGTTTCGCCGAAATTCGTGATGCGCTCGAACAGAAGGTCGCGGTCGTTGGCCAGGGTGTCCTGGAGCTTGGTGAGATAGGTCTTGGCGGCGTCGGGCTCGAGGTCGGTGCGGAGGATGAGGTTGGTTCCGGCATCGCGCGACGCCGGCTCGTCGTCCGTGACGGAGCGGGAGGCGGGGGCGACGACGATCTCGAACCGCGCGGTGGGATTGATGATCTTGGCATCTTCGAGGACCTTGGCGAACAGAGCCGAGACCGCCTGGGCGGGGGTCTGTTTGCTGTTGAAGGCCGTCGTATTGATGCTGAGGTCGTACGCTCGCCCGCCGGGGAATCGCGTGGTGGGAGCGGGTGCCGTCTTGGGCGCCTCGCCAGACGCGGGCGCGGCGGCGAGCGGCTTACCCTCGGAGTATTTCATCTCGACGCGCGCCAGCTTGGGCCCGAACGCATCCACGATCTCCTTCTGGACTCGCTTGGTGTCTTTCTCGGTGGTGCGGATGTTGAACCGCGGAAGTCTCTTGTCTTCACCCATGCGGAGGCTTTCGACGGTCACATCGGGTAAGACGCTCGTCGCCAGATCGCGCACGAGCTGCGCGCGCTGCGACTCGGTGCGTGTCTTGACGCTGGGGTCGTCATCGTTGAGCCGGATCGTGACCAGCGTTCCTCCGGTGAAGTCGATATTGAACATCCCTTGACCACGAACGCCGGTCGCGATGATCCCCATGACGATCAGGATGAACGAGCCGGCCATGCAATAATAACGCGGTCCGATGAAATCGATGTCAGTCTTGCCCAGCATCTTGAGCATCTTGACGTTCTTGAGCCAGCCCAGCTTGTACGAGTACTCGAAGATCACGCGTGACATGAAGACGGCCGTGAAGAGGTTCCAGGCCATGCCGATCATCATGGTCAGGGCGAATCCCTTGACTTCCTCGGTTCCGACGATGTAGAGGACCAGGGCGGCGAGGAAATTGGTGACGTGCGAGTCAAAGATCGTCACCCAGGCCCGGTTGAACCCGTTGCGGATCTGCTGCGCCAGGCTGGCCCCGCGTTCCTTTTCCTCGCGCATCCGCTCGAAGACGAGCACGTTGGCATCGACCGCCATGCCGATCGTCAGTGCGAGGCCGGCCAGCCCGGGCAACGAGAACGTGGCCTGGATGAAGGCCATCGAGCCGATCAACAGGATCATGTTGACCGCGAGGGCAAGGACCGCCACGATTCCCGCGAAGCGGTAGTAAAACACCATGAAGACCGGGACGACGAGCAGCGAGACCCAGATGGCGAACACGCCTTTGGCGATGGTGTCGTCCCCCAGCGTCGGGCCGACCGTTTCTTCCTGGAGCGGGGTCGGGTTCACGCTCGCCGGCAGGCTGCCGGCCCGGAGCACCTGGATCAGGTGCTCGACCTCCTTGGCTTTGAACCCCTGAGCCCCCCCTTCGATGATCCCCTTATCACTGATCTCGTGCCTGAGCGAGGGTGCCGACATCATCATGTTATCAAGCAGGATCGCCAACTGATACTGGAAGCTTCCCCCTTCTTCGGGGCTATGATCGTGCGTCAGCCTCCTGAACCTGGTCGCGCCGCGAGCGTCGAATTCGAAGCTGACGGCCGGCTGGAGCCTCTCGTCCGTGTCGGGACGGACCTGCTTCAAGTATTTGCCGGTCACCTCCTGTCCCGGCCGGTCGAGGTTGCACAAGATCCAGGTCTCGATCCGCCCCGGCGCGACCTTCTCTTGCCGAATGCACACGTCGTTCATCCGCGGATTGTTCGGGTCTCCCCCTCGCTGGCCGCTGGGGTTGTACTCGATCCGGTACGAGGTGATCGATTTCAACTCAGGCGATCTGTCCAGCACCAAGGTGTCGGACATATTCCGGCGGACCTTCACTGTCTCGGTCGCCTCCCTGCCCGAAGCGTCCTGGCCCGTCAACTCGACTTCGATCGCGGCGTACAGGTCTTTCTTCCACTCCTGCGCGGGGTCCGTCAGGATCCAGTCACCGATGGTATTACGCTTGACGATGGGGTTCGTCCCCGTCGAGATCTCGCCGAGCCGCGCCCATTTGTAGCGCACAGGCGGCTTGGCCAGACCGCCGGGCCCGAGCGCCCGGGTGATCGCCTCGAGGTCGTGCTTGCGATTGGCCAGGATGCGGAACTCGAGCGAGCCGACGTCCGTCAGCATCTTCTTGACTTCCTCGACCTCCTCGTTGCTGGCCTTCGGCAGGATGATCTCAAAGCGGCCGCCGCCGACCTGGCGAATCGGGATTTCCTTGACCCCTTGCGGGTCGGCACGCTTCTTCAGCGCTGAGATCAGCTCATCCATCTTGATTTCGCGAGTCTGGTTGCTGCGGTCGACCTCGTAAACCAGGATCGTCCCACCCGCAAGGTCGATCCCTAGCTTCAGCTTGTCCTTCGGGGGCCACATGGCGTACAGGCCGGCCAGAGTGAAACCGACGATCAACACAATCTTCCAGTCGAGCCGTTTCATGGTCGTTTCTCCTGGCCGGCGAGTCCGTGTCGACCGATTCCCTCGGTCGCTTGAGACGTTTTTGAACAGGGTCTTGTACCCGGTGCGGCCGACGGTTGAAGGGATGCCGCTCGGACGAGTTTCGAAGCAGGCGCGGAGATCAGGTGGATTCCGCCGGCTTCTCCGACCCTGTGTCGATCACCCGCGCCACGCTCGCCTTCGTGAAGGCGAGCTTCACGCCCTTTTCGTCGTCGACGCGCAACACCACCTTGTCATTGTTAGAGTCGACGGAGATCACGGTGCCGTACATCCCTCCGGTGGTGAGCACCTTGTCGTTTTTCTTGAGCGCGTCGATCATCGAGCGACGCTTTTGCTCCTGCTGCTGCTGCGGCCGGAGAAGGACAAAGTAGAAGATCAGCGGAATCCCTAGCAAAGGAAGCAGGAACTGCGGCAAGAAGCTTCCGTTGCCCGCATCCTGGGCAAAAACCACGGGAAGATTCGCAAACAGTGCAATCATGGTGAGGATCCAGACGGATTCGGTAACTCGCCGCGGTCGAGGCCGGTCCACGAAGGCCGACCCGAGGTCGGCATCCCGACAATCGGATTCCTCGTCCGGCCTCAAACCCTTTGGTTTGCACTCTAACGCTTAGCGTCCCAATGCTTCAAGCACTTCTAGACGGAACTGGACAAACCGGCCGTCCGCAATCGCCGCGCGAATCTTGGAAGTCAGGCGATGAAGGTACGTAAGGTTGTGGATCGAAGCCAGGATCGGACCGAGCATCTCCTTGGCCAGGAACAGGTGGCGGAGATACGAGCGGCTGAAGCGACGGCAGGCCAGACAGTCGCATCCTTCCTCGATCGGACTCGTGTCACGCCGGTGGGCGGCGTTGCGCAGTTTTACGTAGCCTTTTTCTGTGAAACATGTTGCGTTTCGTCCGTTTCGAGTCGGCAGCACGCAGTCGAACAGATCGATCCCCGTGGCGACGGCGTCGAGGATATCCTGGGGCCGGCCGACACCCATCAAGTAGCGAGGCCGGTCCACAGGGAGAAGGTGGGTCGTGACTTCGAGGGCCTGGCGAACCAGGTCGCGCTCCTCGCCGACACTCACGCCGCCGATCGCGTAACCGTCGAAGTCCTGAGCCACAAGCGCTCCGGCGCACTCGGCGCGGAGGTCGGCGTGCGGTCCCCCCTGCACGATCCCGAAGAGGGCCTGATCGGCTCGGGTGTGGGCTGCCTTGCACCGGCTCGCCCAGGCAATCGTCCGGTGGACCGCCTCGGCAATAACCCCTTTCGAGGCTGGTAGTTGTGGGCATTGATCCAGAGCCATCGCGACATCCGCTCCGAGCCTCTGCTGGATGGCCGTCGCGCGTTCCGGGGTCAATTCCAGGAGCCGGCCGTCGATATGGGATCGAAAGGTCACGCCCTGGTCTGTGACACGGTTTCGATCCGCCAGGCTGAACACTTGGAAACCACCCGAATCCGTGAGGATTGGACCCTGCCAACCCATGAACGCGTGCAATCCGCCCACCGCCGCCACCTCTTCCTCACCAGGCCGGAGGGCCAGATGATAGGTATTGGCCAGAAGCATTCGCGTTCCCGCGGCGTGGAGCTGGTCAGGGGTCACACCTTTGACGGTGGCCTGGGTGCCGACCGGCATGAATGCCGGGGTCTCGACCGAGCCGCTCCGTGTCTCCAGCAGGCCGAGTCGCGCCATCGAAGCCGGGTCTTGGGCCAGGGGCGTGAACCGAACAGGCAGGCGCGACGCGGTCGCGGCCTGAGTCGAGACGCAATTGGGCAATCCGGAGTGTCCTGTTCGTCAGATCAATCGTTCTTCAGCTTCAAGTTCAGCGAGGTGAGCTTTTCTCGAACCTCGTTGAGCGAGGTCACGCCGAAGTTCTTGCACTCCAGCAGCTCGTCGCCCGTGTGTTTGAGCATGTCGCCGACCGTCTGGATGTTGAGCTTGCTCATGCACTTGCGGGCACGCACCGAGAGGTTGAGCTCGCCGATCGGCTTGTTCAAGATCGCTTGCAGCTCGGGAGGTACTTCCTGGGGCTGCTCGACCCGATGGTCGTGGGCACCACGTTCGTTGCCCTCCAGAGACATCCCCAAACGCAAGCCTTTAGCCCCCATCATCTCCTTGATTTCAGCGAGTGAGGTTTCGCCGAAATTCTTGCTGGACAGGAGCGCGAGCTCCGTGGTGCGCGTCAGGTCGCCCAGCGTGCGGATGTTCATCTTTCGCAGGCAGTTCCGGCTGCGGACGGAGAGCTCGAAGTCGGTGACGGGGATCTCGTGCAGTTGCTTGAGGACCGTGTAGCCACGCTCGGCCTCCTCGTCGTAGTACATGCCCTTGCTCGCCTGGCAGTCTTTGAAGAACAACCGGGCGCGGGGGTGGTTGGGCTCGTGGGCAAGCACGTGCCGATAGCACTGCTCGGCATCGCGGAACCTCATGTCGTCCTCGTAGAGGATGCCGAGGTTGATCCAGACGGCCAGGGGAACGGGCGGGCGATCGGTGCACCGCCGGTAGTACTCGAGGGCCAGGTCGTCATTGCCGTAGAGATCGTTGATATAGGCCAGCTCGAACAGCGCGCCGTTATGGTCCTTGTCGAGGCTGAGCGTTTTTTCAAACTCGGCCGATGCGACGACCAGCTCGCCGTCGGCGGTGAGCAAGCACCCTTGCTGGAAGTGGTACTCGGCGGACGAATCTTTGAGCTTCGTGAGGCCGGCGAGGATCTTCCTGGCTTCGTCAGGGTGGCCGGCGCGGCGCAACGCGCCGGCACGGTGCAGCTCGGCATTCTTGGTGTCGTAGTCCAGCTTGGATGCCTGGCCGAACGATGCGGCCGCGAGGTCGTATCGCTGCTGGTTCTCGAGGGCGATTCCCCGGAAATAGCAGGCCATTCCCGTGTCGCCGGCCTTCTTCAAGTGCTCGAGACCGGAGTGATAGCGGCCCAAGAGCACCTCGCCGACTCCCAGCCGGAGGTGGGTATCGGTTTTGATGTCCTTCTCTTTCTTTTCACGTTCCTTGATGTTCGCAACGGCCTCACGCAGGGTGCGGTAACGAGAGGGATCGCGGTTGAGTACCTCGCGCAGGTCCGCCACCGCCGCGACGTCGAACGGAGAGCGGTCCATGATCGCTCGGACGTCGGTGGTCATCATCTCGGTCATACGATTATTTCTCCTGGAGAACATGTTACCAAAGACGGAACCCTTGTCAAATTAGCCGGCGCCGGACGGCTCGCCGCGGGAGGGCGGGATGATGCTCGGCAGCTCGAGGCGGCGGCCGCCCGAGCCGCGCAGGAGCTGGTGCTTGGCCTGGGTGGACTGGCCCAGTCCATGGATCTTGATGAACCCGAGCGCGGCCGACGAGTCGTACTGGTCGCCTTCCTCATAGGTCGCCAGCTCGTGGCGATAGAGGCTGTGTTCGCTCTTGCGTCCGGTGACCTGCATGTGCCCCTTGTAGAGCTTGATGCGGACCGTTCCCGAACAGTACTGCTGGTTCGAGAGAGTGAAGGCCATCAGGTCCTGGTGGAGCTGGCTGAACCAGAGGCCGTTGTAGATCAAGTCGGCGTAAGCCTGGCTGACCAGGGTTTTGAACCGGAGGGACTCCTTGGAGAGGGTCAGGAATTCCAGCTCGCGATGAGCCTCGTGGAGCAGAACGGCGGCCGGGGCCTCGTAGATCTCGCGCGACTTGATCCCGACCAGGCGGTTCTCGATGTGGTCGATCCGACCGACGCCGTGCTTACCCGCAAGCTGGTTGAGCTCGCCGATCAGCTCGACGGCGTCCAGCTCGCGACCGCCCAAGGCGACGGGCTTGCCTCGGTCGAAGGTGATCTCGACCTCCTCGGCAAGGTCCGGAGCCAGCCGCGGGTCGTTGGTCCACTGAAATGTCTCGGGAGGGGGCTCGACCCAGGGATCTTCCAGGATGCCGGCTTCGATCGAGCGACCCCAGAGGTTCTGATCGGTGCTGAAATTCGCCTTCCGGGTCGCCTCGACCTCGATGCCGTGCTGCGCGGCGAACTCGAGCTCCTGCGTGCGCGTCCACTTCCATTCCCGCACCGGTGCGATGATCTTCAGCTCCGGGGCCAGCGTCTGAAACGTGACGTCGAAGCGGACCTGGTCGTTCCCTTTGCCCGTGCAGCCGTGCGCGACGGCGGTGGCGCCCAGGTCCCGCGCCACCCGGACCATGAGCTGCGCGATCAAGGGACGACCCAGGGCGGTCGCCAGCGGGTACTTCCCTTCGTAGAGCGCACCGGCCGCCAGCGACGGAAACACGAACCAGTCGACGAACAGGTTGCGCGCGTCCTCGGCAACCGCGTCGATCGCCCCGGTCTTCAAGGCCTTTTGACGGATCGCCTCGATGTCCTGGCCCTGGCCCAGGTCGCAGGTGTAGGCGATCACATCCATATTGTAGGTTTCGTTGATCCACTTGACGGCGACCGACGTGTCGAGCCCGCCGCTGTACGCCAGCACCACCTTCTCGCGCTCTTGACCTGCCACGGATCGCCCCTTTATTAGCCACGGATGAAGACCGAAAGAACGAAAGACAAAACAGCCACAGATGAACACAGATAAACACAGATAATCAGAGGAAAGTGATCAGGCAGATGGACTCCGGAGACGACTGACGCCGACCTCGGGATTGCCGAAATTGAGCAGAAGACAAAGTGGCAATCCCGTCGCCTTCAGGTAGTTCAAGCACTGGGCGAAAAAGACCTCATTGCGCTCTTTGGCGGCCTTGATTTCGACTATGACCGTCTGTTCCACAAGCAGGTCGGGCGCATATTTCCCGACAACCACGCTGTCATAGTACACGCGGATCGGTTCTTGCTGCTGCACGAAGAGACCACGCTTGCGCAACTCGTGGGCCAACGCATTCTCGTACACCTTCTCGAGAAACCCAGTACCCAGAGCATTGGATACATTGAACGCAGATCCAATGATGGCGTGTGACAGCACATTGAGCTCATCTTCGCGCATATCGACGGAACGGTTTCTTATCTGTGTTTATCTGTGTTTATCTGTGGCTAAGTTTTCTTTTCCGGTGTGGCCAGATTTTCTTTTCCGCCCTGATCCGTGGCTCATTGTCGTCTCCGTCTTGATCCGTGGCTAGAGACCGAAGGCCTGTTTGAGGCATTCGAAGCTTTCCCGGCCGCGCGCGACATCGGTGCCGACGTTGATCCGGACCTCGCTGGTGTTGATCAGGTTGATGTTGATGCCGCGTTCGGCGAGGGCCGCGAACATCCTCGTGGCGGCGCCGGTGTGGGTGCGCATGCCCACGCCGACGACCGAGAGCTTGGCGAGGGACGGCTCGACGGAGACTTCAACGGCGCCGGCGGCCTCGGCGGCAAGTGCGGCTCGAACAGCGGCATCCCTGGGCACCGTGAAGGAGAGCAGAGAATTTCCCTCGATCGCGACGTTCTGCACGATCATGTCGACGAACACCCCGGCCTCGGCGATCGCGCGGAAGATGCGTGCGGCGTAGCCGGGCCGGTCGGGCAGATGAAACAGGGCAACTCGCGCCTGCGACTCGTCCAGCTCGACTCCGGTGATCGCCAGGTCTTCCATACCGCGCGGCCGCGGCTCGGTCGGGTCCGGGTTGGCACTCGCGCCCGGATCGGCGTCGGCATCGGCCAGCGGGACGAGTTTCATGGCGCGGCGCCTGGCTTGGTCGGGGCGGTGGGAAGAGGATGACGGCGTCGCGGTGCTGCTGGGCTGATCGAGCAAGAACGCGCGATGGATGGTTCGCAGCCCCGGCACGGCCGACGAACGATCGACCAGCACGCTGATCTTGATTTCACTGGTGGTGATCATCTGGATGTTGATCCCGGCGGCGGCCAGTGCTTCGAACATGGTGGTGGCGACGCCGGTATGAGTGCGCATGCCCAGGCCGACGATGGAAATCTTGGCGACGCCGGCGTCATGGGAGACGCCGGTGGCGCCGATCTCCCGGGCCGCGCTCTCGGCGGCGCGAAGGGTTTCGGGCAGGTCGCCCTTGGCCACCGTGAAGCTGACCTCGGTCGTTCCCCCCCGCGACACGTTCTGGACGATCATGTCGACGACGATGTTCGCAGCCCCGATCGTGCGAAAGATCGCGTAGACGACACCGGGCCGGTCGGGGACGCCGCGGATCGTGATCCGCGCCTCGTCCTTGGCCAGTGCCGCCCCGGTGACCGGCACGCCCAGCCGGTGGACGTCCTGCTCGTCGACGATCCAGGTCCCCGCCGCGTCGGCGAACGAGCTCCGCACATGGATGGGCACTCCGTACTTCTTGGCAAACTCGATCGAGCGCGAATGCATCACCCCGGCCCCCAGACTCGCCAGCTCGAGCATCTCGTCGTAGCTGATCAGGTCGATCTTGCGGGCCTCGGGGACGACCCGCGGATCGGTGGTGTATACGCCGTCCACGTCGGTATAGATCTCGCAGCCGTCGGCACCCAGCACGGCCGCCAGCGCCACCGCCGTCGTGTCCGAGCCGCCCCGACCCAGCGTGGTGATGTTGTAGTGTTCATCAACCCCTTGAAAGCCGGCCACGATCACGATCTTTCCCTCGCCGAGTGCCTGGACCATTCGCTCGGTGGAAATGTTCCTGATCCGGGCCTTGGTGTGAAAGCTGTCGGTTACCAGTCCGATCTGGGCGCCGGTGAAGCTGATCGCCGGCACGCCGAGGCTCTCGATGGCCATCGCCATCAAGGCGACGCTGACCTGCTCGCCGGTCGAGAGCAGCACGTCCATTTCGCGGGCCGGCGGGTTCTCGGTGATCTCCCTGGCCAGTGCGACCAGCTCGTCGGTCGTATGCCCGCGCGCCGAGACCACGACCAGGACCTGATCACCCCGAGTGTGGGCCTGGATCGCGCGCCGCGCCGCCGCCAGGATCTTGTCCGAATCCGCCACGCTGGTCCCGCCGAACTTCTGAACGAGCAATGACACGTCGACCGCTCCCCCAAGAGTGCCGGCCCTACGATTCGCCGCGCCCATCCCAGCTCAGATCGAGGAACCGTTCCATCAGGCGATGGCCCGGGTCAAACAAGGGGCCGCCCGCCAGACGAGCGGAGGCTTCGTCGTACGACTTGCCCGATCGGGCCAGCCCCGTGCCGGCCATCGCCCAGGCGACGGGGGCACGGTCGTGGGCGCGGGTCCTGAGCAGCGTCGAGTGGTCGGGCGAGACCAGGATCCGCCACTGATCATAAGATTGCAGCGCCGTTCTGAGCGGGCCGACGATCTCGTGGTCGATCCGCTCCAGGGCCTCAACCTTCGCCTGGTGCCTTCCCTCGTGGCTGGCCTCGTCGGGGGCCTCGATATGGACACAGACGAGGTCAAGTCGCTCGAGCGCTTGCACGGCGAACCGGCCTTTCGCCGCGTAGTCGGTGTCAAGGTACCCGGTCGCGCCGGGGACGTCGATCCGCGCCCAGCCGGCCAGCATGCCCACACCCCGCACCAGGTCGACCGCCGAGATGATGGCGCCGTTCAAATGGTGGAGCTGGGCGAACTTGGGCACGCTGGGCGCCTTGCCCTGCCCCCACAGCCAGATCGCATTGGCCGGAGGCTTGCCGGCCTTGATCCTGGCCAGGTTGACCGGATGATCGCTGAGCTCCAGGTCTCCGATGACCATCAGCGCTCTGAGCATGTCAGACCCAGGGCCGCGCGGGAGGTGATCCACTGCGGGCTCGCCGGGATGGTCGTGAGGCGGGTCGGTGACGGTCTCCTTGGTGAACGGTGTCCTGCCTGGCCGGCCCCGGAAGATCATCAGGTTGCGGTAGCTGACGCCGGGGCGAAACTCGACGTTCAGATGAGCCACATCGGCCTGGATCGCCTCGATCAAGGACCGGCCTTCGGTGCTGGTGATGTGCCCGGCGGTGAAGTCGGTGAGTCGTTCGTCGCGGATGGTCATGAGGTTGCACCGGACCGCCCAGTCGTCGGGACCGAGCTCGATACCCATGGCCGCGGCCTCCAGGGGCGCCCGGCCGGTGTAGTACCGCTCGGGGTCATAACCGAGCAGGCTCAGCGTCGCCACGTCGCTGGCGGGCAGGAATCGGTCGGGCACGTTTCGCGACCGGCCGACGATCCCCTCCCCGGCGATCTGGTCCATCTGGGGAATCGATGCCGCCTGCAGCGGCGTCCGGCCTTCCAGCGCGGCGCAGGGCTCATCCGCGGCCCCGTCGGGTATCACGATCACAAACTTGGTGCTCGGCATGGGTGCGACGATCTCACGCGGTCAAGGATTCTTGGTTCCCGATGCCTGCTGCACGGCCTGGTCGGTCTCCGTTCCGAGACCCGGAGGTCCGTCAGGAATCGGCGGCCGCGCGACGTGGAAGTGCGATTCCGTCCATTCGGCGGCTTTCTTGAATCGGTTCGCCTCTTTCTCGCAACGCGCCTCCCACGCCTTGACCCGGTTGAGCTCCCGCTGAGTCTTTCGATAGTGTGAGAAATCCCCCGTCGTGGCGAGTACCTTCGATTCACTATCGAGCGTGAGGGCCTTCATCTTCGCTTTCTCTTCGGCCTCTTTGTAGTTGTAAGCCATTTGGCGGTAATAGGCATCCACATCCTGCGAGACGGACGCGCACCCCGCCAGGCATGGTGCCAGTACGAGGAGCCCGAGCAGACGAGGATTTGCCCAGATGCAGAGACGAGCCGGTTTGAGAGTTTGCGACATCACCACGACCTCCTTGTCGTTGGTCCTGTCTGGACGCGGACCCACCGCAAGCGCTCTGGAGCCGGTTCCATCCGGCGCGCGCTTTCTTGACGGTCGCATAATAAGGCGATCGGGCAAACGAGGCAATCTCAGTCTTCGACGCCGAGGCAGACGGACGGGGCGTGGACGTCGTCGAGCCGGTCAATTTCGCGGAGCGCGGCATGGAGCTCGGCCTGGATGGCCAGGTGCGTCATCATGACCAGGGGGACGGGGCTGAGGTCGGGAGCGTCGTCGCCCGGGTCGTGCTGGATGACGCTGGCGATGCTGATGCCGTGTTCGCCCAGGATCCGTGCCAGCTTGGCCAGGACGCCGGGCCGGTCGGCGATGGTGAACCGGAGGTAATACCGGCTCTTGACCCGGTTGGAGGGTGCCAGCGGAGCCGCCGGCGACTCGGACCAAAGATTCAGCACTCGCGACGGAAGCGTGGCCCGGCCGGTCACGACGTCGATCAAGTCGCCGACGACGGCGGACGCGGTCGGCATGGCGCCTGCGCCCCGGCCGTAGAACAGCGTGTCGCCCACGGCGTCGCCAACCACGCGGATCGCGTTGTACGGCCCCCGGACTTGGGCCAGCGGTGTCCCGTGCTTGACCAGAGTCGGCGCGACGCGCAGCTCCAGCCCGGCCTCCGACAGCTTCGCCAGCGCCAGCAGCTTGATGGCGTAGCCCAGCTCACCGGCGTACTTGAGGTCAGCCAGGTGCAGCCGATCGATGCCCTGGCGCGGAATGACATCGAGCTGGAGGCTGGTCTCGAACGCCAGTTGGGCCAGGATCGTCAGTTTGTGGGCGGTGTCGGTGCCGTCGACGTCCAGGGTCGGGTCAGCCTCGGCATAGCCGAGCTGCTGGGCCTGGCGCAGGGCCTCTTCGTAGGATAGGCAATCGCTGGTCATCCGGGTCAGAATGAAATTACACGTACCGTTGACGATCGCCGCCAGGCTCTGAATCTGGTTGGCCGCCAGCGCGAATCCCAGGGCCTGGACGATCGGGATTCCGCCGCCGACGCTCCCTTCGAAGGCGACCGCCCGGCGCGCGGCACGGGCCTGGGCGAAGATCTTGGCCCCGTGTTCTGCCAGGAGCGCCTTGTTGGCCGTGACCACATGCTTGCCGGCGGCCAGGGAAGCCAGCAGATGCTGCAAGGCCGGCTCTGTCCCACCCATCGTCTCGATGACGACGTCGACCTCGGGATCCTCGATGAGTTGAGCCACATCGGTCGTGAGCCGAACACCGTCGAGCCGGACGTCGCGCGGCTTCTCGGGGTTACGAACCGCCGCCCACTTCCAGTGGATCGGCCGGCCGGCGCGGCGGGCGATCCGCCCGGCGTGCTCGGTCAGCAGCCGCGCCACTCCGGTCCCCACCGTTCCCAGGCCGATCAAGGCGATTGTGACGTGGTTCATGTCGGTGCAAAGCCCTTCGCCTGACCCGACAATTTCGCGGACGGCGAAGGAGGCCCGCTGCCTTGACTCGTTGCACCATTCTCGCTCGTCGGCGCTGGATCGGGCGACCTGAGAGCATCCGTTATCGACTTCCCCTCATCCGAAGTGTGACGAATTGCGGACCAATCGACCGATGCGACCCAGGAGCACTCACACTCGTCGTAATGGACGACGCCCTCGGTGCGAAGTTCATCGGGCTCTCCTTGGTCGTCGGCGTCATCCATGTAAAATGTCAGGACCAATCCCTCGCGCAATTCGATGCGGTGACGTGCCAGGTCTTCGATCGTGCCGGCACAGGTCAATCTCAAGCGATTGGAATCGTCAAGGTTTTGGAAGTCGGCATAGACCTTCGGTTTGGACATCGCCATGCTCCTACTTTTTCTTGTGACGGTTGTGATTGAGAACCGTGGGGCGGAAAAGGCGACTGGCTTGCTCGGGCGTAAGGCCGCTCAAAGTCGAATGATTAGGGTTTGTTCGTGTGGGGGAAGACACGATGTTACCGCCGCACTCCCGAACCGCGCCCACGGTCGTCACTCCCACCTGATTGTTCAGAATACCCGGATAACCTGTTTGGGAGATGGCCCCGGTCAATTCCTTGACCGTCAAGCCAGGAGCGGAATTCACAGACACTCCCTGAAGCGATTCGTCCCCTCCAACTGTCACGCCCGATCCCTTCACGAAGTTCTCTGGAAGGTTCTGCCCTCCTCGTACCACCAAGGCGGCATCGGGCAGCGGTTCCATCTTTCCCCCTCTGACGCGTTGCTATACTCTCCACGACTCAAGGAGGGCGGGCCAGGCGAAACAGATTCCGCACAACCGGAGCCGTATCACGCCTGTCCACGCCGAATGAGGCTCTCGGCCCAGGTTCGATCTTCGCCTTCGAGGGGGGGATCGGGCAAGCCCGAGTAGATGTAGTCCTCGTAGCCAGACGCGTCGTAGACATGATTGAGCGCCTCCTGCATGTCGAGCCGGGCGTCGCCGTCGGGGGCACGAAGCGGGATCGGGATGATCGGCAGCCGTTCACGCAGGCCGATCGGCCAGAAGCCGGCCCTTGGCCGGTCGTCCACCCGGCTCACGAGGATCGAATAGGCGTAGCTGTGGTCAGGCCGCTCAACCAGCGGCATCGGCTTGCCGCCACGCAGCAGGTCGATCTCGACCAGGTTGGCTCTGCTGTCCAGAAGTTCCTGCCGCTTGGCCAGGTATTGATCTCGAGTCGAGCCCGACTGTTTATTGGACGGGCTGAGTACCTCGACAACCGTCACAAGCTCTCGGCTCCGGCGATCGCGGATCTCCACAAAAGCCAACTGTTCGACCTCATGCACGGGAAGTCGCATCTCGGTCGGCGCAGCCAGCAGGCCGATTCCCGGTCGTCCGGTGGTCGCATCCTCTTCGGATCGAGATACGAAAACGTCGGCTCGCCCCAGGTACCGCCGAGGCTCCGGCGGCAGCTCGTGAACGTAAACATGCTCGTCGATCTTGACGATATAGTTTGGCCGCACCTGAACCACGAGTCGCTCGGCGATCGCCGGGATGATTTTCTCGTGGAAGTCATGCCAGGCGTCATCCTGCTCCAGGAAGGGGCTCATGCCGGGGAATGGTGATGGCATCGGTGTGCCTCCAGGGCGCGGGGAACCGTTCTTCTCGACGGGGCGACGAGCCACTGCCTTCAGAATACCGCCTCACGGCCGCGCGTGACACCGCTTTCGACCAACATCTCTCATCGCGCGGCGTCGACTACACCAACCCGACGCTCCAGCGAGGGGTCTTTCCTTTGTAGGAGGGGGCTCGGTCTCCGGATCTCTTGATTGCGGCTCCGCCAGGTCAGGCGAACAGTCGGTCGAGAGGGAGGCGCCAGCCCGGGATCGCGGGCTCGGCATCGGCCGCTTGTCCCGAGCCGAAGACGGTCGGTTGATCCGGTGTCGCCGCCCGATAGGCTCGGATTAGCCTCGCCTTGGGGTCGACATCCCAGACCACCTTGGTACCGGCTTCGAAGTAATCGGCCCGTTTGGCGGCTAACGCAGCCTCGGCCGAGTCGCCGTAATCTCCCTTGCTGCGCACCTCGACGGCGAACGTCGGTGGTCCGTCGACGAAATCCATGTCGTCTTGCGGGAGCGGCCCGAGGTAATACGAGGCATCCGGGGAAAACGATTGACGTTCCGAGGATAGTTCAGGGACGGCGAAGCCCATATTGTCCGTATACGCCACGCCGCGGCCGGTCGCCTCAGCATGATCGTCAAGGCTCCGGTAGATCCGTGCTGCCACTCGGTTGGGCTTGTGCCCAGTAGGCATGAGGTGGACGATCCTCCCGGCGATCAACTCCGCCTTGCCCTCCACGCGTCGGAGGTCGTCGAGCGTGGCAGCCGCCTGAGTTACGGACGACATGCGGAACCCCTGCTGGCTTCTGGACTGAAAGAGGGACGCCTCTACGATAGCATTATTTTACTCTCGGTTGGACTTCCGAGCAATCGCAAAGGGTCTTGATCACGGCTGTCATTTCGAATGGGTTCGGCATCGTGACATCAAAAAAAGTGTGACTGTTGTCATCCGAACGATCATCACGCAATGACCGCCAGCGGTCCCCGCGTTACACCGTAATGGTTGATGGCCTTAAGCTCGCGCCACACGGCTTTCCCTTCGCGGTTGCCGGCGATGACTTCGCGATAGAGCGTGATGGTGCGCGCGACGTCTTCCGGCGAATCATCGAGGAACTCGATCCGCAGGAAACGCGCCCCGTGCTTTTGCAACCGTGGCAAGTACTCGGCAGCGGTCTGCGGCACCGCGTTATACAGCGTGTTGCGACAACCCACGTCGGCCTTGAGCGGATGCTCCATGCCGACCCGATCGCGGAGCTTCACGGCGTGGCGGTCGCAGGGGCGGCCGCAGTTGGTCGCGTCGGTGCCAGGCGAAAGGAACGCGCAAAAGACACAGTGCTCCATGTGAAACATCGGCATTTGCTGGTGGATCACGACTTCGAGCCACGAGGGGGGCGCTGCCTCGAGCAGGTCCAGAAGCTGGTCGACGTTGAGGTCATAGGATACCGTGACCCGGAGGGCCCCTCGGTCCTTGAAGAGCGCGACGGTCAGTGGATTGGTGGCATTGAGCGAGAAATCCACAACGAAGGGGATTTCCTGCTCCGAGCAAAACCGAACACCGCCCGCGTTGCGCACCAGCATGCCGTCAGCGCCTTGCTTCGCTAAATGGGCGAACAGGTTGGCCTGGCCGGGCTTTTCAATCCGAGGGGTCGCCAGGAAGATGGCCGCCGGGCCGGGGCCAACGCGGACCGCTTCGACGGCCGCGGCGTATTGCTTGATGTCCTGATAATCGGCGTAGATCGTGGAGATGCCTAGTTTCACGGCCGCCTCGATTTGCTCCGTGTGCCTGCACAGAACGGCCAGCTCGGCCGGGGCGGGTTGGTGTTGCAGCGTCCGCATCTCGCGTTCGCGTTCCGCCGCGATCGGCTCCAGGAGCCTCGGCAAGACCGGTTCGGGCGCGATCGAGCGGGCCGGCACGGCCGCGGCCGCCTCGTCCAGCCGGGCGACCAGCTCCCTGCGTGAGCTGTTGAGCAGGCTCATCGGCACCATCGGCCGGCCCTCGATCGTTGCCTCCAGGCCGCGAAGCTGGTAGGTCGTCCCCCCCAGGCGGCCAAGCTGCGTCGACAACAGCCCAACGTCGGCGGCGAGCGTCAGGGCGCGTGCCAGCGGTCCGCTGGATTGCACCGTGGCCCGGTGTCCGGTGGTAGTCTCTCCCGTGATTCGAAGCGGCTCTCCGGCCACGGCGACGACGCGCAGGTCCAGATCCACCTTGCGCGTCGGCGGCCCTTCGAACGAGCGGCGCAGCCGGCGGGAAAGCTCGGGATCGTCAGTCTTCCACACTCGCTGGCCGATCACGAGATCGTTCAGGTTGACGGCGCCTCGCCCCAACCGAAGCTCGACTCGACCCGATGATTCGGCATCCCTGCCGGCGCCACCCGCTTGCTGATGGCTCCGGTCCAGGCGGATGATTTCGTAGACGCGGCCCCCCTGCTCGACCCGCCCGACCGAGTCGTCGCCGTCGAAGACCACGCCGTCGCCGGGCTTGATCGGAGCCGACACGCAGAGCCGGACGCCCGCGCCGGTCTTCGATTCCACCACACCGAGAAAAATGCCCCGCTTCTTGGCGTGGTCGCCGCGCACCAGCACCTTGTGGTTGTTACCGTCCAGGAAGCCGTGGGAGAAGCCGCGCGAAAACGAGAGCTGCATCTCCTGGACGTCGCGGGGCGCGAACTGGATCGGCTGACCGGCCCAGGCCGCATCGATCGCCGCGCGGTAGTGACGCGTGATGTTGGCGACGTACTCCGCCGTCTTGAGCCGGCCTTCAATCTTCAGGCTGGAAACGCCCAGCTCGATCAGTCGGGGGATCAAGTCATAGGCGGCCAGGTCCTGGGGGCTCAGGAGGTACTGGATGTTGTCGAGATCGACGAGCCGGCCGTCGCTGACGATCTGATAAGGCATGCGGCAGGCCTGGGCGCACTCGCCCCGATTGGCCGATCGGCCCCCGAGCGCCTCGCTTGTCAAGCACTGTCCCGAATAGGCCACGCAGAGCGCGCCGTGGACGAACACTTCGAGGGGGAAATCGATCGCCTGACGGATCCGGCCGATCTCGGACAAGGCCAGCTCGCGCGCCAGGATGACGCGCGTGCAGCCCAGCTCGCGGGCCAGCGCAACCCCCTCCTCGCTGGTGATCGACATCTGGGTCGACGCGTGGATCTCGAGATCGGGCGTGATGGCCCGGATCAGCCTGGCGAGCCCGAGGTCCTGGACGATGACGGCATCGACGGCGGCTGCGGTCAGCTCGCGCACCGTGGTCTCCAGCTCGGCCAGCTCGCCCGCGAAGACCAGGGTGTTCAAGGTCACGTAGCCCCTGACCCCGCGCCGGTGCAAAAGCGCCATCACCTCCGGCAGGTCGGCCCCATCGAAGTTGTCGGCGCGGATCCGGGCGTTGTGCCGCTGGAGGCCGAAATAAACGGCGTCGGCGCCATTCTCGACCGCGGCGACCAGGCACGTTCGATCACCGGCCGGTGCCAGGAGCTCCGGCCTGGCTCCCGGCCGCGCGACAGGCGATGCCGGTTTAACGGCGGTCGGACGCTCGGCCTCGTCATTTTCGCGGGTGCGTCTGGACGTCGTGATCATGGGGCCGGTCTCATCGGATGGTTCCTCTATGAGGGCGAGCCGCCGCCCCCCCGGCCAAATATCAAGCTGACGACGAACAAGACGAGAAAGACGAACAACAGAATCTTCGCGATATAGGCGAAGTCGCCCGCAAGCCCCCCGAAGCCGAGTACAGCGGCGATCAGGGCGAGGACGGCGAACATGATGGCCCAACGCAGCATGAGTGACTCTCCGTTCTTGGTGAAGAGCGTAGTACCATCGCCGAAAGTAGACTATAAGCAACCTGTCCCGCTCCCGCTACCCTTGCCTGACAGCGGGCTGGGCGACACTCTGCCGCGGCACCGCGGCCGGTCTGATCACGAGATCGCGAACGTCGTCTTGCCGAAGACCTTGGCGTTGTTGGCCTGGGTGACCTTGAGGATTTCCGCGCCACCTTTGTTGAACGTGATGCCGCCCATGAACTTGTGCGTGCCGTGATCCGAGGGCAAGAAGGTGTAAGTCAGGTTGGGGTAGCTGGCAAGGCCGGTGGACTGGACTGGAGGAGCGGAGATGCCGAGGCTGATGTACACAGCGCGCCGGAAGGTCGTCCAGGAATCCGTGGGGCTCGAGAGCGCGATCGTGCCGGTGTAATCCGTCAAGGGTTGCTTCCGACCATCAAGGGCCGTGACCGTGAAGCTCATTGGCTCGCCCAGGTGGCCATGACGGATGTCGGGCGTGACCAGAAATGAGGTCGCCGTCAGGGGATTGACCATGACGGTGACGGAATTCGAGAGGCTCTTGGAGAACTGACTCGCGGTGGGAACGTAAACCGCATCGATCGTGTAGGTGCCGATCTTGGTGAGCTTGGCGGTCGTGATGCCGGCCTCTCCCTTCTTGTTGAGAGTGACCTCCGCGAGCACGAGAGGTTTGGGGGATTCGACGACGAACTTGACCCGGCCCGAGGCGATCGGGACCTTCCGATTGGCATTTTCCACGGCCGCGGTGAAGGTGACATCTTGCGAGGTCTCGGCGTCGGTCGTCGAGGCCTGGAGGACCGTTGTGGTGGGTATTGCCCCATGGCCAACCGACGCCGTCGTCGCGCCAGCCGATGAGCTGAGCAATGTCCGCCCTTCGAGGACCTCCAGCATGGGGCCCCAAGCCGTCCGGAGACGCCTCCGCGAGTCCCGCCCCTGACGGCGCGCAAAGTCAGGCATTGTCCCCTCACCGGCTCATGTCGATGGACGCGAGCCCTACTCGATTGGATTTGGAACTGATCGGCTCGAGATGATCTTGAACCGGACCCGCGCCGCGATGCTTCCCGAAAAGGGAGAGCCAGCGTGTCGCCGCGCCTCGTTCCTGGAGCGCGGGGGAAACCGCGCAAAGGCCTTTTCGAGACAGATAGGCGCGGTCATCATAGAGACGGGGACTATCCTGTCAAGGTCGTTCCCGAGAAATCCGGCACCAAGGCACCAAGGCACTCTCCTTTCTGGTGACGTGACGTCATGTTCCTCTTCCGGCGACGGATCGACAAGGCACTTGGAAACCGGCGATCGGTTTGGCTCAGAACCGCTGTTTGCGCCCTGCTCGGGTTCCTTCTCGCGTACCGGGGCATCGCCTTTCAACATGGCCCGTCGACGACGTTCGACATGGTCTTTCTGGCCGCCGTCACAGGCGCATTTGGTCTGGGCGGGCTGCTTCTCTCCTTGATGGATGTCGTGAAGAGCCGGCTCGATGAGGGGGCGCGCGTGAACCTCGTCGCTCGAGCC
Source organism: Isosphaerales bacterium (assembly GCA_044450785.1). Classification (GTDB taxonomy): domain Bacteria; phylum Planctomycetota; class Planctomycetia; order Isosphaerales; family Isosphaeraceae; genus JBIOJM01. The sequence continues at coordinate 28,976 of JBIOJM010000039.1, forward strand.
TACTTCGGAATGGGCCCTTGGTCGGTGCTCTTGTGGGTTGTCACCTTGCCTGCCATGATCATGTTCGTGATCATCTTCGGTATTCTAATCTACGACATGGTCATCACCATCTTTCCTCGGATGTGACCAAAGCGTGCCCTCGATCCGTGGCGATCTCACTCACCTTGTATGCACCCAGATCGGGCTGGCCCAGGCGAGCTCGCCGTCGGTCTGGATCGCCCGGACGTAATACCAGCTCAATCCAGCGGGTCGGGCTCGCTCGTCGTCGGTCCACTCAAACTCGACCTGCTCTTTCTTGGGCTCGGTCGAGTAAGCGTACTTGAAGTCCTTGATGATGTCGATGCGCGCCACCGGGCTCGTGCCGTGGACAAGCACCTTCAGCTTCACCGGTCCATCGGCGTCAAATTCGTCCCCCATCAGGTGATCGCCCGAGCGGACGTCCACGATGATGTTGTCGGTGGCGGCATAGCAATGCCGGCGGCGGAAGGCGTCGAGGATCGCCGGCCGGGTTGTGTCTTCGGCCAGAGCAACCGCGTAGCTGATATGGGTCGATATGTGGTCGCTCGACGCCTGAAACCCCAGCATGTACTGCATGGCGAGCGCATTCCAGACCATGCCCATCGGCTGCCAGCCGCCGATCGATTCGCCCCGCCGCCGCGCCGAGCGGGGCGCACCCAGGTACTCGTACGACTGCCGATGCCCCTGGTAGATCTCGACGAACGGCTCAAAAACGGGGTTCACGTCCCGCCAGTCCGTCCCCATGCCCGTGGCCGACGTATGCGAAGCACAGATGCCATTGTGTTCCTTCAAGTAGTCATAGAGCATCAGCGTATCTTGGTCGACCACGCCCCCGGGCCCGATCAGCCTCGGCAGCGTGCGAACTCCTCGGTGGTCGAACATCACGTTGCGGTGGCCGTGCGGGTAGACGACGCTCCGCTCGTAGGTGAACATGGGGACGAACCTCGGCGGCTGGCTGTACAAATCCGTGGTTTTCTGGATGAGCCACCAGGTGTATTCCTTGCCGCCGCCGTTGTCGTGGTCGCCGTTGCCGATCCAGTCGAGCCCGGCGGCATCCAGCGCATAGCGCCACATGTCTTCGAGCGAGCCGTCGGCGCCGCCGTCGGCGGAGATCTCGGTATGGCGGTGGAACTCCCCGCGCAACAGCCGATACATCTTGCCTCCGGCCTCGATCCGATACGCCCGGATTCGCCGCAGGTCGTCGGTTTCACCCGGATGGACTCGCGCGGCCAGTCCGTCCCCGGGTACTGGCTCCGGGCTCAGGCGGGGCTCTTCAAGGGGCCGCGTGGTGGCGAGCGCGGACACTTCCAGGTCGACGTTGAACACGCCGGGCGGCGTCCCCTGGTTGGTGAAGTAGCGCAGGGCCGCTCGCGGGTTCATCTCAGACTCCCGGCGCAGCCGGCCATCCGTACTGTAAAACGCCAGGACCGGCCCCTCGCGGGGCTGGACCAGGGCCGGTCGGTTGTCGAGCAAGCCGTCGCTGCGCGTCAGGGGCTGTGGGACCGACCATGATGGCCCCGACAGCGACGCGGCATGGCTGGTCCAGACCGCCCCGGTGACGATCACGGCGTTGTTCCCCCAGATCGCCTCCTGGCGGTGGCGAAACGCCAGCCAGGGCCGGCCCATCCGATCGACCAACAGCCGGGGATAACTGTTCATGATCTTCAAAGGCCCGGCAGCCCGTTCGAGGGGATCAGGGGCACGGAGGATCCGCTGGCCGTCGACGACCGCAACCGCGACCTTGCTGGCGCGGTAGAGGCTCGATCCCTTGCCGTCGAGCAGGTTGACGGCGTCCTTACCCCAGTTGGGAGTGCGTTCCTCATAGGCGATCCAGACCCGGCCCCGCTGATCGGCCGCCACGCTGGGCCTCGCCTCGAACAGGGGCGTACCGGCCACGGTGATCGCCGGGCTGAGCGAACCGTCGGGCTCGCGGGTACGGAGCAGAACGTCGTGGTTGCCGGCCTGGTAACTATCGAACGCCACGTGGATCCGGCCGCTCTTGTCGGCCGCGATGGAGGGCGCCCATTCGTTGGCCGGCGTGTCGCTGACCTTGAGCGGCGGAGCGGCTGGCTTGCCGTTCGCATCCAGCGGGGCCAGCAAGATATCGGCCTGGCCTCCCGTCCACGCCTGCCACGCCATCCAGACCGTGCCATCGGCCGCGGTGGCGAGCACGGCGTCGCTGTCGGGACCGGGCTGATCGGTGATGCGCAGCTCCGGCAAGAACGAGCTGGTCCTGGGTTCGTAGCGGCGACTGAACACGTCCCAGTTGTCGGCGCGCTTCTCGGTCCAGACGATCACGACGCTGCCATCGCCGGCCGTTGCCACGGCCGGGCGCCAGACATCGCGCCCGGGCAGGGTGACGTCAAGAAGTGCGCCGGGTTTGCCGTTCTGGAAGTGGAGCAGGCGGATCTGGTCACCGCCTCCCGTGGGAAGATACTCCGCGAAGCGATCGGGCCGCTCATTCAACGCGGGCAGCAGTTCAGGCCCCCTCGGTTCATGCCAGACCGCGGCGACCCAGGCGCCCTTGCCTTGCGGGTCGGCGGCAGCCGCGGGGAAATCTTGCTGGTTCGGACCTTCAAACAAAGGGGCGTGCGGAAAAACGCGCTGGGCGCGGACCCGGTCATTCAAGAACGACGCGACCGAGCCATCGGCCAGGCGGTCGAGAGGGACCGAGAACTTCCCTTGTGTCGTCTCGACCGTCAGCGTGGCCCCGCCGACGTTTTTGAGCGAAATGACCACGCCGTTGGGCGAGACGTCGGGCCCGAACGTACTCGGCCCGCCGGCCGCCTTGCGTGTCGCCTGCTGCCTCGCCTTGGCTTTGGCCTTTGCTTTGGCCTTCGCCGCGGCCTTCTTGGCCGTGGCCGCCTTGCGGATCAGGCGGCTGCTGGCCTTCCACGAGTCTCGCCCGATCACCAGGTCGCCGTCGCGGAAACGCAAGCCCTCGATGTCCAGGACCTCACCCTGATCGAGCACGAGCCGGCCACTCCAGTCCTGCGGGGCTCCGTCGCCGATTCCCAGGATCAGACGCAGGGCGACTGTGTCGGGATCGAGGCCCTTTACCGCCGTATCCGCGGCCGGCCGCTGAGCCAGAGACACGGAAACCCCAAGAAGAGCAAGGAAGCTCAGCGTGACGGCTGGCAAGCGGTTTTTCATGGCCATCTCCTAACGCGGCAGAGCCGCAAAGCAAGTAGGCAGTATGCAGTAGGCAGTAGGCAGCATAAGGAAGCGGGAACGTCCTGAAGATGCGCGCACGGCGCGGAGAAGTAAGCGGGGAAGGTCCTACGCTTTTTCCGGGACTTCGCCCGGAAAAAGTGGCCCCTGCGGGGCAGTTCCCGCATACTAACCCGACGCGCCAGTTTTGATGTTGTGCTACTGGCCCGCCGCCCCGAACGGGGCAGCCACAAACCAGCCCAGGGCAACGCCCTGGGAGGAATACGTCAACCACGCACCCCGCTGGCCTGAAAGGCCGAAACAACGGCTCCAGACGATGGATCATGTTTTTCACCAGGGATTGCGAGATCGCCGAGGATCGCCCGGTTGTACCGCCCTTACAGGGCTCGCGGTGGGTTGCAATCTCTCCTCCTCCCAAGGCCCCCAGGGCGATGCCCTGGGCTGATTTGTTGTGCCCTTTCAGGGCAAGCACCAAGCTGCACAACTCTAAAACTGGCGCGTCGGGTTGGTGTTGGAGCGGAGTCCGACCGGCGATCGGTTCACGAAACATCGACAACAAATTGTCGATGCGCGGCCCGTAAGGTGCTTCTGATCATAAATATAGTTATCTAGATACTAACAGATAATGATCCTGTAAGTCACATCACTGGCTAATTCTGCTTCGCGTCGCTGACTGACTCGACCAAGTCACTGGCCACCGGGTTGCCCTCGGGCTCTTCGTAGGTCGCCAGCGAGCCGAGCGAATTCTTGGGTACGTGCTCGCGCGCGGTCTCGATCTCGGTGATGAGCCAACCGCCCTCCGCTCGCTCGAGACGGAAAGTCTGGCGCTCGAGCCGGTCGGCGAACGCCGACTCAACCGTGATCCGGGCCGCGTCGGTGCGATCGCCGTCAGGCTCGGGGGCGAAGATCGCGTGGCTCTTGCGAGCCAGGCCGGCGCGGCGGAGAAGGAGGGCGAAGGCATCCCGGCCGCGCTCGTCGGCCTTGCGCTCGAGATGGGCTCGTAACGGGCCGCCGAACGCACGAAGATACGATGCCGCGTCGCCATCCCGAGCGCTGGCGAGCAAGCCTTCGATGCAGTCCGTCGCACCCTTGAGCCGGGCCCTATTCTCAAAGCTGAGGTCCTGCAATCGGGAATCCGTTTCTGATTCGATCGCGGGCCGGGTCGGCGAGGGTGATCGCTTCAGCCCGGACCAGATCAAGAAGCCCATGATCATCGTCGTGAACAGGCCGGCGAGGAGTCGTTTCATTCATTGACCTCCTTCGTTCGCGCAGGAGGTCGATCGCCGAAAAGGGTGATATCGAGGTCTTGACCTGGAGGGACGACGACCGTGCGACGGAACCTGGGCAAGAGCTCGGCCAGCGTTTCGAGGTAGTGCCTTTGCCGAAACGGACCGGGGGCTTTGCGGGCCTCGGCCAGAACGCGGGTGAACCGGTTGGCCTCGCCGCGGGCCGGCTGGACGAGCCGGTCGAACCGGCCGGCCGCAGCGTCGGCGATCTCGCGGGCCCGGCCGCGGGCTTCCGACTGGGAACGGTCCCGATATTCCTCGGCACGGGTGATCGCCTGGCGGCGGTCGCTGCGAGCTCGGGCGGCGTCGGCAAACGCCGGAGCCACGGCCGCGGGAGGGACAACCCGGCCCAACCGTATCGCCACGATCGAGACCCCCAGTCCAAGATCGTCGGCCAGGGACTGGATCGACCGCGTGAGCCCCTCGGCAACCTCGGTCCGGCCGGTCGTGAGCAGGAGGTCGACGCCACGATTCGCCAACGCCCGCGTCAACGCCCACTCGGAAATGGCCGAGAGCGAGACTTCGAGGTCCTTCGAACGAAAGAGATAGGCGGCCGGATCGCGCACGCGGTACTGAACGAGTGCCTCTGCGGTCACCAGGTTGAGGTCGCCGGTCAAGAAATCGTCGGCAGCAGGGTCAGGCGCGCGGAGCAAAGGGGCCGCGGTCGGACTGGATGCGCCCACGGCGAGCGTGCGCGTCTGGTTGACCTTGATCCGGTCGACGCGGTCGATCCCCCAGGGCAAGCCCCAGTGCAGCCCCGGCTCCCAGGGCTCGGGCAGGACCGCCCCAAAGCGCCGGACGATTCCGACCTCATCGGGCTGCAATACCGTCACCCCACTGGCCAGATAACCGGTCAGAGCGAGCAGGATCGCCAGAATCCACGCCCCGCGGCGGCTCATGGCTTCTGTCCCTCCTTGGCGCTCGTCGAGCCACGGGCATCGTGCCCATGAGCCGCATTGACAGCCTTCAAGGCCGTGCCGCTCTCAGTGTGAGCCGCGGCTGCGACCGGCTCGCTGGGGCTGGACGTCGAATTTGAGGGTTTCTGACCGGCAGGGTCGGGAACCCCTTGTGTCAAGAGCCGGAGAAAGCTGTTGTCGGCCGAGAGGACGAGTGTCGTTTTGGCGTCGAGGGCGGCGCGGTAGGTTTCGAGGGTCTTCAAAAACTGGTAGAAGGCGGGATCGGCGGCGTGGGCCTCGTTGGCGATGCGGGCTGCCTGGGCCTCTCCCTCGCCGATCATGCGGGCGGAGTCGGACTCGGCCGCGGCGATGACGGCGGCCCGCTCGCGGTCGGCCGCGCTGCGGATCACGCGGGCCTGACTCTCCCCCTCGGCACGGGTTGCCGCGGCCACTCGCTGGCGCTCGCTACGGATCTGCTCGAAGACGGCCGAACGGACCTCCTCGGGATAATTCAGCCGACGCAGCCGAACGGCCACAACCTCCAGCCCATACTCGCGCGCGGCCTGTTCGCCGACCCGCTCGGTCAGGGCACTCATCATCGTGTCGAGCAGCGAGCGATTGCCCACGTTCACCAGGCCCCCGAGATCGTGAACTCCCAGCTCGGCCGCCAGTACGGAAGCGGCCATGTCCTCCAGCCGCGCCGAGGCGTCGGGCACGGTTCGAACGGTGCGGAGAAACCGCTCGACGTCGGCGATCCGCCAGCTCACGTACCAGGCAATTTCGAGGTTCTTCTTGTCACGGGTCAGCATCTCGCGGGCGGGGGGCGTGTCGAGCTGGAGCCGCCGGTCGAACGCGCGGGCGCTCTGGTAGGGCCACTTGAAGTGCAGGCCCGCCCGCTCGATCAACCGGACGGGCCGGCCAAATTCCGTGACGTACACCGACTCGGTCTGATCGACAATCACGAACGAACGAAAGATCGCGAGAAGCGCGACGAGTGACAACCCGATGATGATTCTTTTGATCCAGTGTTTGCTCATCGTGTACCTCGTTGGTTCGGTTCAATCATCGGGCTCCGGGGCTCGGGTCTCGCCCGAAACCGGGGCCAGGGCGCGGTCAAGCGCCGGGCTCAACTGCTCGGGGTCGACCAGCCAGACATGGCGCCGGCCGGCGGCGCGGGGGTCGAGAATCAGCTTGGGACGGCCGGGCAACGTCGTTGCCAGGGTGTCCCACAACAGGCGAAACTCGGTCAGCGCGGGTGAGGCGGCGTGGGCAGATGCCTTGGCGAGAAAAGCCGCTTTGTCGCCCGTCGCGCGGTTGATCAGGCGGTCGGCACGCGTCCTGGCGGCGTCGCGGATTGTCTCGGCCTCGGCGAGCGCCGACCAGTGCCGCAGGGCGGCGTCGGCCCGCCCTTGGTTTTTTCTCCGTTCGGCGTCGGACACGGCCGACGAGACGTCGCGGTAGGCCGGCACCACCTCGCGGGGTGGGTGAGCGTCGACCACCCGCACCCTATCGACCACCACTCCCAGGCCCGAGGCGCGGAGCCGCTGTTGCAAGACATGGGCGACGTCCTCCTCGAATTCCCGCCGGCCGCTGACCAGGATCGCCGCGAGGGTCGTGCACCCGACCACCTCGCGAAAGACTCCCTCGGCCGCCCGACTCACCGTGTCAGGAACGTTCGCCACGTTGAATAGCAGTTGGGCCAGCCCCGCCTCGGTGTAGCGGTATTCCACGACTCCGGCCAGCTCGACCAGGTTTTCATCGCCCGTGAAGAAAAGGGCCGACTCGTTGCGAGACAGGCCGTGCGTGGCATTCCAGCCCACGGGATTCACCGAGGCCGACGCGGGCCCCGGCAGGCCGATCCGAGCCAGCCGCGACCGATCGGGCTCGACCACGGTCACGCTCTCGACCGGCGCGGGCCAGCGAACGTGCAGGCCCGGACGAAGCAATGGGGGCCGATAGCGGCCGAAGCGCCGGCATACACCCACCTGGTCCGGCTCAATCATGTTGATTCCCGACCCAAGATAAGCCAGTGCCGCCACGACGATCCCAGTGCGAACGATCAAGCGCCGCGATCGCCACGCCCGGTCGAGCACGGCCGAGGGCCGGCACCGCCGGCAGGCGGCGACGACCTGTTCGCCCGCACGGATGAACCCCAAGGTGTGCCACCGTTCGAAGCCAAGCAGCCGGATCGCGTTCAGCAAGACCAGGAGGGAGCCGACCTGGTGGACGACCGCCGCGGCGACGGGGCCCAGGACCCGAAGTCCAGCCAGCCCCACCGCGACGGCGTTGAATCCGAACGCGAAGAAGAGGATGTTCTGGCGGATGACGCGGACGGTCTGCCGCGCCAGGCGAATCGTCTCGGGGAGCGCGGGGAGCGGGTCGCCTATGAGGACGACCGAGCCGGCCTCCGCCGCCAGGTCGCCGCCAACCCCGGCAAAGGCGAGCCCAACATCGGCTCGCGCCAGGGCCGGGGCGTCGTTGATGCCGTCGCCCACCATGGCCACGACGCGGCCGTCGCGCCGTCGCTGCTCGATCCACTCGGCCTTCGCGGCCGGCGTGAGCTCGGCCTCGACCTGCTGGATATGGACCTTCCTGGCCACCGCCCGCGCCGGTGCGGCGCGGTCGCCGGTGAGGATCGCCAGGTCCTTGAGCCCCAGGTGCTTCAAGTCGTGGATCACATCGTGAGCAGCCTGCCGGACCCGGTCGCGGGCACCGATCACGCCCAGGACCTGGCCGTCGCGAACCAGGATCAGCGCGGTCTGCCCCGATTGGTCCATGGACTCGAGTGCGCGCTGGACTGGGTCGGCGATCGCCACGCCGTGCTCGCGAACCAGGCGGAGGTTGCCCACCAGCACGGTCGAAAAGCGAGCCGGACTCTCACCGATCCCGGCAAGTTTCAACCGGGCCCGCACGCCCGCGCCCGGCTGGGCCTGAAATTCGTCGACCTCCGGCAAGGCGAGTCCGCAGCGGCTCGCCTCGGCCACCAGCAGCCGGGCCAGGGGGTGCTCGCTGGGCCGCTCGGCCGCGGCCGCCAGTCGGATCAGCTCGTTCTGGCTCTCGCTGTCGTCAGCACTTGTTGCGCCCAGCGCGACGCAATCCCCCAGCTCGGGTTTGCCCTCGGTGAGAGTGCCGGTCTTGTCGAACGCGATCGTATTGACGCGGGCGAGCCCTTCGATGGCCGCGCCCCCCTTGACGAGCACGCCGCGCCGGGCGAGCCGGGCCGTCGCGGCGAGAACAGCCGCCGGGGTTGCGAGCACCAGGGCACACGGGCAGGCGACGACCAGCACGGCCAGGGCCGGCATCGGGTCGATCTCAGGGCCGGCGCCGCTCCCGATCCAGCGCCAGAACGCCAACCCATTGGTCCCCAGCAAGACGAGCGCCGAGACGGTGAGTACAGCCGGCAGGAACCACCGGGCGTAGCGGTCGGCAATGCGCTCGAGGGGGGAACGATGCCGCTGGGCGTCGGCGAGGAGCCGGATCACCTGGCCGAGCGTCGTCTCGGTGCCCAGCTTGTCGGCCCGAATTTCCAGCCGGCCGAACTGGTTGACCGTGCCGGTATAAACCGGGTCGCCTTCTCCCTTGTCGACTGGCATGCTCTCGCCGGTGAGGACAGCCTGATCGACGGCGGACCGTCCGCCGAGGACCAAACCGTCGACGCTGATCCGCTCACCCGGGCGGACCACCACTCGATCTCCCACGGCCAACTGCTCGGTCGGGACCTCGATCTCGGCATCGCCCCGGATCACGCGCGCCGTCCTCGGGTAGAAGTCGAGGAGGTTGCCGATGGCGCGCTGGGCGCGCTCGAACGTCAACGCTTCCAGACACTCTCCGGCCAGGGCGATGAAGACGACCTCGGCGGCGACGAAATACTCGCCCAGGCAGGCCGCCGCGATACAGGCGACCGCCAGGGCAATGTCGGCGCCCACGGTCCCCTCGAACAGGGCGGCCAGGGCGAGATAGACCACGCGCCCGCCGCCGATCACCGCCGCCAGCAAGGCCAGCGGCACGCCGAACGGCCGTCGCCAGGGGCTCCCGAGGGCTGCCAGCACCAGGTCCGCCAGCAGCAACAGCCCCACCAGGGCCGTCACGGCCCACAAAGCCCGCCGCTCGGCGTCGGGATCATGATCGTGGGCCGGGTCGCCCTGGTGATGATGCGCCTGCCCATGGCCGTCGTGGCCCTGAGGCCGAGAGGGCGGGCCCAAACGCATCTGTTCCGGCCGATATTCCCGGTGCAAATGCGTGCCCTCCGTCCTTCGTTGCCCTGACTGCGGAACCAGCTCGGCAGGCGCATCGCCATCGGTCTCGATCCGGGCCAAACTGGCGATCGCGCCTCAATGCTGACCACGCCAGATCAGCCAGTCAAGCCTCTGCCCGATCGCCGCCGGGAAGGGGTGATCGCCACGGTCAACGGTTCGAATCGACGAGCCGTTGCGTCTTGAGGAACTCTTTGTACTTTTCTTTACAGTCGTCGGAAACGATAGCACCACTTCTGATCCTTTGAAGCAGCGCTTTGGACACGGGAGCCCGCATCTGAAGCCTGCCTGCCTTCCTGATCGCTTCGAGCGAAGCAACCGATGCCTCCTTCATATCCTCATAATAGATGCACGATTTGTTGGTCAGGATCGAGAACTCATCCGGCTCCACGACGCAAGAATCGTCCATGTCGATACCCGCGGAATAGCTCGTGAAACTGACAATCAATACGTGATGCGAGTCCTGTAGTGGATCGGAAAGAATAACCCAAGTATGCCGGTCTGCCACTCCGATAAGCCGAAACGCATCGCCTCCATCCACGATCAGGCTCCCGCGTCGACTTCGGCCTCGGCCGGGTTGGCGAGCAAGGAATCAATCAGATTCTGCTCCTCATGCCTCTCGACGTAGACCTTGATTCTATCCGTGTTACACGTGCTTATCAGGGCATCCGTCCAGGGGATCGGCCTGGAAGTGTCGGGAATGAAGTTCTTGATCCACTCGGGGAACTCGTGTGTGTACGCGGAGAGTCCCGCTGTCGAGATCTTGCGGAAACGCTCACTCACATCGTTTAGCTTGTCCACTTCCCTCGTGGACAATTCGCCCCGTCCTGGGTCGCCCATCAGCACGACCTTTTTGCTGACGGAGCGAATGTGATTGTCCCAATCCTCGGGAGAGTGTTCCTTGCCGCTGAGCAGGTTGTAGGTATGGCTCAGGACCGGGCCATAGTTCATGGCAACGGCTTTATCACCTGTGAGTGTGCGACCCCGTTCGACCAGGAATTCCCGATCGATGATGTACAGGAGCTTCAATAGTCGCATACGATCCATGACTCTCCCCTCCAAGGTGAGCAGGATCGCCGCCGCCTGGGTCGTCTTCAATGAGTCGAATTGAAAGTCCATCTGTCCCTCGACGTGAGGAAGCGGAGAGAGCCAAGGTGGCCTCGACGAATCCTCAAGCTTGATTGTACAAGGCGGCCACGGTCAAACGCAAGGAATTACTGAACCCAATTACAGTCCCGCGCTCGCGTCGCGCCTGCCCAGGCTCGATCTCGGCCCAGCACTCTCATCTCATTTCAATCTGCCCGGCCTGCGGTGCCCTTCGCACATGAATCCGGCCGGGCTCGCCGGCCTCGATCGACCCGATCAGGGCGGCCGAGGTTGCTCCCGAAGAACGAAGCTCACGAACCACCTCCGCGGCCCGGTCGGCGGGCAGCGCGGCGAGCAGGCCGCCAGAGGTCTGCGCGTCGCAGAGCAGGAGCTGCTCGCTTTCGGTGATGTCGGGATCGTAGGCGACCCAGCCGGCGAGGAATCGCCGGTTGGCGTGGGTGCCCCCCGGCACGATCCCCTTCCGGACGTATTCGCGTGCTGCTGACAGGATCGGCACCCGATCGGTCCAGACCAGCGCGGAGACCTGACTGGCGGCCGCCAGGTTGCGGAGATGCCCGAGCAGGCCGAAGCCGGTGACGTCCGTCAGCGCATGGGCACCAGCCCGGGCGACGACCTGGGCCGCGTCGCGATTGAGTGTCGTCATCACGGCAATGGCTTCCGCGATGGCGCCCGCCGAATCCTCACTCCGCTTGGCAGCCGTCGTGATGATCCCCAATCCGAGCGGCTTGGTCAGGATCAGGAAATCGCCCGCCAGGGCGCCGGCGTTGGTGATGACGGCGCCGGGATGCACCCGCCCGACCACAGCCAGGCCGAAGATCGGCTCCTCGGTCTGGATCGTATGGCCGCCGACCACGGCGATGCCCGCCTCACGTGCTTTCTCGGCGGCGCCGCGCAGGATTTCCGCGAGCACTTCGGGCGGCAGGACGCCGCTGGGGAATCCGACAAGACTGAGTGCCGCCAGGGGAGTTCCAGCCATCGCGTACACGTCGGAGAGGGCGTTCGCCGCCGCCACCGCACCGAAGTCGTAGGGCCGGTCGACGATCGGCGTGAAGAAATCGGTCGTCAAGATCAGCGCCAGGTCATCGCTGAGCCGGTAGACCGCGGCGTCGTCGGCCGTTGCGTGACCGACGAGCACATTGGGGTCCACGATCGGCGGCAAACCAGCCAGGAGTGAGAGCAGATAGTCGGGCGGCTGTTTGGCCGCGCAACCGGCTCGCTTGGCGAATTGAGTGAGGCGAATCGCATCGAGGTCAGACATGGGCCGTGCCTTTGACGAACAACAAAGGTTAGTATGCTGGTACGGCGGCGACCTTGCTTCCACGGGTTACCATCGCTGTCGGTCAAATTCCGTTTGACAGGAGACGACATTGATGCAGGCAATGTACGGCATGACGACGAGCCGGGGCAATATGGCCGTGGTCCATCTTGCCCTGAGCGTGATCTGGCTGAGTGTTGGGTTGGGGACGAGCGTGGCCTCGGGCCAGGAGACTTCAAACCCGCCGTCCTCATCCAAGGCCGAACGCCAGTGGCGGGGCGTTCACATGATGTCTCCCGGCCACGGCGGGCTGCCCTTGTTGAAACGGGCGATCGCGGAGAAGCTCGCCCCTCTGGGGGTCAATGTCCTGATCCTCGAAGTCAACTATAACTTCGCCTTCAGCTCGCACCCCGACCTGAGCGCGGGTGGCGGCGGCGTTTTGCGCGTCGACGACGCGCGCGACCTGGCCGAGACCTGCCGGAAGCACAACATCCGCCTGATCCCCATGTTCAACTGCCTGGGGCACCAGTCGTGGGCACGGAACACGCAGCCGCTCCTGGCCAAGCATCCGGAGCTCGACGAGTCGCCCGAAGTCCCAAAGGATAACCAGGGGATCTACTGCCGGAGCTGGTGCCCGTTGCACCCGGACGTCAACAAGATCGTCTTCGCCTTGATCGACGAGCTGATCGACGCGTTCGGGGCCGACTCGTTTCATGTCGGCATGGACGAGGTCTTCCTGGTGGCGAATCCGGGCTGCTCGAGGTGCAAGGGCAAAGACCCGGCCGAGCTGTTCGCGAAGGCGGTCAACGACCTGCACCATCACATCGTGGACCAGCGGAAGCTCACGATGTTGATGTGGGCCGACCGGCTCTTGGACGACAAGAAGCTTGGCTACGGATACGGGAAGTGGGAGGCGAGCCAGAACGGCACGGGTCCCGCGATCGACCGCATCCCCAAAGACATCATCCTCTGCGACTGGCACTACGAGACGCGGCCGAAGGGGTATCCGTCGGTTGCCTATCTCCAGGAGAAAGGGTTCCGCATGCTGCCGTCGACCTGGTGGAACAAGGACGCCGCGCTGGCCATGCTGCACGAGGCGCGAGCCACGGCCACACCGCGGATGCTCGGCCACCTCTGCACCACCTGGGTGGGAGCCGAGGGCTTGTGCCGCGCGTTGCTCGACGTGCAGCCGCCGGAACAGCCCAAGCCCAAGGCCGACGCCAAGGCCAAGGCCAGGCGCCAGCGCGGCGGGCCCCGCGAAATCGTCGCCTCGCTCAAGGCCTGCATGGAGGAATTGAAACAGAAATAGCCGCGGAATAGAGGCACCGCCCCCGCGTGGGACGACGGTGATGGCCGGCCCGGTCAGCTTCAACGCTTGGTTGGGCGGCCTGCCGCAGCCGCTGCCTTTCGTTCTTGCGCTCGTTTCCGAACAGCCTTCCAGAAAGCCTCCTCGGATAAGCCTTTCCCTTCCCGGATGCTTTGCCTGGAGCGATTGAGCAATGCTTGAAAGCGCGGAGAACGCCCCAGCAGCAGCCGTTCCAAGTCATCGTCATCGAAGGGAACCAGCAACACGGCGACGGCCTTGCCATTGCGAGTAATGACAATGGGGCCCTCTACCCCGCATTCATCTAAATACGCACTCAACCGCGCCTTGACATCCGCTAACGGGGCAATCCTCACGACTCGTACTCCTCTCCTCCGATCAAGAGTCGGCTCCGATCTTTGATGCCAACTGCCAACACCCAAACCGCTTGCGATGCAGAGTTCACGTCGTAAAACACCCGAAAGCGATTATCGGGCCCGCAACGAAGTTCCCAGGATGCGCCGAACGGAGCCGGCTGCTCCAAGGGTTTCCGATTTCTGGTTTCCTTGGTCGGAGTGTAGGCCAGTTGCTCCTTGATCGCGCGCCGCAGAAGCCCGTGGTACTTGGACTCAATCCGATCAAAGTGCTCGATCGCTTCCGGCGCAAAAGTCAGCGTGAACTTCGGTCGCTTGGCCATTGACTAGAATTCTAGTCCATTCGGCAGCCATGTCAATGCCTCGTTCTGGCCGGAGCGCGCCGGAACGGCCCTCGCTGACTAACCGCACCGCTCAGCGGCCTGGACCGCCGAGACTTGAAGCAGACCAGCGCGGCGGCCAAGAATAGCGCCGCAACCAGCAGCGTCGCCGGGAGTACGCGAGGCACCGGTAGAGTCGTTGGCCCGACCGCTCCACCGACGGCGCTGACCGGCATTTGGACGGTGATGTGGAACAGGAGGATCGCCAGGACAACACAGACCGCTTGGGCGAAGAACCCGAGAGCATCGCCGCCCATGGTCGAAAACTCGGAGCACAAGTCGGCTTATACGTCCAGTTCATCGGGAACTCAGCGTATTACGCGACGAGTCCGGCACGCCAGCCCCGGAGAATCTCGTCGTACAACGATCGTATTCCAATTCTCTGTTCCATGGCTGCTCACGCCCCATCTGAGGCAGCTCAACCCCAACTTTTCACCGGCCCAACCTCGCCGTCCCAGATCCGGTTCAGCGGACCGATGCGAGCCGCTCCACCCGGCTCAAACTCCCACCGGCTGCTTGAGCGACTTGGCCACGAACCCCTTCAGCCTGGTCAGATCGGCGCTGAAGCGGCGAATGCCGTCGGCCAGCTTCTCGGTGGCCATGGCATCTTCATTCAGCATCCATCGGAAGGTCTTCTCGTCGAGATGGATCTTCTCCAGCTTCTGCGAGCGAGCGGTCTCGACGGAGAGCTTGCGGCTGAGCGTTCCTTCCTGGTGCTGGAGCTCGGCCAGCAGCTCCGGCGCGATGGTCAGCAGGTCGCACCCGGCCAGCTCGGTGATCTCGCCGGTGTTGCGGAAGCTCGCTCCCATCACCTCGGTCGAATAGTCAAACTTCTTGAAGTGATTATAGATTTGGACGACGGAATGCACTCCCGGGTCCTCGGTCGCGGGGATGTCGTTGACGCCGCGCTCCTTGCAGTACCAGTCGTGGATCCGGCCGACGAATGGAGAGATCAACGTGACGCCGGCCTCGGCACAAGCCACTGCCTGGGCGAAGCTGAAGAGCAGCGTCAAGTTGCAGTGGATGCCTTCCTTCTCGAGGCGCTCGGCCGCGCGGATGCCTTCCCAGGTCGAGGCGATCTTGATCAAGATCCGCTTGCGGTCGATGCCGTCGGTCTCATACAGCGAAATCAAGCGGCGGGCCTTGCGGATCGTCGCTTCCGTATCGAACGAGAGACGGGCGTCGACCTCGGTCGACACGCGGCCGGGAATGATCTGGAGGATCTCCTTGCCGAAGTCGATGAACAAGCGGTCGATCACGGCCTCCATTTGTGCGGTCGGATCGCCGGCCTGTGACTGGCTCGACGAGATTGCCTGTTCGAGCAGCGGTCCGTACCGCGGCATCTGCGCGGCCTTGAAGAGCAGCGAAGGATTGGTCGTCGCGTCGCGGGGCTGATACTGTGCGATCGACTCGAAGTCACCTGTGTCGGCAACCACCACGGTCATCTTGCGCAGTTGTTCGAGCAAGTTCATCGGCTACTCCTTCAGGTCAAAACGAACCACGAGCGACGAAGCCTTCTCCGACCGGGTCGTTGAGCGAGTCCGCAGCCCCGTCATGCCCCGCAGATTCGCGCTGTGTTTTTCATTCTAGCACGCCGGGAGCCCAATTCGCCACTCATGCCACGTCCTGATCAGGCGCTCGGTGGCACCTTCGTCGCGGGCGGGCGGCGCGAACGGTATTACATAGGCAAGATCGAACAACATGGTAAACTCTTCTGAACCTGCGATTCGGCCGGATCGCCGACCCAGCGAGCAGATCGTCGATCGGCCGGAGGCGCATGAGCGGGGGCACGATACCTGGACAGGGAGAGAGAGGATGACGCACGGCCAGACGAGCTCGGCGACCGGGCCCCTGCGAAACCTGCGTGGGTTTGCGTTTGATCTCGACGGGACGATCTGGGAGGGACCAGCTCTCCTTCCCGGAGCGGTCGACCTGGTCAAGGACTTGCGAGACGCGGGGATCGGCGTCGTTTTCGCGTCGAATTGCTCCCGAATTGGCGCGAGCGTGCTGAGTCAACAGCTCGCGGACCTGGGCATCGTTGCAACTCCCACCGAGGTCCTCACCCCATTCGACCTGGTTGGCGGGGAAGTCCGGCGGCGGCTAGGACCGGTGCCGGTCCTGGTCATCGGCACCGATGAGCTCGCCCAGGTCCTGGCGTTGGATCCTCGGGGCGACGGCGACATCGTCGCGGCCCAGAAGCTGCTGCGCGGCTGGGACCGGCGC
>JBIOJM010000040.1:0-44999 GCA_044450785.1 Isosphaerales bacterium
GGGAAAAAAACCGATCTCGCCGCCCAAACCCGGCGGCCGCGAGGACGAAGAGGCTTGAATCTGCGGCCTACCGCTGCACTCGAGCCTGAGCCCGGATCTGGTCGCGAATCCTGGCCGCCTGCTCGTAGTCCTCCTGGGCGACGGCCTCGTCGAGCTGTTCTCGCAAGGTCTTTTCGACTGCGAACTTCTTGCGGATCTCTTGCTCGAAACTGCGGAGCTGGTCAACCAGCGCGGGATTGGGCGAGTCGGCCGGGTCGTGCTCTTCCCACCAGGAGCGATGGTGGGCAGTCAAGCGATCGATCCCGTCGCGCACGGCATCGATGGCCTCTTCCGGCTGATGCCGCTCGATCGCCAGCGCGATCACGGCCTCGGCCCGGTGAAACAAGACGATCCCGCGGAACTGCTCGTGCGACGCGATGTAATCGTCCTCGCTCACGTGCCGGCGGATAAAATCCATCAAGGCGAGGGTGTGGTCGGCGTCTTGGATGGCCTTATCGTGTCGCCCGAGAGCCAGCCAGGCGACGCGGCGATGGTGGAACTGGATGAACTCGCGGTCGGCCTCGGCGCACTGGTGCGCCGACATCGACCACGGCGGCGACTTGCCCCCGGGCGCCTGCCCCCGGCTCGCCGCGCTATGGCGCAAGTAGTCGAGATAGGTTACAAACCCATGCGGGCGCAAGCCATCCGGTCGTCCGACGATCTCGAGCTGAAGCACCCCCAGCTCGATCCGCACCTGCAAGACCTTCCGTCCGTCGCGCGCCCGGACCTCCCGCGCCAGGACCTCGGCGGGCTCGGGATCATACGGCCAACCCTGGATCACGTCATCCAAGTCCCGTCGCATCACTGGCTCCCGACCCGTTGAAGCATAGAGACACCCTGATCGCCTGCCATCGGCAAGGGGGCAAGCATGAGAAGTGACTTCTCGTCCCGGTTCCGATCACTCCGCCTGAAGCACCGCCTGGCACACCATTTTTAATTATAGCATTTCGCCCCCGGCGAAACCCACTGGAGAGAGAGCGGAACTCCCGAAAAAAGTCCCTCGACGTTCGCTTCCGTCAACAATCAACACCCCTGGCCGGCGCCCAGGCAACCCAGACCGCGCTGTTCGTGGCCGGTCTTGACGCAGAGATCGCGCCGACTTGCCGTTGCCCGAGGGTGTCGCCTCCCCCCAATATGATCCGCGGATCGCTCACAGAAGTTGCATAAACTCCCATGGATTAATGGTGAACGTGCGCCATGCACTCCGGCAAGAAGGGGAGGGAGACGTCCGGGTGTGTCTTCCCTTCTCGGGCGGCCCTGGTTTGGGACTTGCAACCGGCACGATTCTTCAACTGAGCTCAATCGCGCGGGGTCTTGCAAACCGACCAACCCTTTGTCATGATGGGATTTCCTTCCTCGGCGACATTTCCGGCCCTCCTAGCTCAACTGGCAGAGCAGCTGACTCTTAATCAGCGGGTTGTAGGTTCGAGTCCTACGGGGGGCATTTCCGACTGAGGGCGTCTCAAGTTAGTACCACACTTTCCCGCGCTTCCGAAGCGATGCCATGATCAATCCTCCAAGTCCAAGACGAGTCGCTTGCCGATCCCCCGGGCATAGCGTGCCAAGGTGTTGAGAGTCGGGTTGGGATACCACCCGTTTTCGAGACGACTCAATGACGCCTTGTCGATTCCCGATCGCTCGGCGACGTCGCCAAGGCTCAAGCCGGCCTGTTCCCGCCGTTGCCGCAAGCTGCCGATGAATCGAGCGGTCGCGAAAGCGTCTTCCGGATCGGTTGGAACGTCCGTCGTGGCGATCTTCCCTTGCTCGCGCCGTTCGCGTTCGAGGGCATCGCGAATGGATTTTTCTTCAGCCCGGAAGTCAGCTTGCTTGACTCGCGCGGCGCTTTGTTCGGGCGTCGCGGCGTCGGTCTTGGTGGGCATGTTCAAGCCTCCTCAATCTTCAAGGGGATAGGCGGTTACAGGACGGATCAAGACATAATCCGGATCAGGAACGATCGTGAACACCACGGCCAGTCGACGCCCCGTGGACGTCGTCCCGCGGATGAACGGAAGCTCAGAACTCCGGCTCGCCGTCCACGGTCCTTGATGTCCAGCGATCACGTCCTCAACCTCCTCGGCCGTGACCAGTCCCGTGGCGACGATGTGCCGGTGGTTCCCGTCCGGATCATCGGCGTCGTCCCAAATGATCAGATCGTAGTACATCCGCCACGCCCTCACCGCAGTTGTGTGTCGGTTGAGAAATCTTACAACCTTATCGTCGCATCGTCAAGCGTAATCCCGCCGCGCGCTTGGATTCCTCCCAGCTCAGACACCCGTCGAATTGCATGATCGCGGCGCGTTCCTCGGGGTCATCGGCGGCGGCAAGCATGCGGCCTCGGGCGGGCGGGTCGATGATGACGCCGGGGGTCGGGTCGCCGATGCCGGGTCCCCATCGTAGGGCAGCAAGTTCCTCCCAACTTCGGAGCGGTGGGCGTTCGATCCCCCCGAGGCGGTCAGTCCACCAGCGGCGTAGGTTGATGCCATCAACAGCGGCCTCGGTCCAATCCTTGAAGGGGTCGGGCGGCCTGACTCGGATCGCGCGGGCGGGCCATTCCGAGGCGAAGCGGTCGCCGGCTTCATCGGCGTCGGTCGCCACATACCACGGGGCGGCGGCCAGCATCCTCCCGAGGATGGCGGCCTCGGGTCGGGCTGATGCCGATCCCAGCGTCACGACGGCGGCCAGGTCCCCGAGGGCTTGGGCCAGCAGGCAGCAAGCTCCCACTCGCAAACGACCAGCGGCTTGCCGATGCGAACGACCGAGGGGGCAGGAAAGAGCGTCGGGCGGTCGCGGAACGCTTCGGCGTATTTCGGCTTCCTCCCCTCGGGCTGGCGGATCTTGACCATCGCCAGGCGGTCGCGATCGAGCCAGGGGATGACGATGCCGGATGCGCGCCAGAGGCGGTCCCCGTCTCGGGTCGGAATCCATTATACCCGGCAGGGGAAGCGGACCCTGTACCTGGGGAAGTGGATCTTATCTGGGTTGGAGAGTCAGGCCGGTCCCCATCCCGCGGCCCCGACAAGCAAGGGACTTCCGCCGCTGTCGCGAGAGGATACACTGGCTGCGCGAGAACTTGACCTGGGACGAAGAGGACTATCACCGAACGGCTGGACAGCGATGCAGCATCCCGAGTCGGACCGGCTCCGCCGCGCTCTGGAGCGCTGTGCCTCGCGGGCCGTCCGCTGGTCCGGAGTGGTCTATCGGTCTGCGTCACCCCATTACGCGAACAAGGACGATCTTCTGACCGGCGTCGGCAGCAAGACCGCCGGTGCTCGCTGGAACCCTCCGAAGAGTTTCCCGACCGTCTACTCGAGCCTCGACCCGCATACCGCACTCGACGAAGTCCTGGCTCACTTCCGGTATTTCAAGTTACCGATCGAGTCCGCGATGCCGCGGGTCATGGTTTCGGTCAGCGTGCGCCTCGGGACAGTACTTGACCTCACCGACTGGAAGACTCGCTCCGCCCTCCAAGTCTCCGAGCGCCGGATGCTGGATGAGCCATGGCGGGAAGAGCAGAACGCGAATCGGGAGGCGCTCATCCAGGCCTTGGGGCGCCTCGGCCACGAGCTTGGCTGGGAGGGGCTCCTCGTCCCGTCGGCTGCAAGGAGAGGAGGGATGAACCTCATCGTCTTCCCCGCGAATCTATCCCGGCGGAGCTTCCTGGAGATCATCAACGTGGGTCACCTGCCGCGCCGAGAATAGGCGTGATGCAAATCTGCATGCAGATCTTTGACTTGGCCGCCCTTCCTTGGCATAATGGGAGTCGGGAGGTCCGTATGGCGACAAAGAAGAAGTTGGCTGCGAAGAAGGTGAACGCGAGGGGCGCCGCGCTTCGCCCCGCCCAGCCGCTGTCGGTCGGGACGGTCCGGGGCCGGCTCGGCCTTAGCCGCAAGATGTTCTCTCGCCTTGCCGGGTTCTCCGAGCGGGCCATCGCCGACTGGGAGGGCGGGAAGCCGGTGAGCGAGTCTGGGCTCAGACGCGTCAGAGAACTCGACCGATTCCGCGACAGGCTCTCGGAGGTCGTGGCGGCGGATGCCATGCCGCGTTGGCTCGATACCCCGAATGCGGCCTTCGACGGCCTCAAGCCGCTCGAAATCATCGAGCGGGGCGAGATCGACCGCCTCTGGAACATGATCTTCTACTTGGAGTCTGGCGTCGCGAGCTAGATTCGGTTTCGCAGTTCGTGAGCGTACTGATGCAGGACGACGTCTGCGACACGAACGTCTGGTACGAGTTGGGCAAAGGGACGAAGGGCGCGGCGAAACTCAAGCAGGGCGGCAATCGGCTCTTCGCAACTGGCATCAGCGCGATCGAAATCTCGACAAAAATGACTGAGAAGGATTTCTCGGTGCGCAAGGCCACAGCGCAGGCGGTCCTGGATCATGCGGACCACTATTTGAAGGACCCCGATTACCACTTCGCCGAGATCTGGGGCCTGAACGTTTCGCCGCTGAAGCTCGACTGGAAGGACGTCTTCCAGACGATCGATGTCCTTACCACGTTTCCTCAGTCGTTTCAGGTCGCGTTCAAACGACTTGGTCGTAACGAGAGCCCGAGGCGTCAGTCCGCCGTCGGTGGCCATGTCGTCACATCCCCAGCTTCTTGGCCAGTTGCTTGGCGTCCTTGTAACGATTCAGCCCGCGCCTTCGGATGACGTCTTCCATCGCGCGATGAGTCTCGGCGTTGGGAGTGACCACCTCGAAAGGCAATCCTTTACGCAGCACCACCTGCTTATAAAACATCCGGATAGCGTCACTGGGGTTCATACCGAGACTGTTGAGAATGCCTTCGGCTTCGGCCTTCAACTTGGGCTCGACGCGCGCTCGGATCGTGTCGGTCTTTGCCATGGCTTCACCTCCGGGGCGATTGTACCTCATCCGGGGTGCGCTCATAAGACAACCACACAGGGGCAATCTCGCGACTGCTTGCCTGCGTCTTGGCACCCACCGGTCCATAGGGCGCACATCTTTCAATGAATATGAGAGCCTGCTGGTAAGTCGCGATACAACCGAGCCAGCTCGACCATGAGCTTCTCCAGTTGCTCGTAGTACTCATCCTCCTTGAGCTTGCCCTTCTGATCCCGCAAGGCGGCGACGGATAATTCCAGTTGATTGCGCCGCTGGCGCAACTCCACCGGCATGTCCCGTTCGCGATCGCTGGGGATCAAGTGAAGCTGATGAGCACGGAGACCATCGAGCTGCGCCCCGTCCTTGGCACGCTGCGTTGCACGGACGCCGCGAAACCAGTTCGCGGGCGTTCCCAGCCGGTCTCCATTATCGTCCAGCAGCGCGTGCTCGGTGGCTAACTGGGAGTGCGTGCGATAATACTCATCGACCCCTCTGCTGGCGGTCAGGAACGCCTCCAGGAGAGAGACCTGGCCGTCCTTGTCGAGGTCCGCTCGCTGGTCGGTGATCGCCTCGGCGAGGTACTGGCCGAATCGGGCAAAATTGATCTCGTGCCCGCTCTTGGTCGCCGTGACGACGATGCGGTTGTCACCCGATAGACGATTGATGAATGGGCCGCTGGCCGAGGTGCAGTCAAGTACCACGACCTGCCTCTTGAGCGGGGCCAACCAGTCCGAGAATTCCAGGTCCGTGACGTCGGGCCCGCGCAGGTTGAACTTGGCCTCGCGCCCGTCATAGGTCCCGTGCCCGATCAAGACGATCCAGAGCGGTTCCCGGCTGGCGGCCGACTTCGAAGCAAGCATCGAGCGTAATCGCTCGCGGTCGCTGACGCCGGACTCCGCGGTCGAGCCGATGCGGATCGATTCGGCAGCGGCCTTGAGGGCAGCGGCCTGCCACAGGTCGGCCCACCGCTCGAGCTCAGCCTTGTACTCCGGCGCACCCGGAGCGCCGACCACGATGAGCACGCACGGCCGATCCTCGGTCTTGGCTGCCGTCAGGCACAGGCAAATCGCGAGCAGAGCCTTCATCATTTCGATCCACGCATTCGCTGCTACCGATATTCTTGGTCATTCGGTCCGGACGTCACGAACCAGATCGGATCGCCCCAATCGGGTCATGCCAGTCCGTTGACGCGCCGCAGGCCCCATTCGGCCAGGAGGCAGGCGATGGCGACCAGGAAATAGAGGGGTTGATGCCACAACGGCGAGGTCCACGGCTCGGTGATCGGCGCGTCTCGCGATCTTAGACTGGCGACGAACGAGGCCAGGTGTTCGCCGTCGACGACCTCGCCGCGGGTTCGGGACGCCAACTTCTTGAGGAATGCGCGGTCGGGCTCCAGACGGGCGAACTCATCGGCCGCGGGCTGGGCGGCCCAGCCCGCTTCTCGCTCACCGACCGTGCTGCCGTCCGGCGCGGTCGCGGTCGCGATGACTCGATAGGCCCCCGGCTGCTTGCTGACATACGTCGCCGCGTACGTGCCGGCTTCACGGCCATCGGGCTCGGCGTCCAGAGTCAGGTTGTCTCCACCCGGTAAGGTGACTCGAAGAGCGACTTTCGCATTGTCGAGCGGCCGATACTCGGCGTCGCGCACCCGGACGGTAAGACCGAGGGCGGGCGTCGACGACTCGGCATTGGGACGCACGGAGATCTCCACTCGATTCGGCACGTCGCCGACGAGCCAGCGGACGGTTTGGCGCCACGATTTATCGAGATCGCTCTCGGCGGGATTCTCGCGCAGCATGCCCCAGCGCCAGAGGTCGCCGATCAGCAGCGCCGCGACGTGCCCCTTGCCAAACGACTGCGCCACGAGCGCCGGCACAGTCGCGCCGGTCGAGTCGCTCGCCTCGGCAAGGATCACGGCCCCCGGCTTGATGTCGCGGACTCGACTGAGCGTATCGAAGGAAGGCATCGCGGTCAGCCGCTGGCGCTCTTCGTCCTCCGTCTTCCTCATGCGGACCCACGGTTGCAGCCTGCCTTCGCGGGTGAGATTCATCCGATACTTTTGCTCCTCTTCCACCGCGACCGCCGGAGGCCGATTGAGATAGACCGGCAATAGCTCGCCGATCGGGGTGTGGTCGTACTTGCCGTCGGCGAATGAATCGGGGCCGCCGAGCATCAGCAGGCCGCCGCCTCGCTGGCTCACAAAGTTCCGCAGCAGTGCCTGCTGGTCCGCCGTGAAGAATCCGGCCTCGATGTCGTCGAGCACGACCGCGTGGTAACGGTACATCTCGTCGACGGCTTTGGGAAAACCGTCCCTCAGCTCTCCCTCGCCGACCGGTCCCAGCCGGATCAAGACCGGTTGGTCGTGCCGCTCGGCCGTCTCCGGGTCGGGATGATCAAACCCGTCAAAAAGGGGACTGGTCGACCGGGCACGTGGATTGCGGAAGTCGAACTTCGGCTGGCGAACCGCGATTCGCACCAGACCGAGGAGCTCAACCTCCTTGTCCTCGTCGAGCGCGCGGCGCAGGAACTTGAACTCCCAGTTGGGACGCCCGCTCACGTACAGCACCCGGTAGGGCCCACTCCCCTGATCGATGACGACGAGCCGGCTGTTGTTGGCGAGGGTCTGCTCATCCGACGGCATGTCGTCGCCCGTTCGTTCGCCTTTCTTCTCATCCGAGGCGGCGAACGCATGGACCCGATAGAAGCTCACGCCTTTCCGTTCGGGCCGGAACTGGAAGCGAAAGCTCAACGGCTTGCCGTCGCCGGTCGACTGCGTTTCCTGTCGCTCCACCTCCCTGTTGGTCTCGTCGGCGACAACGGCGACGATCGGCTCCCCCTTGAAACCGACCGCGGAGACGTCGGCGCGGATCACGACGGGAGCTGATTCGAAGTTGGTCTGAGTGACCGAAATCTGGTTGACGCCGACGTCCTTGGCAACACCCCGCGACGGCGGCACCACGGGATAAATCGGCGGCAACTGGGTCCAGTCGACATCACCCGGATCCGTCCTGTTACCGTCGGTGAAGAGCAACACGCCGGCAAGCGGCAGGCCGCGAAACCGCTTCGAGAGCGCCGAGAGTGAAGTCGTGAGCGATGTACCCACACCGTCGAACGTCAGGGCCTCGAATCCATCGACGGCACGGAGGTGTGAGTCGAAGATGTAGCTGCGAACGTCAAAATCTTGACCCAGGCGTGTTTTCCAATCCGACTCCCGGCCGAGCCGATCGCGCACCCAGTCACCGCGTGTGCGAGTCGTGTCGTCGTCTCGGATCTGCAAGCTCTGGCTGTTGTCGGCCAGGATGACAAAAGCGTTGGCCCCGCGCCGCGGCCGTGAACCGGTCAGGAGCGGCTCGATCAAGCTGATCGCCAGGGCCGTGAACCCCAGCACTTTCAAGGCAGCGGCGCAGATCCGCACTGACCGTTTCGACTCCGCCCGAACGTAGCTCCAGAGGATCGTGGCGGTGGCCAGACCCAGGAGCGCGAACGCCCCGGCCATCCAGTGGGGAGATCCCCAGATCAGGGATGGCATCGTCATCGACCACTCCCCAGTCGTTCGTAGTAACGGCGCACGCCCTCGGCGAATTGAGGGGGAACGGGATCGCGATCGATCGGTACCAGGGCGTCGGGTGATTCGCGACGGCGCACCTCCTCGGCGATCCGGTTGCGGAGCTCATTCATCGGTTCGAACACGAGACCCTTGAGCCGATTCCAGTCGGGCTCCTTCGCGTGCCGTTTGAATTCCTCACGCTCTCCCCGTACGCGATCGCGAATCCGCGCTGCCTCGGATCGCAGTTCGGGGTCGTCGAGCAACTCTTCCACGTCGCGCATGCGGTCGGACCATTGACGGAAACCCTCCCCGGTGATCGGTCCCCCGGGTCCGTTGGGGATGCCTTCGAGTAACCGGTCGCGCCCCGCCTGACGGTCGGCGCCGCCCCCCTGACGCGATGGATTGCCTTCTCGATCGTTGCCTCCACGCAATCGACGTTGGCCTTGTCGGCCCTGTTGACCTTGCTGGCCCTGCTGACCGGCTTGCTCTCCCTGTTGACCTTGCTGGCCCTGCTGACCGGCTTGCTCTCCCTGTTGGCCTTGCTGGCCCTGTTGGCCTCGCCGCTGCTGCTGACCTTGCTGGTTCGCTTGACGTTCTTGATTCCCCTGTTGACCTTGCTGGCCCCGGGCCTTTTGCTGACCTTCCTGGCCCGGTTGAGTGGTATCTTGGGCCCCGTCGCGCTGTTGTCGCTTCGGATCGCCCGCGGCGTTGCGAGTTTGCCGTTCTGAGGGGTTTGAGGCCCGATTTTCCTGAGCCGGCTCACGTCCGGTGGCCCGGGCGACTTCGCGGTTGAGCTGGTTTGCCAGGTCATCGAGCTCGCCTTGCGCGCGTTGCAACGCGGCCAGGTCATCGCCGAGGACGCTCTTGGCCGCGCGTTCGACGCCGTCCCGCAACTGTTCGATGCCCTGGCCGGCGTGGCGGGATGCCTTGGCGGCATCCTCGGCGACTCCCAGGTCGACGAGCTGCTCGGCGACCTTGAGTGCGTCGGGGATCTTTCGCTCATTCGCCTTTCGGACCGTGTCGTAGAGCTCTTTGGCCAGCAGCGGCTCGGTCTCTTCCGCGTCTTGCACCGTCCGGCGCATCTG
Source organism: Isosphaerales bacterium (assembly GCA_044450785.1). Classification (GTDB taxonomy): domain Bacteria; phylum Planctomycetota; class Planctomycetia; order Isosphaerales; family Isosphaeraceae; genus JBIOJM01. The sequence continues at coordinate 9,516 of JBIOJM010000040.1, forward strand.
ATCGAACAGCTTATCGAGCCGCTGCTGTTGCTGTCCGAGCCCCTCACGGACCTGCTTCCGTTCGCCCGTGTCACGGAGCGAGTGCTGGGGGGTTTGGTTGGCGGCGTCGAGTTGTTCGGTGAGCTTTTTCTGATCCTCGTTCAGGCGCCGCGCCTGGTCGCGCATCTCGGTCATTTCCTCGGAGAATCGGTTCGAAGCACTCTTGCGGAGCTCCTCGCGCAGGTCGCTCAACTGGCGACCCGCCCGGGTGCCTTCGGTGAGGGCCTGCGGCAAGCGCCCCGCCTCGAGTGCCTCGGAGGCCTGACGGACGTGCTCCCGGCTCTGCTCCATCTGCTGGCGGGCCTCGGCCATCCGGTCCCGATTCTCCTCGCGCTCCATCCGTTCCCTGAGCTCGTCCGCATCCCGAAGGACCTGTTGCTGCTGATCCCGGAGCCGCTTGAGCTGCCTCTCGATCTCCTGGCGGGCTGGCTCGGTCTTGGCCGCCTCGAGGGCCGATTGCAGCTCCTTCAGCCGTTCGTTCAGGTCCGTCTGCCGCTGGGCCAGCTCGCGGAGCCGGCTGAGCACTTGCCGCGTTTCGCCCTGTTCCCGCTCCCGCTGAGTTTGATTCTCTTGCCGAGACCGGGCCGTGCGCTGTTCCTCGTAGCGGTTCTCCTCGGCCGTGAGCTCGAGCTGCTGGAGCTGCCGCTGCGACGGACCACCCGCCGAGCTCCGGCCGCTCTGCCGTTGCCGCGAGTTGCCGCGAATGACCTGGAACTCGCGGGCGCGCAGCTTGAGCAAGGCCTGGTAAGCGGCCTGTTCGACGGCCAGGGCCGGGTTGAGGGCCGCAATCAACGACTTTTCGGCCACCTCCGTCAGTTGCTTCTCCGCATCCTTCATGAAGCGAGTCGCCTGCTCCAGGCTGGCTTTGGACGCCGCGTCTTGCAGTCGCCCGGCAAGCTGCCCCGCCTTCTCGATCGCCGAATGCTGCGACTCCGCCAGGACCTTGCCGTCCTCGGCGAGTTTGGCGGATGGTTCGGCGCGGGTCTCTCGCCGGATCAGCTTCCAGGTACCGTTGATGATCTCTTTTTGCAGCTCCGCCAACTGGCCGGCGGAGCGGGCGTTGTCTCCCTGCCCGTCTTGCTCTTCGTTCTCGGCCGATCCGCCGGGCGGCTGTTCTCCCTGGCGGAAGATCTCCTCGAAATGGCGGACTTCGGCGAAGAACATGTCGCCGGAGGTCCGCCGAGTCTGCCCGTCCGGTCCGATGTCCTCGGCCCAGAAGAAGTAGGTGACCAGTTGGTCGGGCACCGCTCGGAGCGATTCGAAGTCGATCAGGTGAAGGGCGTGCACGCGGCGGTTCTTGGACGCTGCGCCCGGGAGGACAATCTCCCGGGACTCTCCGCCCGCCATGCTGAAGCTGAGGCCATTCCGAATCACGCCGAAGTCATCCTCGAGCTCGGCCTTCAGCTTGAGCTCTTCCACGGGCGACACCTGAACGTCGCGCGCCGGCTGGGTCATCTTGACGACCGCCGGGTGGTTCCGCGTGACGTTGGCGACGATCTCGGCGTTCAGCTTGTTGGAACGTCCTTCCCGGTCGACAAGCTCGACGTGGAAGCGCCTGGGGTCGGTGAGCGTCAAGGTCGCGCGGTACACGTGGTTGCCTTCCTGGCGGGGCGTCAGCTCGAGCGCCTTACCCTCCGCGTCGATCAAGCGGGCCGTGGCGACGTCCTTGTTGAGCCGGCAGAGCAAGGTCAGCTCGGTGCCCTCCACGGCCGTGACGTGTCGAATGTCCTCGACTGTCTTCGGCCCGAGTGCGGTATACCGAGGGAAGACAAGCTGGGCGTCCGCACGCTCCAGCTCGGGGTACTCGAACACATGGACGTGATAGGCCGGTGTACTCTTACCTTCGAATTCGACGCGGTAGGACAGGTCGGTCTCGACCGACTCGACGCGGCCGGCGAATGCCGGATCTTCCAGGCTGCGCGTCATGCCGCGGCGTGCCGCGGCCTGCGCGGGGTTTTCAACAACGAGATTCGCATCGGCAGGGACGGGGCCTTTGAAACGGGCGACGACCAGCAGTGAGGTACCCCGTTCGATTTCCGTATTGCCTGGATCGACCTGGACGTCGGCCACATTCGCCACGGCGGTGATCGATCCTTCATCGTACGCATGCGAACGAGTCGACATGATCAGGTTGGCCAGCACGACAATCAGGGAGAGGAGCGCGGCGGCGTGCGCCAGCTTGGCGCCGCGCAGCGTCCACGTGGGCACCGTTTCGTCCCAGTCGTTGGTCCGGCGATGGGCAAGGGCTTCACGGATGACGGCGGACTGCAAGAAGCCCAGCCGGCCTGACGGCGTGCCCGCGACCTCCTCGACGGCGGCAAGCAGCCCGGTCCGCAGGTCGGGATACTTCGTCTCGATGCGCCTGGCCACCCAGCGCGCTTCGCGCGCAGACCCGAGCGACCAGATCACGCACCCGGCCGCCGTCGCAATCGCCGCGACGGCGAGTGACCACGGCACCCACGCGCGCGGGATCGACAGCAGCTCGGACCGTAACCCGAGGGCACCCGAGCCCCAGACTGCGCAGGCCCACGCCAGCCAGCAGATCGCCAAACTACTCCAGAGCCGCTCCCGCCGGAATCGCCTCGCGACCCGTTCCAACGCTTGGTCCAGTTGTCTGCTCATGTCACCAATGCCTCCGCGACGGCCGCGCGTCGCCGTACGCGACTGCGCCCCGCCAGCCAGGTTTCGACGATCAGGACGCCGATCGCCGCCAGAATCAGCCAGCGCCAGAGCTTCTGGCGATTTTCGAGCTCCATGTTGTACATCTGCCGGATCTGCTCGTGGTCGAGCCTCTTCGGGGAATGGTCCGCCAGATGGACGCGGTATTGTTCCAGTGTTGTTTCGTCTAGCGGCGCGGTCTTGCTCTCGATCGGATCGAGGTTCACCGCAAACGACCTGGCCCCGCGCGGGGTGTCGACCGTGTAGAGACCGGGTTGGTCGGTCTCTGAGAAGAACAGCTCGCCGGGCGCGAGCGTGACGACGGCCCCGTCGGGTTTATGCACGACCAGGGCCTTGGCCGAATCCGCCCCGGCCGGCAGCGGCACGCGGTCGAAAACGATGTGGTTCTCTCCACCTGAGGGCCTGGGGTCGCGCGCTTCCAGCAGGGCCGTCATCAAGGGTACGAATTTCGACGACCGCGCGAGCTGGCTGTCGGCGGGCTGCCAACCGCTCGCCAGCACGACCAGCTTTCCCTTGCCGGCGGATTTCTCGACGATCGCGGCGTCGCCCGTTTCGAACCGGGCCAGGACACGGGCATCGCCAAGCACTTTCGTGTCGATGCGACGATATTTCCAAAAATGGATCTTGGTGAAATCGTTGAACTGGGCGCCGGCAAAGGGGGCAAAGAGCGGATGGTCGAAGGCAATCTCGCCCAGCATCACGTCTCGCCCCGGGGCCGATTCCGCGACGCTCCAGGGAGGCACACCCGCAAGCGCGGCGAGCGTCGCGGCTCGCCCGGGAGCGGTGACCACGTAGAGCAGGGTCCCGCCGTCCTTCACGTATTGCTGCAGCCGGCGGATGTTCTCGGGCGTCGTCTCGGCCGTCAAAACCACCAGGGGCGGCGGACGGTCCGGCTCCCAGGCCAGCACCGCCCCGGGAAGTTGAGGTAGGATCCGCACGCTGCGCCGGGGGGTGTCGAGGAAGACTCGCTCGAGGAAATAGAGAGGGCCGGTGGGATCGTCGGCTCGGTCCGTGCCAATGTAGATCACGGTCGAATCCTCCCGTATTCCATCCGCGAAAAACAGCGTGTTATCAAACCCGTGCGCGTCTCCCTTGAGCTGAAGAGATCGGGATGACGCCGGATCGTGCGGCCGGGGCACTCGCACGACGCGGCTCTCGCCAGCGGGGACGTAAACGTCGATCGGCTTCTCCTTGCCGATTCCTTTCTCGTCGACCCAGAGCAGCTCAAACTTCTCTTGCCGGGAGGACGGGTCGTTGAAGACCCGGACGCGATGTTGGAGGGCGGCGGCGGACGATTCGTTCTCGACGGAATCGGCGAGAAGCTGCAGACCTGCATTCGAGCCGTGGTCGGAAACCGTCTTCAAGTCGAGCTCCACGTCGGAGGGCCACTCGAAATCGCCGAGTGCATCGAGCCGGCTTCCCTGAGCAAGGTCGCTGATCAAGACGATGCTGCGCGGCATCCGCCCGGTTTTCTCGCTCGCGTCGGCCACGTCTTCGATCGCGGCGACGGCGTCGATCAGGGCTTGGCCCAGGTTCGTCCCTCCCCACGAAGGCGCAAGCTGATCGAGCAACGCAAGGGCGACGGCCTGCCGCCGCGCGGGATCGAGCGTCATCGATTCATGGAAGCCGAGCAGCGGCCGCGAGGTCGCGTCGAACGAAAACACCGCCAGGTGATCACCCGGCCGGCAATCCGCGATGACCTTGCGGGCCAGTGCCACGGCCCGCGGCCACAGGTCGCCCCGGCGCATGCTCGCGCTGGTATCGATCAGCACGGCGATCCGTCGCCGTTCGACGTCGCCATAGTCCAGGCGGGCCGCCTGGCGAAGGAACGGCCTGGCAAACGCCATCGCCACCAGGCACAAGGCCGCCGCCCGGAGCGCCAGCAACAGCAAATGGTCCAGGCGGCTTCGGCGCGTCAGCCGGGGGGGCGTCGGTGAGAGGAACATCAGCGAGCTGAACGGCACCTCTCCCCGGGGCGACCGCCGGATCAGATGGAACAGGATCGGGCCCACCACGGCCGCTAGCCCGAGGACGTACAGAGGCGTGAGAAAGCTCATCGCGCACCTCCGCGTCCCGCAGCCGTCCGCCGGCCCGGCCGGCGCCCCCGCCGCATTCGCGCCTTGATGAGATCGAACAGCACCAGTTCCAGCGGCCGGTCGGTGGTGATCGGTTCATATTCGATGCCCAGGTCCACGCACGACCGTTCAATCTCGGCGGCGTGGGCGGCGAATCGCCGCAGGTACTCCCCGCGCGCCGCGGTCGGGTCGATGTAGATTTCCTGCCCCGATTCCACATCGTGAAACATTGCGGGCGCCGTGAACGTGAACCGCACCTCGGCCGGGTCGAGGATCCGGAGGACCACGACGTCGTGCCCTCGAGAGCGCAGGTATCCGAGCCGGGTCTGGAGCAAGTCGACCGGAGCCAGCAGGTCGGAAATCAGCACGATCAGCCCGCGCTTGCGCACGGTCGCGGCGATCTGCTCGAGCGGCTCCACGAGGTTCGTCGCCTGGCCCGTGGGCTCGCGCTCGAGCGCCGCCATCAACCGGCGGAGATGGCCCGGGCGGTACCGCGCCGGCAAGTATTCCGTGATGCGATCCTCGAACAAAAGCAGGCCGACCGCATCGCGCTGCGTGGTCAGGAAGTAGGCGATGGTGGCCGCCGCGGTGCGCGCGTAATCACTCTTGCTGTAAGACCCCGATCGATAGCCCATCGACCGGCTCGTGTCGACCACGAGATAGCAGCGCAGGTTCGTCTCATCCTCGAAGCGCTTCACGTAATATCGATCCGACCGCGCGTACAAACGCCAGTCGAGATACCGTGGGTCGTCGCCCGGACTGTACTCACGGTATTCGCTGAATTCGACCGAGAACCCATGGTAGGGGCTGCGGTGGATGCCCTTGATGAATCCCTCGACCGCGACGCGAGCCCTGATTTGCAGGCTCTTGATTCGCATTAATGTATGTGGATCGATCAGCGCCGCGCCGGGACGTACCGCTTGGTCGCGGTCGGGTGAGGCCGGTCCGGAGGCTCGGTGACGATCGAGTGCGGACATCAGTGAGCAAGCCCTTTCACGTGTTCCAGCAGACGGTCGATCACGGTGTCGACGGCCACGCCGTCGGCCTCGGCCCGGTAGCCGAGCAGGATCCGATGGCGCATGGTGGGATGGACCAGCGCGCGGATGTCTTCGGGCTCGACGTGGAATCGCCCCCTCAAGAGAGCTCGGGCCTTCGCTCCCAGCACCAGGGACTGCCCGGCACGAAGACCGGCACCCCAGCTCACCCACTGGTTGACGAAGTCCGGCGCATCCGGCCCCGGACGGCTGGACGCCGCCAGCCGCACGGCGTGGCGGACCAGGTCCTCGGCGATCGGCACCTTGCGCACGACCTCGTGAAACCGCAGCACGTCCCGGCCATCGAACAGCGGCTCGAGCGGTTCGGTCTTCCGCGACGTCGTCTGTTGAACGACCGCCACTTCCTCGTCCTCCGGCAGATAATCGACGATCACGTTGAACATGAACCGGTCGAGCTGAGCCTCGGGTAGTGGATATGTCCCTTCCATCTCGATCGGGTTCTGCGTGGCCAGGACGAAGAAGGGCTCTTCCAGGGGATAGCGGACGCCGGCGGCCGTCACTTGATGCTCCTGCATGGCTTCCAGCAGGGCTGCCTGCGTCTTGGGGGGAGTGCGATTGATCTCGTCGGCCAGGATGACGTTGGCGAAGATCGGCCCCTTGACAAACTGCATCCGGCGGCGGCCGTCGCCGGTCTCCTCGAGGATCTCGGTGCCAGTGATGTCCGCGGGCATCAGGTCGGGCGTGAACTGAATCCGCTGAAACTTCAGGTGGAAGACCTGGGCGATCGTACGGACCAGCAGGGTCTTCGCCAGCCCGGGCGCTCCGGTGATCAGGCAGTGGCCGCCGGCGAACAAGCTGATCAGGAGCTGATGCGTCGCCTCCTTCTGGCCGACGATCACCTTGGCCAGCTCGCGCTCGATCCGGCCGCGGCTCTCGTGGATCTTCTCGACCGCCAGGCGTTCGCTTTCGTAGGGGTCCAGCTCTTCTGTCATCTTCTCGTTTCCGTAGGGTGGGTCGAGCGTCGACTTGTCGAGGTGACGCCCACCGGGATGGCCGGCATTGACCGGGTACGTCGTCAATGTGTCATGGCGTATGTCACGATGTTGATTCCCATCGGGTAGGCTTTTTTTTCCGAGAATTCATGGAAATACTCTTCGTTCTCGCCTTCCCGCTCCCAGCCGTCGCCCAGGTCGGTGTTGTGGCAGATGATCGCCATCATCCGGCCCTTGTCATCGAATATCCCTTTGAAATGAACGTCGCGCGAGTTGCCGCCGTGCCAATCCTCCCAGGTCAAGCCACTGCTGTACCAGGACCCGATGCTGGGGACCTGGGGTTTCTCCTTGAGGCGATACACGCACCGGAAGATCTCATGATCGAGATCCAGCTCCATCGGCTCGCGGTCCGCGAAGACTTTCTTCATCTCCTGATGGAAGTTTTCATATTCGAAGTCGCCCCAGAAGTCGTCGACCATCAGGAAGCCGCCGTTCAAGAGATAGCGACGCAGAGCAGCCGCTTCCTCCTCCGAGAAGAACAGGCGGCCGGGTTCGATAAGGTAGATGAAGGGGTAGTCAAACAGCCGCGGGTCGGTCAGTGGCATGTGAATCGGATCGGGGTTGACCTTGAGCGAGGTCAGTTGCTGGAGGCGGAACGAAAAGTTATAGTCGCTGTCGGGATAATCGGTGGCCCAGCGACCGCCGCCAAAACCGCCGTAGCCGCCGCCAAAACCGCCGCGACCGCCACGACCACCGCGGCCGCCACGACCGCCGAAACCGCCGCCGCGGAAACCGGCACCGTCCGTATATTCAATTCTAACAAACGTAAAGACATCTTTCGGAAACCGCTCGTCCACCTTCCAGTTCGGCACGCCCGCGCGATCCTCGGGAATCACTCCGCGGGGTCCGCGGGGTCCGCGCCGCCCGGGGCCGAACGGCTGTCCCAGGGAAATACCGGCGGCGGTCGCCAGCAGGCACGCCAGGGCGAGGAAGGACAGGCGTCTTCGTGTCATCGTCTTGAGGCTTTCGGAAGGCGCGTTGATGATGGCGGGGAGGCCGCCGGTGGCGGGTCTTGCTCGACCAGCTCGAGCAAGAGGCGGTGGGCGTCCCGGAAGCGCGGCGCTTCCTCGAGGGAGCGAAGGACTTCGCGGCGAGCCTCCCGCGGCTTACCAGCCTGGTGCAGCAGTTTGGCAAGATGGTAATGCACTCCGGCCGCGTCCGTGTCGTCGAGCAGCGCGAGTGCGCGATAGGCGGTCACCGCCTCGTCACGTTCCCCCGATGCTAGGGCGGTGCGGGCGAGGAAGCGGTACGGGGTCGGGATGAGCGGATTGACGGCCAGGAGCCGCCGCGCATTCCGCGCCATGCCGGCCCAGTCGCCGGCCACCTCGGCCAGCTCCATCAGCCGCAGATAGGCCGGGCTTGCGTCGCCATCCCTCATCGCCAGCTCCTCGAGGATCTTTTGTTCGGCGGCCGGATCGGACAATCGCCGGTAGACGACGGCCAGCAGCAGGTACGCGTTATCCGCCCCGACATATTCCGGATAAAGCCGGACGAGCTTCTCCAGGACTTCCTTGGCTTTCGTCCACTTCTCCTCGACCACCAGCCGCGCTCCCAATCGCCGCCGGCCTGAGAAACTCCGCGGATGTTTCTCGATCCACGCCGTCAAGGCCGCTGAATCCGCGTCGACCGGCAGATCCGGTTCCTCCCAGGTCACGTCGGGAGCGACCTTCTCGGCTCGCTGCCGGGCAAACCGGGTAAAGTCCGCGTCTATTTGATCTAGCGACATTTTGGTCCGGCGCGGCAGGGCCTCGTTCAGCGACATGCCGGCGCCCAGGTCATCCAGCAAGCCTTTCAACGCGGGCATACCAAACTTCTGAACGATGAAATCGACCGCCTGTGCGGATTCAAAATAGGCGAATTGCAGATGGAGCGGAGTCTTGGGAGCAAGGAATGCCGAGCTGAGCCGGCTCAGGGGGGTGAGCGCGTCACCCAGGATCATCGCGCGAAAGTTTGGATTCAGCGCCGTGGCCCAGGAGGGATCCTGACGGCCCTCCTCGTACACCGAAATCCCCTCGCTGAGCCAGCGCGGCATCTTGTTGAGCGTCTTGTTGAGCGTGATGACATGGCAGAACTCATGCCAAAGGACGGCCTCCCAGTTCGAAGGATGCTCACCCTGCGACGCGGGGCTGTTGGCGGTGACCACGCGTCCGAAGCAGACTCCAAGGAAACCCTCTGCTCCGGGCAGACCGAAGGTCCGCACCGCAAATTCCTTGCGCTGGGGAAAAATCTCGACGATGACCGGCTCCGGGATCGTGACTCCGTACTTCTCGCCCAGCGTCTTCCTCGCCCGCCGCAACAGCGCCAGCACGCGCTGGCCGTACAGGTCGGCCTCGCGGACGTCCATCCGTACGATGAATCCATCATCCTGAAGCGTCCGAAAGCCAGACAGACGGTCGCGGAGCGTGATCAAGTTGTAGGCGACCACGTTGTAGGCATCCTTGCTGAAGATTTCGGCAGCGAGTTTCCATCCCTCGTCTTCCGTTCCCAGCCGGAGGAGGTCCTGGCAGAGCTGGGTCTTGGCGGGCTGGTAATCAGGGTCCATGGCGAGGGCCTGTCTCTGGCGCGCGGACCCCTCGGCGAAGCGATATTTCTCCGAGAGCTTGCGACCGATGAGATGGTCCACCTCGGGGTTCGACGCCCACCGCTCCAGGGCCCTTCGCCGCGCGGACTCTTCCCCCTTGCCGTCGCCGCGGAGGTGCGCCAGCACAGCCTGGTACGCAAACGCGCGCGGCTCGCGCGGATTCACGTCGAAGATCCGCTTGAGGACCTGGTCGGCTTCCGCGTACCGCTCGCCGTCGATCAGTTGGTCGGTCTGGAGCAGGAGGCTGTCGACATGGCGCGGGTTGATCTTGAGGGCCTCGGAGATCGCCAGGGCGGTGCCGGCGCGATCCTGGGCCGAGAGGGCACGAGCGTGAAGGTAATGAAACCGCGGATCCAGAGCGGCCGTCTTCGGCGCCTTCCGAAGCGTCTCCGCCGCCAGGGCGTAGTCTTCCTTGTCCAGGGCCATCTCGGCCGTGGCGAAATAGGCCTCGGCGAAGTCAGGCTGCTGCTTCGTGACGACGTCGTAAAACTGATCCAGCACTTTGCGCGCATCGGCCCCGCGTAGCAGGAAGAACCGCCCGATCGTGACGAGTCCATCCGCCGTGGCATAGCGCCGGGGCGAACCTTGCACCAGCCGCTCGATGGCGTCCAGCTCGGTCGCGGCGTCCTGGTCGCGACCGTTGACTCGATAGACGTCACGGGCGAGCAGATGCAAGGACACGCTCGCGGGAAAGTGGCGCAAGCTGCCCTCGAGCGAGGCGATTGCTTCCGCATCCTTGCCTCTGGCAAGCTCCGTCTTGACCTTCAAGTGGTGCCAAGGCTCGCTCCCGGCGTCGTTGCCGATCTCCTCGTCGACCACCCGCGCGCATTCGTCATAGCGTCCGGTCCGAAAAAGCTTCTCCGCTTCTTCCAGGTCCGCGGCGAACGCGGCCGCGGAGCGCGAGAGACTGAGACAAACCAGAAGAGCGACGCTCTCAAGGGGGCCGATGCGCGATCGCCGCCCTCGGCCACACCGCGGAGATTCCCGTTGCGCCGCTGACGCCAGCATGTCGCCCTACCGTTTCGAACAACCTTGGATCGAACGAAGAGGAGCCAATCGATGATTATAGTCCGGCTCGGAACCTTTATGCCAAGACTTTCCGCGCCCCCTTCCGCACGGTAAGAATAGTTGGACGGGGTTGTCTCGCACTCGATTCAGGAGGCTTGTCGTGATCTCGCGGACGTTACGAGCGAGCGGTTTCTGTCTGCTCTGGCTTGTTCTGGGGTTTGCGGGCCCTCTCGCCGCAGGCGAGCCGCCGGAGCGCGTGCAGCACGCCGTCGTGTACGCGGAAGAGGGCCGATTTGCCGGATGGCCGGCCAACCACGGGATCTGGTCGTGGGGCGACGAGATCTTGGTCGGCTTCAGCCGGGGCTATTACAAGGACCAGGGGCCGTTCCACCACATCGACCGGGAGAAGCCCGAGGAGTTCCTGCTGGCCCGCAGCCGCGATGGCGGTGCCACCTGGTCCGTTGAGGAGCCCCGTCCGCCCGGGGCCCTGGTCGGTACCCCGGGCATGCGGCACGGGCTCATGCCGCCGGGCGTGACCCGGGAGCGGCCCGTCGATCTCCGCGAACCCATCCATTTCGACCACGCCGATTTCGCGCTCACCGTCCGCATGGAGGACACGAACGGTGGAGTTTCGCGCTTTTATTTCTCGTACGACCGCGGCCGGACGTGGCAGGGGCCGCACAGCCTGCCGCTGTTCGGCCAGAAGGGGGTCATGGCTCGGACGGACTACGTCGTGAACGGACCGGGCGACTGCGTGCTCTTCCTGACCGCGTCGAAGGCCGACGGCCTGGAAGGCCGGCCATTCTGCGCCCGGACCACCGACGGCGGCCTGACCTGGCGCTTCCTCTCATTCATCGGGCCCGAGCCGGCGGGGTACGCCATCATGCCCTCGACGGCTCGTCTGTCCGCGACCGACCTCGTGACCACCATCCGCCGTCGGGACCCTCCCAGGAGCTGGATCGACGCCTACGCTTCGCACGACGGCGGCCGGTCCTGGTCGTTCCTGGCCACCCCGGAGCCCGACACGGGCGAGGGCAACCCCCCCAGCCTGATCCGGCTGACCGACGGCCGGTTGGCTTTGATCTACGGCTATCGAGCACGGCCGTTCGGCATCCGCGCCCGGATCAGCAATGACCGAGGCAAGACCTGGAGCGCGGCGGTCATCTTGCGCGACGACGGCGGCAGCCGCGACATCGGCTACGTCCGCTCGGTCGTCCGGCCCGACGGCAAGGTCGTCGCCGTCTATTATTACCACGACCGCTCGCGCCCAGAGCGTTACCTGGCGGCCACGATCTGGGACCCGGATCGGCCGTGAACGGATCGGCCATCCTGTTGTCCCGGACACCTGCGGCTCTTATGCTGGGCCGAACTTTGAGCCGGCGTTCCTGGTCGCGAATTTCCAGGGTTCTATCAACATCGTTGAACGTGAGGGGGCGTCTGATGGAGTTGTTGGCGAAACTGGGCGTGGGTCTGGTGGCGTTCATCCATCTTTTCAGCTGATCATTCAGACGACTCCCGCGGCGATTGCCTTGCTGTTCGCCTGCCTCGGTAAAGGCTCGTGACCCTGGGAGGTGGAGTTCCGGAGCCACCGAGTGGGCGGAAGGTTTCTGGCCATCGCCGCCGTGACGGAATATCTCGGCACCGGATAAGGCAAGCCCAGCCGCTTTTGCGCCAGGCAGTCCGCGAGCTTTCGCAGGTGGGTCGGACCGAACGGGCCGTCGTGAATCCTGGCGATGAGGTCACGAGGCAAGCCGGATTCTCCGAACAGCGCACCCAGCCAGCCCCCCAGGATCGCCCCGATCGTGTCGGTGTCTCCCCCCGCGGAGATCGCCTTGGTGATGGCCGACGAGGGGTCATCACCATGCCGCAGAAAGCAATATGTGGCAAAGGCAATGCTGTGCACGACGAATCCCGTCGTGCCGAGCGCTCTGGCCGCTTCCAAGGGATCGTCCACGCGGAGTGACAAGTCCCTGGCGTGGTCGACGCCATTTCCCAGCTCGAGGTTGTTGACGACCTGTCGAGCCCGAGCCTGGCATGCGGCCCTTGGTGTTTCTTCCCGGTCTTCCAGGCAACCGGCGGTCATCTCGGCTACGTAAAGCGCCCCCTCGACAGCACGAACATCTCGGTGGGTGACTTCCGCAAGAGAATGCCCGAACGTTGCGCGCTCCCGCGGCCGGTCGCTGAAGAAAGCCCCCACGATCGCCGCACGCATGGCCGCGCCGTTGCCGGCAGAGTTTACCCCGCTGGGAACAACACCGAGCGCGATCCGCAAGCAAGAGCGCGCAGTCGCCCCACCAACACCCCAGGGGAGCCGGCAAAACCAGCCCACGAGGGACCGTCAGAACTCCCGCACACAACGGTCGACATCGTCGTGATGACGAGCCAGGCTCTGAGCGATCAGGGCCGACTGCTCGGTGTCGTCAGAGACAAAGCCGGTCCGCCCCAGCAGACAGAACCGGTCCACTTGCCCGAACCGCCGTTCAATGGCATCTGGGCTCAACCCCTCGGTGGGCAGTCCGAGAGCATCGCCGAGTGCGGTTCCGAGCAACGTCCCCGCATATCGATCTCTGAGAAAAGATGAAGTCGTCACGCTGAATTCTCCGCTGGGGGCCGTCATGTGCTTCATCCTCGGTCTCAAAGGACGGCTCGTCGTGGCTGCCGGATGAGTTTCCTTCTGGCCCTTGCTCCCGAACGATTGGGGGAGACCGAAACCGTCATGGGAAGACGGGCAGAGACGCCCGTCCCACTGATCCAGAGACTGGGCGGTTTTCGGGGACTTACGCTGGGGCGTAACGCGTCAGCCCCGGCGCGCGGTCGAGGTCAGCGTCGTGGCTCGCCAGCTTGGTGAAGCCGTTGGCCTGCATCACGGCGACGATCAAGGCGTCGTTGCTCAGCAAGCCAATCTGCTGGCTCAGCACCACCGCGCTGAGGATCAAAGTCGTAGGAATGTTAAGAACCTGGATTCGGGAATTGAAGAGGAAAACCGAATCTCCGTTCACGAGATCGGCAAAGATCATGATTGCTCCTGCGGATCAAGCTCCGGATCGAGGGCAAAATGCTCGACCGTTTCAGCATCGCCCTTCCACCCGATGATTCCGTAGGCCTGGAGGATATCGACAGGTTGAGTTTGGATAGTAACCTGGACCTTCTGGGATTCCGTCAAGGGAAGTGGTTTCGCCGGCCTGAGGACGCCGTTTTCATACGTGGCTTCGACGGTAATGGTCATGGCTCGCCCCTTGGACGGGTTGACGGCGATCACTGAATCAACTCTACTCGGCTGGCTTCCTTTTGGCGAGGGCCAGGGTTATTGCTCATCGCACTTGCTCACCCTCGAGCCAGAGCTTCTCGAGCAGCTCAAACATCTCGGGGTCGTGCCGCCGCAGTTCCGAGCGGACGAACGGGTAGAAGTCGTTGGTGCCGAAAAACGCCTCGCTCGCTTCGGCGAAATACTCCATCCGGTCGGTGGCGGCGTAAGCCTTCTCAGTCTTACCGGTGGACCGCAGAACCGACTCGTAACGCTTCGCGTTCATGGCCTGGTCGAACCGGGTCTTGATCTCAGAGTTGTCGAAGCCGTCGCGCAAATACTGGTGGTGATAGCCGTGGGCCAGCTCATGCAACACCATCCAGGGCTGCTCCAGCGACCAGTCGAGGAAGTTGCGGACGTTGGCCACTTCGACGCAGCGAGCCTTGGCGGGGTTCATGCCTCGCTCCCGCAGCCAACCAGCGCCAGGGTGGTACGTCATGCACTTGGCGTGCGGTGCCTGTTCCTCAACCCAGATGGGAATCGTCCGCAGTTTCGTGACGGCGGCGGGGGGAACTCGCCTGGCAATCTGGTAAAGCTGGTGGTCTAGCAGCGTCAGCGTCCGGCGGGCGAGTTCCGGCTTTCCGCCGAGCAAGCCCTTGTTGACCAGCACCGTCCAGTGGACTCCAGGCGTCCGGGTGCGCAGTGGTCTACGGTTGGTCCCCTTCAGCCGCATTCGGATGAGCCGCTTCTTGCTTCTTGCTCCCAAACCACTGGATGACGTAATAGAAAACGGGCGTGAGGAAGATGCCGAACATCGTGACACCGAGCATGCCGCTGAATACGGCCGTGCCCAGCGACCGGCGCATCTCGGCGCCGGCCCCCTCGGCGATCACCAGGGGCACGACCCCGAAAATGAAGGCGAACGAGGTCATCAGGATCGGCCGAAGCCGTAGCCGGCACGCCGCCAGAGTCGCTTCCCGACGGGGCACGCCGGCCTCCTGGCTCTGCTTGGCGAACTCGACGATCAAGATCGCGTTCTTGCTGGCCAGGCCGACGAGCACCACGAAGCCGATCTGGGTAAAGAGACTCACGTCCATGCCGGCCAGGTGCACGCCCACGAGAGAGCAGAGCAGGCACATCGGCATCACCAGAATGACCGCCAGCGGCAGCTTCCAGCTCTCATACTGGGCCGCCAGCACCAGGAACACGAAGACAACCGCCAGCACGAAGACACCGGTCGCGGTGTTGCCTTGCAGGTTCTGCATGTACGCGAGCTCGGTCCAGTCGAAAGCCATCGACCGCGGCAATTCCTGGCGGGCAATCTGCTCCATGAGTGAAATCGCCTCCCCGGAGCTGGTCCCCGGCGCCGGGTTGCCGGTGATGGCGGTGCCGGAGTACATGTTGTAGCGCATGACCATCACCGGCCCACTGGTGCTGCTCACGTCGAGCAGCGTGGCCAGCCGGATCATCTGCCCCTGGTTGTTCCGCACCTGAAGCTGCCCGATGTCGCTGGCGTCGCCGCGGAACCGTTGATCGGCCTGGATGTTCACCTGCCACGACCGGCCGAACTCGTTGAAGTTGTTGACGTAGTAAGAGCCCAGGTAGACCTGCAGCGTATTGAAAAGCTCGCTGACCGGCACGCCCAAGGCCACGCATTTGGTCCGATCGATCTCCAGGTACAACCAGGGCGTGTTGGCCCGGGAGCTGTTGAAGAGGCCCTGGAGGCCGGGCGTTTCGTTGCCCCGTTCCACGATCTGATCGCTGACCCGTTGCAGGTACTCCAACCCGAGATTGCCGCGATCCTCGATGATGAGCTTGAATCCGCCGGTTGTCCCCAGGCCGTCGATCGGCGGCGCTCCGAACGCCGAGACGATCGCGCCGCGCACCTCGCTTTGACAGCGTTCCTTCAGTTCCATGGCAATGGCGTCGGCCGTCAGCTTGGGCCCGCGCCGGTGGGAAAACTCCTTGAGCATGATGTACATCGATCCCAGGTTAGGCGCGTTGGCGTTCAAGAGCAGCGACTGGCCCGAAACGCCCACGGTGTGCGCAACCCCCGGCATGCCGCGCGCCAACGTCTCGATACGGGCCATGACCCGCTGCGTGCGCTCCACCGAGGCGGAATCCGGCAACTGCACGTTGAGGAGCAGATACCCCTTGTCCTGCTGCGGGATGAATCCCGTGGGCGCGCGGTTGAATTGCCAGGCCGTCAGCACGAGCAGACCGGCGTAGAGCATGAGCACGATCGCGCTTGCGCGCAGCACGCCACCGACCAACCGGCCATAAACCGCGGTCATCCGGTCGAACAGGCGGTTGAAGCCCTTGAACACCCAGCCCAGCACGGCATTCACCGGCCGGATGATCAACCAGCCGATCGCTCCGCCCGCCACGGCACCGGGGGCGAAATAGGAGGCGGCGGTGATTGCCCAGGGCATCCAGCCGGAGGGTTCCGGCTCGCCGGCCCCGCCCGGAGAGGCAGGCAGACCAAACCGCCCGGCCAGGTACTCTGGCCCGTACCAGTAGGCCAAGAGCCCGCCCACCACGCCGAAGATCCACCAGGGCAACGCCTCCCGCTTGAGCTCGTGACCACCATGTTTCCCCTCCTCGGTCTTGAAGATCAGCACCGCCCGGGACGGCGTCATGGTCAGGGCGTTGACGGCCGAAATGATCGTCGAGACGGCGATTGTCACCGCGAACTGGCGAAAGAACTCGCCCGTGATCCCGCTCAGGAAACAGCACGGCACGAACACCGAGGAAAGCACGAGGGTGATGGCCAGGATCGGGCCGGTGATCTCTTCCATGGCCTTGATCGTGGCCGTGCGGGAGTCCAGCCCGGTCGCGATCAGCCGCTCGATGTTCTCCAGCACCACGATGGCGTCGTCGACCACGATGCCGATGGCCAGGACCAGGCCGAAGAGCGTCAGGTTGTTCAGCGAAAAGCCCATCGCCGCCATGAACGCGAACGTGCCGATCAAGGAGACGGGCACGTCGATCATCGGCAGGATCATGGCCTTCCAGTCCTGCAAGAAGAAGAGCACGACAATGCCGACCAAGATGACCGCGTCGCGCAACGTCTTCCAGACTTCGTTGACCGACTCGCGGATGAACGGCGTCGTGTCGTAGACGATCTGGTAATCAACCCCATCCGGGAAGCGGGTCTTCAGCTCCCTCATCTTGGCCTTCACCCAGCCGGCGGTTTCGAGCGCATTGGAACCGGACAACTGGTAGATGGAGACCGCCACGGACGGGCGGCCGTCCAGGGTGCAGGATTGGTCATATTGCCGCGAGCCCAGCTCGACGCGGGCCACGTCGCGCAACCGGACGATGCCGGGCGCCTGCGGGAGCGCGCTGCCCTGACCGGTCGCGCCTCCCTGCGCCATCTCGCCGCCCTGGCCGCCTTGGCCCTGGCCTCCCTGGCCGGTCGAGCTCCCGCCTGGGGACTGCATCTGCGGGTTGGACTGACCGCCGGCCTTGAGGATGATGGCGCCGAACTGCTCCGGCTCGATGAGTCGGCCCAGGGTGTTGATGGTGAGTTGGAATTGCTGGCCGAGGGGAACAGGCTGCTGGCCGATCTGGCCGGCGGCGACCTGTAAGTTCTGCTGGCTGATGGCGGTGATCACGTCCGTGGCGCTCAAGTTGAGCGACGCCAGCTTCTGCGGGTCGAGCCAGGCACGCAGGCTGTAGTCGCGCTGGCCGAGATAGGTGATGCTGGCGACACCGGGAAGGCGCCCCAGCTCGTCCTTGATGTAAATCGTCGCGTAGTTGGAGAGAAACGTGCTGTCGTACTGGCCGTCGGGCGAGATCAGGTTGACGATCATCAGCGTGTTCGGTGACATCTTCTTGACGCTGATGCCCTCGTTCTGCACCAGGGGCGGGATGACCGGCTGCGCCAGCGACACACGGTTCTGCACCAGAACCTGCGCCATGTCGGTGTTCATCCCCAGCCTGAACGTCACGATCAGGTTGTAGGCGCCGTCGTTGGTGCACTGCGACGACATGTACATCATGTTCTCGACGCCGCTGACCTGCTCCTCGATCGGTGCGGCCACGGTGTTCCGCACCGTCTGCGCGTTGGCCCCCGGGTAGAAAGCCGTCACCAGTACCGTGGGGGGGGTCACCTCCGGATACTGCGCCATCGGCAGCGTGCCGGCGGCCACGAGCCCCGCCAGGACGAAGACGACGGAGAGGACGATGGCAAAGACCGGACGGTCGATGAAGAAGCGCGAAATCACGGCTGACGATCTCCGCCTGGGGCACCGGAATCGACACGGGAAGAAACATCCCGAGGGTTCGTGGAAGACTGATACCGGATGATCCGATGAAGGCCGAGGACAGCCAGAGCGGCCAGGCATCCCGCGGAACCGCAGACCTGCAACCCCCAGGACAACCGAACGACACCAAGCTGCGCGAGCATGAAGCCGATCAAGAGCCCTGCCAGTCCGGAGAGCAGCGTGGAGCCGGCCCACCGAGCGGCCGCGGTCGCGAGCAGCCGCGTCTCGGAGAGCCCCTGGATCACGGAGAAGAAGACCGGGGTCAGGAAGATGCCGAACAGGGTCACGCCCAGCATACCGCTGAAGACGGCGATCCCCAGCGACCGCCGCATCTCCGCCCCGGCCCCCGCGGCCACGGCCAGCGGGATCACTCCGATGATGAACGCGAACGAGGTCATCAGGATCGGACGCAGCCGCAGCCGGCACGCTTCCCGCGTCGCGTCGAAACGCGACCAGCCCTCCCGGTGCTTCTGCTTGGCGTACTCGACGATCAGGATGGCGTTCTTGCACGCCAGCCCTACCAGGACTACCAAACCGATCTGCACAAAGATGTTGACATCCCGGTTCGAGTAGAGCACCCCGCTCACGGAACAGAACAGGCACATCGGCACCACCAGGATGACCGCCAGCGGCAGCGCCCAGCTCTCGTAGAGGGCCGCCAAGGCCAGGAAGACGCTGGCGACAGCCAGCGCGAAAACATACAGTGCGGGGTTTCTTTCCGCCGCCCGGATCTGCACGAACATGAGCTCGGTCCACTCCTCCTTCATGGAGAGCGGCAAACTCTCTCGGGCCACTTCGTTGATCGACGCGATGGCGTCTCCTGAGCTGAACCCCGGTAACATGTTCCCGGTGATGGACGCAGACGTGTAGAGATTATAGCGCGTGACGACGATCGGACCGCCGCTATCACTTTTCTTCTGGTTGACGTTGACCAGGGTGCCCAGCGGGACCATTTGCCCCCACTTGTTCCGGACCTGGAACAGGTTCAGGCCCTCGATCCGGGCGCGGTATCGACCCTCCGCCTGGATGGTGACTTGCCAGTGACGGCCAAATTCGTTGAAGCTGTTGACGTACAGCGAGCCCAGGAACATCGACAGCGTCTGATTCACGTCCTCGAACGGCACTCCCAAGGCCACGCACTTGGCTCGGTCGATGTCCAGGAAGATCCAAGGCGCGTTGGAGCGAAACCCGGTCCGAACGTCGGCCAGACCGGGCACGTCCTGCAGTTTCCGGGTCAGTCGGTCGGTCTGGGTCTGCAAGTCCGCCAGTCCACGCCCGCCGCGGTCCTCGACCATGATCTTGAAGCCGCCCGCGACGCCGAGGCCCGGGATCGGCGAGGAATTGCGCACGCTGACCACCGCATCCTTGACCCGCGTCCTGAACTCTGGCAGTAGCCGGGCCATGATGTCCTCGGCGTGCAGTCCGAGGGGGCCGACGATTGATTTGACAGCGGTGATGACCCGGCCCTTCTCGCTTCCAGTAAGCTGATGGGGGGGCCACAAGGCCACAAGTTGCTTCCTGAGATCTTCGATTTTCCGGGCTTGTTCCGCCAGCCTCTGCTCGTTCGTGTCCACGACCTTCCTGCCATCAGCGTCGAACACGCGGAAATGGAGCACATTATCCACGGCGGCCACGATGAACAGATTTTTGCCCCCTGTCGGGATGTCACTTACGTCCTTCACCGAGGACATCAATCGTAGGTCAGACCCTCTGAGCCATGCCCTCAGCTCGGCGTACAGTCCGGGGGCCCTCCGTTTGTCGAACGAGTCGAGGACGATGAACATGGAGCCGAAGTTGGAGGCGTTGGCCTGAAGCAGAAACGACAGTCCCGAGATGGTGACCGTGTGGGACACGCCCGGCGTTTCGTGGGCGATCTTTTCAACCAGCACCATGGCAGCCTGGGTGCGCTGCAGCGACGCCGAGTCGGGCAACTGGACGGCCAAGATCAGCCGGCCCTGATCTTGCTGGGGAATGAAGCCCGTGGGCGCCTGCTGGAAGACCCGGTACGAGTGCACCACCAGGAACCCGTAGACCAGCAACACGACCACGCTGACTCGCAGCAGCTTGCCGACCGTCCAACTGTACCCGTGAGTCACCACGTCGAAGAGGCGGTTGAAGCCCCTGAACAGCCACCCCAGCACGGCATTCACCGGCCGGATCAAGAACCAGCCGATCGCTCCGCCGGCCACCGCGCCGGGGATGAAATGGGCGGCGGTGATTGCCCACGACATCAAGCCGGAGACTTTCGGCTCGCCGGCCCCGCCCGAAGAGGCAGGCAGGCCAAACCGCCCGGCCAGGTACTCTGGCCCGTACGAGACAGCCAGCAGCCCGCCCACCACCCCGAAGATCCACCAGGGCAACGCCTCACGCTTCAGCTCGTGACCACCATGTTTCCCCTCCGCGGTCTTGAAGATCAACACGGCCCGGGACGGCGTCATCGTCAGGGCATTGACGGCCGAGATGATCGTCGAGGCGGCGATCGTCACCGCGAACTGGCGAAAGAACTGGCCCGTGATCCCGCCGAGAAAACAGCACGGCACGAACACCGAGCAAAGTGCGAGGGTGATGGCCAGGATCGGGCCGGTGATCTCCTCCATCGCCTTGATCGTGGCGGTCCGTGCGTCCAGCCCGGTCGCGATCATCCGTTCGACGTTTTCCAGCACCACGATGGCGTCGTCGACCACGATGCCGATGGCCAGTACCAACCCGAACAGCGTGAGGTTGTTCAGAGAAAAGCCGAGCGCCAACATGACCGCGAGCGTGCCGATCAAGGAGACGGGCACGTCGATCATCGGCAGGATCATGGCCCTCCAGTCCTGCAGGAACACGAGCACGACGATGCCAACCAGGATGACGGCGTCGAGCAACGTCTTGTAGACCTCGCTGATCGACTCGCTAATGTACGGAGTCGTGTCGTAGGCGATCTCGTAATCCACCCCGGCCGGGAAGCGGGTTTTGAGCTCCTCCATCTTGGCTCGCACCCGGTCGGCGACGTCGAGCGCATTGGTTCCGGGAAGCTGGTACACGCTGAGGCCCACGGACGGGTGGCTGTCGAAGGTGCAGGACTGGTTATAGTTCTGAGCGCCCAGCTCGATGCGGGCCACGTCACGAAGGCGAACGATTGCCGTCGCCGGCTCTCCCGAACCACTCGGGCCAGCCTTGACCACGATCGATCCAAACTGCTCCGGGTTGGTGAGCCGGCCCAGCGTATCGATCGGCAACTGGAACGGCTGCACCCTGGAGGCAGGCATTTGGCCGATTTGCCCGGCGGGCGCATCAGCGTTCTCGCTGCGGATCGCGCTGGCCACATCCATGGCGGTCATGCTGCGCGACGCCAGCTTCTGCGGGTCGAGCCAGGCGCGGATGCTGTAGTCGCGCTGGCCCATGTAGTTGATGTCCGAGACCCCGTAGACGCGCAGCAGCTCGTCCTTGACGAAGATCGTGGCGAAGTTGCACAGGTAGATGTCGTCATAGCGACCATCCCGCGATAAGAAGTTGACCATCATCAAGATATCGGGGGTTTTCTTGCGGATCGTGATCCCCTGGTTCTGGACCTCGGGCGGCAACTGCGGCATGGCGAGTCTCACGCGGTTCTGCACCATCACCAGGGCCGTGTTCACGTCGGTGCCGATATCGAACGTCACGGTCAGCGTGTACGAGCCGTCGTTGCCCATCTGCGAGGACATGTAGAGCATGCCCTCGACGCCGTTGACCTGCTGCTCGATCACCGCCGCCACCGTGTCCGCCACCACGGGGGCACTCGCCCCGGGGTAGCTGATGGTCACCGCCACCCCGGGCGGCGTGATTCGGGGATACTGCGCGATCGGCAGCCACCTCGACGCGATGAAGCCGATCAACGTGATGACGACGGACAGAACCGTCGCGAAGATCGGTCGATCGATGAAGAAACGCGGGATCATGGCCGGCGCTCCTGTTAGCGCTTGGCTTTTTCGGGTGTCGGCGACGCTGGCGTCTTGGGTACAGCCGGCGCTGGATCGGCCGCGGCCGGCTGGCCGAGCGTCGGCATGGGCACCCGGTCCGGTCTGATCACCATGCGCGGCCGGACCTGCAATATTCCGCCGCTGACGACCCAGTCGTCCGGCTTCAACCCCTCCTCGATCACCCGCAAGCCGTCCTCCTGGAGCGCACCCGTCGTGATCGGCCGGGACTGGGCCCTGTTTTCGGCATCGAGCACATAGATGTACTTTCGCCCTCGGTTCGACGCAATGGCCCGATCGATGACCAGGAGCGCCCGGTGGGGTACGCCGATCGGCAGGCGGATTCGCACGAACTGACCGGGTGAAAACAGCCGGTGGCCTCCCTTCGACTTGGGGTTGGGAAAGACGCCACGCACCAGGATGCTCCCCGTCGTGGGATTGACCTGGTTGTCGACGAAGTTGATGGTCCCCTGGTGCGGGAAGCCGTCTTCGGCTTGCAGCCCCATGAGGACGGGCACCTTGGTACGGTCTTTGGGTACCTGGAGCCGCCCTTCGTTGACGGCCCTGCGGTAGCGCAACAGGGTGGGTTCGTCCATCTCGAAGTGTACGTACATCGGGTCCATCGACACGATCGTGGTCAAGCGCGTTTGGTTCTGGTAGGCCAGGTTGCCGAGGGTCTTACGGTAGTAGCTGATCTGGCCGTCGATCGGCGACTCGAGCCGGGTGAATTCGTGGTTAAGCTTGGAGAATTCCATGCTTTTTTCATAGAGATCGACCCTGGCCTGGGCCTCATCGGCGAGGGCCTCATCCTGATCAATTTGCTGCGGGCTGATCGAGCTGGGCCTCAGCCGGTTGCTGGCCCGGTCCCGGCCGAGGGTTGTCCTGGCCAGCTTGAGCTGGGCCTGATAGAGATTGACCTGGCCCTGAGCCTGGTCGAGCTGGGCTTTGTAGGGCCGGCGATCAACCACGAATAGCAGGTCCCCTTTCTTGACCTCCGCCCCTTCCTGGAATGGCATCTGGACCAGGTAACCGGTGACCTGGGGGATGATGTCCACCGACTGAACAGCCTTGGTTTGCCCGGTGAAATCCACGAAGTCGGTGACCTCCCTCTGGACCGGCTGGCTGACCGGCAACGCCGGCGGATTGGCTTTAGCGACTCTGGCCGACTTGGTCTTGGGTTCGGCCGGCGCTTGATCGGCCACGGCCGGCTGGCCGAGCGACGGCATGGGCACCCGGTCCGGTCTGATCAGCATGCGCGGCCGCACCTGCAGGAGTGCGCCGCTGACGACCCAGTCGTCCGGCTTCAGCCCCTCGTCGATCACCCTCAAGTCGCCGTCCTGGAGCGCGCCCGTCGTGACTCGGCGGGACTGGACCTTGTTGTCGGCATCGAGCACATAGACGTAGTTCAGCCCCTGGTCCGAGGCGATGGCCCGATTACGGACCAGAAGCGCCCGGTGGGGTGCGCTGATCGGCAGGCGGATTCTCGCGAACATACCGGGTGAGAGCAGCCGGCGGCCTACCTTCGGCTGCGGGTTCGGGAAGACACCTCTCATCAGCCTGGTGCCCGTCGAGGCGTTGCTCTGGTTGTTTTCGAAATTGATGGTCCCCTGGTGCGGGAAGCCGTCCTCGCCTTGCAGCCCCATGGAGACCGGCATTGGGACCTGGTCCTTGGGCGACTGGAGCGTCCCTGCGTTGATGGCCGTGCGGTAACGTGACAGGGTGGGCTCGTCCACCTCGAAGTAAACGTACATCGGGTCCACCGACACGACCGTGGTCAAAAGCGTCTGATCCTGGTTGACCAGGTTGCCTTTGGTCATGTAGTAACGGCTGCTCTGGCCGTCGATCGGCGACACGACCTTGGTGAATTCGTAGTTGAGCCCGTAGAGTTCCATGCTCCTCTGGGCGGCATCGACCCTGGACAAGGCCTCGTCGACCACAGCCTGCTCCTGATCAAATTGCTGCGAGCTGATCGAGCCGGGTGAGTTCGCGTTGATGGCCCGGTCCCGGGCGAGGGTTGTCCTGGCCAGCTTGAGCGAGGCCTTGTTGAGATTGACCTGGCCCTGAGCCTGGTCGAGCTGGGCCTTGTAGAGCCGAGGATCGACTTCGAACAGCAGGTCTCCCTTCTTGACCTCCGCTCCTTCCTCGAACGGCATCTGGACCAGGTAGCCGGTGACCTGGGGGATGATGTCATTGGAGTAGACACCCTTGGTTTGCCCGGTGAATTCCGCGTAGTCGGTGACTTCCCTCTGGATCGGCTGGCTGACCGGCACCGCCGGCACCTCGGCGGGAGCGACGCTGGCCGAATTGGGTTGGCAGCCGCCAACCACGGCCACGAAAACGCAGGCAACCCCGAGCGGAAGAGAACCGCGGCAGATCGGCGAGCTGCGCGCCAAGATGCTTCCCAGGCTGGTCCGCAATCGGATGCGCATCTCACTCTCCCGAAGTCAAAACCGCTTGCTCCGCCGCTCCAAAGTACGAAGTATATCAGAGCCGGATCGAATGTCGAAGTGAGGGCATCACTGGGGCCGTCCGTGAGGGTGGCAGCTCGATCTTTGCAGAGCGACGCTTACCTGGACGCTGTCTGGCCCAAGCTGGCGCCGCGGTGCAGCCTGGTAAGCGCAAGGACCAAGTCCACACGTCTGGGCCTCGTGGTCGGTTCCTCCCAACTGTCCGCAGGTTGCCCGGCTGCGTCCGCCTGCCGGCCCCGAATTGTCCCAAATAATTCATGGCGGAGCGGCGGTCCCCACTACTACCCAAGCTCATCGGGGTTGATAATAGCGCGATCCCAGCCGCGACCCGGGCCGCTCGAGGCGCACTTCCCAGGGGAAATGCCGGCGGCCCACGGCTGGGCGTTGGGTTGTTTTCGCTGTGGAGGACAAGTTGCCATGCAGAACCGCCGCAAGTTCCTGCTCACGCTGACCGCCGGTGTCGTCGCCATGGGTTTCGTCGTCGCTTCTGTTCTCGCCGACGAGCTTTTGGGCGTGCTGACCAAGGTCGACGTCGAGGGCAAGAAGATCACCGTCGAAGAGAAGGGCACCGACAAGGAAATCGTGCTCAAGATCACGGATGACACCGAGCAGGTTACGAAAAAGGGGGCCGTGAAAGTCGACCTTGAGAAGCTGGAGAAAGGTGTCAAGAAAGCCCAGGACGCCGGCAGAAAAGGCGTCAACGTCAAGGTGACGCACGAGAAGAACGTCGCCTCCAAGATCGAGTTTCAGAGGAAGGGGGGCGGCAAGAAGAAGGCAGATTGATCTCGGCGAAAAGATCGGGTCGCCCGATCCGACCTGGCCTGACACGGTCTGATTCGGCTTGTGCAGGAACGGGCGTCCGGGGAGGTGATCCGCCACGAGCGCAGCCGTCTCTGCGCTCGTCCAGGTCAGAACCGGCGAGGCGGCCGGGCCGACAGGCCCGGACCGCCCCACGGATCTGAACCAGGAAACAACGGATGCACTGCTGCGAGCTTGGCGGATTTCGCAGTCCCGGGATCCGTCATCATCCCACCGTGCCCTTGACGACAAGCACGCCCTCGCTTGTCGTCAGCGGACCGACCGGATCTGATCCAGCACGTTCGGGTCCTTGATCTCGCCGTCACGAGCAAGCAGAATGACGTTGCTAGCGTCTCTCGAACTCGGCAAGGGACGCGTTCGAAGAACCCGCACTTTTCCCCCTCGCTCCGTAGCGACTCCAGCCGTAAAATGAGGGTGTATCAAATGCTGCGTAACGTGGTGCGGCGTCCTCGGGTCCGGCTCGCCTCTTCGTCTCCCCGCGGATCTCTGCTATAAGGGGCAACTCGATGATCAAGGCCAAACGCGATCGGGAATCCGAAACAACACCACTGGGCGCCGGCCAACGACCGCCCGCGGTTCTTGACGAAGAACGCTCGGGTGAAGTTGTTCTGGCCGCCTTGGCCGAGGAAACAGCAACCTATCGCGACCGTCTGCCGCAACTGCTGCGCGAGCAGGCGGGCCGATTCGTCCTCATCAAAGGCGCCGACGTCTTGGGCACCTTTCCGGATCGCTCCACGGCGCTGCGGGAAGGTTACCGTCGGTTCGGAGTTGTCCCCTTCCTGGTCAGGCAGATCGCCGACCCCGAGCCGGTTGTCTATCTCCCCAACGTGGTGCCCTGAGCGCATGCCACGCCTGGAAACGCCCATCGGCGAGGATGGGCCGATGATCCACGTTCGGACCTGGTCGGTCACCGACCGTCTCGTGGAACCGTACCAACACGGCGCGACACGGCAGACCCTCAATCCCCTGATCCGTCGAGCCGTTCACGCACCGACTCGAGCGAGGAGACGCGACCGCTCTGCCCCTCATTGCGGCGCTCGTCCACCAAGCTTCTCACCCACGACGAGCACGGTCACTGTCCGGCTCTCTCTACCACAATCGGCGCACCCCATACTGGTCAAGAACTGCGTCCACGCTGACGATCGGAATCGCATCGATGTTCGCTTGGGCCACGAGCAGTCGGTCGAACGGGTCGCGGTGATGGAGCGGCAAAGATTCCACGGCGGTCGCGTGCGCCAACAAGATCGGCAAGAGCTCGAACCCCGTTCGGGACAGAGCGGCGGGGATGTACGTGGCGCATGCTTCACCGAGCTTCAGTTTTCCAAGCCCGGCTTTGATGGCAATCTCCCAGCAACTCCCCACGCTTAAGAGCTTCCGGTTGCCCGCGTCTTCGATCAACGCCTTCGCCGTCGTGCTGAGCAGCGGGTCATTCTGGCAAAACCAGAGGAAGGCATGGGTGTCCAGGAGCAACGTCACTCCATGTACTCCTTGAAGTCGTCCAGTGGGGCGTCGAAGTCGGGAGCCATCCAGAACTCGTCTTTCCGGTAGCTACCCGCCTTGCACGGCCACGAGCTCCGCTCAGCCCTCTTAACTTGAGCCAAAGGTTGCCCCTGATCCGTGATCAAGATTTCCTCGCCCGGATGAAGCCGCTCGATCAATTCCGACAGATGGGCCTGGGCTTCTTCCAGCGTGACGGTCGACATCTCACGGCTCCCTTGCTTCCAAACGTGAAGGAAATTGCTCTCGATTCTTTGCGACGATCGGCACGTATTCCTCAGACTAAGAGATCCCTCACAGTTCTCCGCGCGACACGCTTTAGAGAATTCACCCGACCTCTCTTTTCTCATCGCCGCGGGCCGCTTCGCCCCGCCGGCTGTCAGAGGAGATCGTCTCTGCACAGCTTTCGATTATACGGAAGAATTACGACGTCGCTCAAGATCGAGAGCCATGGGCGCACTGGACTCCAGCTTCAGGCTCAGGTTTCTCACCTCCGATCGAGCAACAACAACCTGACAACCAAGCACTCACTGGCGTTTTGAAATCCACTTGGTATTTTATACGAGAACACGAAGGCAGTGCTAAACTGAAGGATTCGATATCCGAATCGAAAATCGAGTATTGGACAACTCAGAATGAACATCATGATCGGCGATACGATCGTGTATGACAAGGAAATCGGGATCGTCGAAAACCGATCGGGGAGCACTCTCACCGTTCGCTTTCCCGAAAACGGAAATCGTCGAATTCCAGTTCTCCGGAATGCGGCAACGCCCCTTGGAGATCTCATCTATCAAGCCCGGGTTGCAGGCAGACCTTTACGTCTTGCTAACAGAATCAGCCTTGCGGGAGATTCCACTCTTGCCGATCTGGTCGCCCTTTTTGGTTATTCGACTGGGTTGATGCGGACGGAGTCATTGAACAAGGTGCTGAAGCAACTCTCGAGGGCCGGGCTCGAGATCGTCACCGAGACGGATCGCCGGAGCCGAGACGACAAGTTCAAGGTCAACCTACCGTCCATTCCGCTCCCACGAGAAGAGGACGACGAAGGCGATGACGATCGCACCCAAACGGAAACCAAGCAACAGACACCCACAATCTCCAAGCTACCCGACCCATTCTGGCCTTCGGCTTTGGGACTCGATCGACGTCGCGAATTGGAATTCCTGCGCGCCCTTTGGGAAAGCGATCCGATCCTTTGCCTCCTGTACGTCCCCAGCGAAGCGCAGGCCCAGGCTTGGATCCAGGGCACATGGGAGGGCATCATCGGCTGGGCCTACCGCAGTGCCCAGCGCTTCATTTGGGGCCACGAGGACTCTGCGCCAAACATTCAAGTTCGTGTCGGTCCCGCCGCGCTGCTGCATACCTATCTCAAACCTTCGGTCCTCGACAGTGGTGCACCCAGGTTGGAGGGCGCGCCCCATACTCTCAATCTGATCACAATCAAACGGGGGTTGGAGCTTCCAACCGACTTCGCGCGGTTGAGCGCGGTCTGGCCCGGTCCGATCTTCGAATTCAAGCCTGATTACAAAGGCGAACCTTCGGCGGACATCCAAGAGCGGCAGGTTCTACTGCGGAGCCGATCTCGAAGAGGCCGTGAATCGAGCTTACCTGCGATGCGCGCGAACAGTCTTGCCCGACGGTGGCTGGAGTCAAGGACTGGGTGTTGTCGACGTCCACTTGACGGAAGAAGAGCTAACTCAATCACTCAAAGAAGTGCCCAGGTCTGTCCAGAAGGACGCCGTGGATCAGTTCATGGAGGATGTCAACCGGTTTTGCGACCGGGGGATCGCGGAGTCGATATCAAACCGTCTGCGCCCGACGTCAGTGACCTGACATGAAAAGCTTGCAAACGCGGGTTGCCAATCCGTAATCGGGACAACGATCCGGAGAGGTAATTTCCCGATCCCATCGAGGTTCATCACGACAGCGGGCCGCTGTTTGCGGATCTCGGCGCCGATCGATGGGTCGAACCGGACTTGCCAGATCTCACCCCGCTTCGGCTGAGGAACACTCGCCATGTAGATCGTCCTCGCCGAACGCCTCGAAATCCGTCATCCGCGGATCATTACGATAGATGGATTCCGCGAGGGCTGCTTGGGCTTCGAGAATGGCATTGCGCTCCTCAAGGGGTAGCTTCCGAAGCTCCGACGTGGTGATGCGCTGATTCTGGTTTACCACTGAGCGAGTCACATCACTCATGGGCAATCGATCTCCACCTTAAAAGGCCGAGTCCACCGGCCTGTGGATTGATTTCAGTACGATCCCTCTTCATCTTGAATTGTCAGCGAATCGATCGGTCCCGACAAGCCTGAATCCATGGGTGATCTTGGCCATCGACTGACCCCTTTTGGTCGGCCCAGTGCAAATTTCCGTTGTATCATAGGCGAAATCGACTTGCCGAGATCTCGAAGTCCCTCGAACTCGACATGAGAGCTCTCGAGCCAATGTAGCCGATTCTCTCGCTGCCAACAGGACAGGAACGGCTCAATCAGCCTGGAGGGAACACCCGTGACGAGACACCGCCTGTTTGCGGGCAACGCTGGAGCAGGGGGGCCGATCGCCGCTTTCCTGGCTCTTCTCTTCCTCGCGAGCACCGGTACCACGCAGGCGCAGGTCGTGCTCGACGCCAAGCGGCATCACCTGGGGATCGCCGGACGGCCTGAGTGGGACGAGTTCGCCGGGGACGAACCCGAGAGCCGCGCGCTTAAGCTCAGTTTCGAGGGCCGGTTCAACCCGCGCGAGGTCACCCTGCTGATTCGCCAGCATAACGTCAAGCTCGACTGGCCGGTGCGATTGAACGGCCGGCCGATCGGCCGGCTGCTCCCGATGGAAGCGGCGCTTTGGCACGCACTGCCGGTTCCGCCCGGCACGATCCGCGACGGCGCGAATACGCTCTTGATCGAGTCGCCCGGGCAGATCGACGACGTCGTGATCGACCAGGTCGCGCTCGACGCGCGGCCCGTGCGGGAAGCCCTGGGCCGAGCGACGCTCGACGTCTCCGTCACCGATGCCGGCACAGGCGCTCCGTTGCCCTGCCGGATCACCATCACGGATCCAGCGGGTATTCTCGCACCGTTGGTGGTCGAGCCGGGTTCCCGCCTGGCCGCGCGCCCGGGGGTTGTCTATACACCCGACGGCCGGGCCCGCATCGGCCTACGTCCCGGGAAGGCGACAGTCTTTGGCTCGCGCGGCTTCGAGTACGGCGTGGCGTCGCGATCGCTCACCCTCGAAGAGGGACAGTCGCATTCACTCGATTTATCCATCCGCCGTGAGGTGTCGACTCCGGGCCTGGTCGCCTGCGACACCCACGTCCACACACTGACGCACAGCGGCCACGGCGACGCCTCGATCGATGAGCGGGTCGTCACGCTTGCCGGCGAGGGAATCGAGCTGCCGGTGGCCACCGACCACGACGTCTTCGCCAACCTGGACCCGGCGGCCCGTCGTCAGGGTGTGCGGTCGTTCTTCACGCCGGTCGCCGGCGACGAAGTGACGACCCGGACCGGCCACTTCAACGCCTTCCCTTTCTCGATCGGCGGCTCGGTCCCGGATTCCGGCATCACCGATTGGCCCCGACTGCTGCGAGCCATTCGCTCGGCGTCGGCGCCGGCCCCCGCAGTGGTGATCCTCAACCACCCGCGCGACCGGCACGCCGGCTTCCGGCCGTTCGATCCGGACCAGTTCAATCCCGTCACCGGAGAGCACCGGCGCGGACCGCTCGGCGTCGATGCGCTCGAGATCGTCAACTCGGGTGCTCTCCAATCGGACCCGATGCGCCTGGTGCGCGACTGGATGGCCTTGTTGAACCACGGCGAGCGGATCACGGCAGTGGCGGGAAGTGACAGCCACGACGTGGCACGCTACATCGTCGGCCAGGGCCGCACCTACATCGCGTGCCCCGATCACGACCCGGCCCGCATCGACATCGCCGCGGCCGTTCGCGCCCTGCACGAAGGCCGGGCCACGGTCAGCCTGGGACTCCTGACGACCTTGAACGTGGATGGACGTTTCCAAGTCGGGGACCTGGCGACCGGTGGGCAACCGATCCTGCGGGTGACGGCGACCGTGCTGGGACCGTCCTGGTCGCGTGCCGATCGCGTCGAGCTGTTCGCCGACGGTGTCAAGTTGCGCGAACAGCAGGTCGAGGTTGCGGCCGGCGCCCGCGCGGGGACCAAAACGGAAGTGACCTGGGAGATTCCGCGACCCGGCCATGACATCTACCTGGTGGCCATCGCATCGGGACCGGGCGTGGCCGCCCCATTCTGGGCGGTCCCTCACCCCTACCAGCCGAGCTCGCGAACCTGGACGCCGCGCGTCCTGGGCGTGGCCAATCCGATCTACATCGACGGGGACGGCGACGCG
Source organism: Isosphaerales bacterium (assembly GCA_044450785.1). GTDB lineage: Bacteria > Planctomycetota > Planctomycetia > Isosphaerales > Isosphaeraceae > JBIOJM01. The sequence continues at coordinate 40,544 of JBIOJM010000040.1, forward strand.
GTCTGGACCAGTCCAATGCAGTATGCCAAGCGCATGATCGAGCGAGTCGGTACCCAGGCGGCCCGGCTCTTGCCCGCGCTCGAGTCGTATGACGAGGCCGTCGCGGCGCAGGCCGCGGGGCTCTGCCAGGCCGCCGGACGCGATGTACGGGGGCCGGAGTTCGCCCGCCTGCTGAGGACAGCCGCCGGGCCGGTGCAGCGCGGCTTCGCGGCGTTCACGGCTGTCCTGTAATTACGTTCGTCGCAATGCGGCGATTTGCTCGTTCGCCCAGGCTTGATCGTCGAGTGGAAGCGGAGGCTCGCAGGGCTGATCGTTTCGCCTGGTATGACGCACGGCCGGGACCGGCAGCCTTGTTGGTGGGACTCACGACCTCGATCAGAGCAACAAGCTTCATCTCGTTGTAGGAATCGAGGATCTCAACACGGGTCTCGTTGATCTCCAGGTCCTCGACCTCGATGATGACAGCGGTGTCGGACTCACCTCTGGCGAGCGGAGGCAGACCGTCTGCGTCGCCGACTTTCTGGATCCAAACGTCCGGTACGCGTCGTTGCGGGCCCTCGATGAAGACTCGCTTCTCGATCGACGTGATGTAGCGGGGATCAAGCTTGGGCTGTAGCTGGTTCGCGATCGCCACGATCAGTCGCGCGTGGAGACTCTCCCACAGCACGTGGTGCTCCAGGTAAGGGTCCATACCAGGGAAGGGACAGTTCATTCGTATTGGCCCCGCCTGTGGGTCGAAGACCCGACGAGCACACGGGCCGTTCGTATTCTCCCACTATTGTCGATCTTACGATAACTCCAGGCGACTGGAAAGCATCTGGCATCGTGTCACGTCAGCTCATGATCCTCAAAATAAATGGACGCGCGGACCGCTCGACGACAAGTATATGCTAAATGAGGTCGAGAGTCCTGGAGACGATTCCATGTCGGGCGCGGCGTCGCGTGAGGTATTGAGGCACCTGAACACGCTGTTCCATTGCGGAGCGGCCGGTCCGCTCAGCGACGAGGAGCTGCTGGAGCGGTTTGTCGCCGGCGATCGTGAGGCCGCGGAGGCTGCGTTCGCGGCCTTGGTGAATCGGCATGGGGCGATGGTCTTGGGCGTCTGCCGCCGCGTGCTGGGAAACAGGCACGCCGCGGAGGATGCCTTCCAGGCCACCTTCCTCGTGCTGGCACGCAAGGCGCCGGCGATCGCGCGGCGGCAACAGTTGGCGAGCTGGCTCCACGGGGTCGCCCGGCGCGCTGCGCTCGATGCCCGCGCCCGCTCAGAGCGCCAGAAGAGAAGAGAGAAACGGCTAGGCGCGATGTTACCTGTTGAACCACCAGACCAAACCCTGACAAGCGAGCTGCGCGCCATCCTGGACGAAGAGCTTGGTCGACTGCCGGAACGACACCGGGCCGCCATCGTGGTCTGCGAGCTGGAGGGTCTGTCTCGCCGGGAAGCCGCGGGACGCCTTGGCATCACCGAAGGGACCCTCTCGAGCCGGTTGGCCAGAGCCAAGGCGCGGTTACGGGACCGACTGACCCGGCGAGGACTGGCCCTCTCCACCGCCATCTTGGCCTCCACCTTGACCCAAGAATCTCACGCGGTCACCGTGCCGGCTGCCCTCGTTGATTCCGCGATCCGGGTCGCGACGCTCGTCGCGGCTGGTTCTTCCCTGGCCGGGGTCGTCTCGACCTCGGTTGTAACCCTCACCGAAGGAGTACTGAAGGCCATGTTGCTTGCAAAGCTGAAGTTGGTGATCTTGGGCCTGGCTGCGCTGGCCCTCTTCACGACCGGAGTGGGCGTGCTGGCGCAGGATGGGCCCTCGGATCAAGACCGGCTCAAGAACGTCGAGCGGAAGCTCGACAAGCTCCTGGAAGTCCTGGGTGGATCGAGCCATCGAGCGCCCGCCGGTGTGCCCGTTCCCAATGGACTCCTCCCTCCACCCGAGGGGTTCGCGCCGATGAGGCAGGCTCCCGGAGCGCCCTCAGCACTCGCGCCGCCCCCAGCGCCCGGCACACCGCTCTTAAAGCTCTCTTTCCCCGGAGCGCCCCCAATACTCGTGCCGCTGCCAGTGGTCGCCCTGCCGGAATTGCTCCCGATGCCCGCGCAGCCGCCGCGGAGCCCGGGGTTCGGGCCGGCAACAGCACCAGCCCCGGCCGGTGTGCCCGGTCGCCCAGGCCAGCCGAAATCGCTGGCCGGACGAGTCGACGCCCTCGAACAACGCCTCAGCAATCTCGAGCGCCATATCGTCGTCCTGCAGCGCCGACTTCAACAGATCGAGACCGGGGCAAACCTGCCTCCGAATCTTCCCGCGTCCGATTCCCGATTTACCCAGGTCACGACAAGCATCGCTCAAGGCGCTGATGCCACCACTCCCGCAATTGTGACGCCAACGCCCGCGGGCCCCGCTGGCGCTGACGCTGCCCCTTCCCCATTTGTCCAAGACACACCCACTCCGGCCATTAACCCGGGCGCTGGTGGTGCGACGCCGTCCCCCGATGCGACGCCGGTTCCCGCCAGCCCCCCGAGCCCGACTCCCCGGGGTAACTGATCATCGAAAGCAGGGGCACCGGCTGTCCCGAGGAGCCACTGATGAGTTTCGCGAAGGACGTTGCTCGCGCCGCTGGGCCGGCGGTCGGGATCACCAGTCTGCTCATGCTCCTGGCGAGCACGGGTTGTGGGCGAACGGAGTCGCTCCCTGCTGACGATCCGGGCCGGCTGACGATCCAGCTCCGCAGTCCGGCATTCGCCGAGGGCGGCATGATCCCGAAGACATTCACGTGCGACGGATCGGACCGCTCGCCGCCGCTGGAGTGGTCGGGCGTTCCCGCGTCGGCCCGCGCGCTGGCCTTGATTTGTGACGATCCGGACGCGCCCGGCGGGACGTGGTCGCATTGGGTCGTCTTCAACTTGCCTTCCCAGCTCAAGGCACTCCGGGAAGGCGTCCCGAAGGAGGAGACCATCCCCGAGGCATCCACAACGGTATCTGAGTCAGTCGTCGAGGAACTCTCCAAAGCGCGACAGGGTAAGAACGACTTCGGCAAGAACGGCTACGGCGGACCGTGTCCGCCGAGCGGAACGCACCGTTATTTCTTCCGGCTGTATGCGCTCGATGCCACGCTCGATCTGGGGTCGAACGCCACGCGAGCAGAGGTAATCAAGGCGATCGAGGGACGCATCCTGGCGGAGGGTCGTCTGGCCGGAAAATATCGACGGGGCGGTAAGGAATAACGCGAAGGGAGACCGATTGCCATGAACATTCACCTGGTCAGACCGGCCGATTGCGGGTAGAAGAAATCCGAATCAACGTCCGATGGGGACACGAGAGCGATCGCCTCCTCGCACCCAGGGAACCCCATCTCGTCGATCAATGCGCCAGCCGGCGGCCTGGGAGAGTGGGTGCCGATGTCAGGGTGGAGGCGATGGATATTCCTCGGCGTTCTCGGCTGTGCCTCGCTGGTGCACGGCCGCCTGGAGGCCGCGGCCGAAGTCAAGCTCGGCAAGGACTTCCTCGACGGGGTCATCGAGAAGCTGCCCCCTTGCCGTTTCGACAAAGCCGGCAAGTATCGAGGCACCGTCCACTCCTACCGGCTCGTCGCGATCGAGCCACGCTCACGGCAGTTCCTGGTCGTCTGTCAGATCGAGGGCGAGTTCCATCCTCCGGTGGCCGGTCCGATCTCGGAACGGATCGGCCGGAGCCCGGAAACGCCCGAAGGTTGGCGGAAGTTCCGCTTCGACGTCAAGGCAAGGGTCAACATCGAGCCGGGGGACTCTGGAGTGCCCCGGTTTCGGATCGAGATCGAGGAGGTCAAGCGGCGCGAGCTGGACGGCTTCTCCGGGATCGTGGCCAAATTCCTGGGCCAGTACTTCGACGAGCTGGTGACCCAGATCGCCGGTGGAAGGGCGTCGCGCCTGAGCCAGCGTCTCAACGGCGAGGTCGTCAAGCGCGTCGCCCTGTTCAAGGAATATGGCGTCTTCCGCGGAATCGATTACGCCCCGTCCGAGGTGGTTCTCCACTTCGATCTGACGCGGTTCCGGTCCGAAGGCATCGCCGGTTACGTGTTCGCCGAGGCGCAGCCGGGGACCGTCCCCCTGTATCGTTGGCTTCATCCCAGGCATGGCTCTCACTATTACACGACCAGTCCCGGCGCGCCCGACCGGCCGGATTCGGTCAGTGAAGGGATCGCCTGCCACGTCCATGATCAACCTGTCGCCGGGACGGTCCCGTTTTACCGATGGCGGAACGGGCGCGACGACCTCTACACAACCTCGCCGAGCGGCGAGGGTGCCAGCCGGCTGGGCTATCGGCCCCAGGGGATCGCTTGCTACATCGATCGCGATCCGCAGCCGGGCAGATTACCCCTGTACCGCTTCTACGACCCCGTCCGGCACCACCATTTCTACACGACACACCCGCATGCCGAGTTTGCGAAATAGTTGCCCATGGTGCTCGGTGATGCGCTTGCGCTGGGA
>JBIOJM010000041.1:0-44124 GCA_044450785.1 Isosphaerales bacterium
GCTGTAGTAGCTCAGCGACGGGCTGACCCCCTCGAGGCTGGAGCTGCCTGAGCCGCTGATTCCGGCGACGGCGTCCGTGGCCGGGAAAGCCGTGCTGCTGTAGGTGCCGCCCGCGTCCGCAACGCTCACCGTGGGCGCGGCCCGGGCGATGGTGAAATTAGCCAGAGCCGAGCCGGTGGCGTAGTCGGTGCTGCCGGCGAAGCTGGCCAGGACGGTGTACGAGCCAGCCTGGCTCGGCGCGGCGGATAGCGGGGTGAGGCCGGCGAGCTGGGAGGCGCTGGTGTAGGTCCCGCTGTAGTAGCTCAGCGACGGGCTGACCCCCTCGAGGCTGGAGCTGCCTGAGCCGCTGATTCCGGCGACGGCGTCCGTGGCCGGGAAAGCCGTGCTGCTGTAGGTGCCGCCCGCGTCCGAGACTCTCACCGTGGGTGTGGCCCGGGCGATGGTGAAATTAGCCAGCGCCGAGCCGGTGGTGTAGTCGGTGCTGCCCGCGAAGCTGGCCAGGACGGTGTACGCGCCGGCCTGGCTCGGCGCGGCGGATAGCGGGGTGAGGCCGGCGAGCTGGGAGGCGCTGGTGTAGGTCCCACTGTAGTAGGCCAGCGACGGGCTGACGCCCTCGAGGCTGGAGACGGCCGAGCCGCCCACGCCGGTAACCGTGGCGGAGGCGGGGGAGGTCAAATCATTGTAGGTGCCACCGGGATCGGAGACGCCCACCGCCGGCGTGGCCTGGGTGATGGTGAAATTGGCCAGCGCCGAGCCGGCGGTGTAGTCGGTGCTGCCCGCGAAGCTGGCCAGCACCGTGTACGAGCCGGCCTGGCTCGGTGCGGCGGACAGCGGTGTGAGGCCGCTGAGCTGGGAGGCGCTGGTGTAGATCCCGCTGTAGTAGGTCAACGAAGGAGTGACGCCTTCGAGGCTGGAGGACGGGGAGCCGCTGACCCCGGTCACGGCGTCCGTGGTGGCGAATGCCGTGCCGCTGTAGGTGCCGCCGGCGTCCGCAACGCTCACCGTGGGCGTGGCCCGGGTGATGGTGAAGTTGGCCAGCGTCGAGCTGTTCGTATAGTCGGTGCTGCCGGCGAAGCCGGCCAGCACCGTGTACGAGCCAGCCTGGCTCGGCGGGCCGGATAGCGGGGTGAGGCCGTTGAGCTGCGCAGGGTTGGTGTAGGTCCCGCTGTAGTAGCTCAGCGACGGGCTGACGCCCTCCAGGCTGGAAGCGGCCGAGCCGCTGACCCCGGCGACCGTGGCCGTGGCCGGGAAGGCCGTGTTATGGTACGTGCCGCCGGGATCGGAGACGCTCACTACCGGCGACGCTTTGGTCACCGTCAGCGAGCTGGTCGTGCTGGCGGAGGCGAAGGTCTCGTCGCTCGTGTACGAGTAGCGGATCGTGTACGGCGAGCCGGATACCGTGAGACCGGCGGTGTTGTTGAACGTGGTGGAGAAGGCGCCGCCGGAGCCGATGGCGGCCTGCTGCTCGACTCCGTCGAGCGTCACGGCGACGTTCTCGTTGGTTCCCTGCGGGGCCTCCAAGCCGTTGGCCAACGTCCCGTTGACGGTCACGCTCGAGGTTCCGTAGGTGATGCTCTGATCGGTCAGGACCGAGAAGGTGAGACTGATCAGGTTTTTCAGGCTGAAGACGACCGGCCCGGCGGCGCCGGCGGCCGAGGCGGTGACGGTGTAGGAGCCGGCGGTGGAGTTGGCCGTGGCCGTGACCTCGGCCATCCCGCTCGCCCCGATGATCCCGATCGTGCCGGAGAGGCTGGCCGAGGAGCCGTTCGAGGCCGGGTTGACCGTGAAGGTCACGAGTCCGCCGGCAACCGGCTCGAGGGGGTCGTTGGCGGTGACGGTGACCGCCAGGGGACTGGCGAAGGCGTCGCCGGTCGCCGCGCTCTGCGGGGTGCTGCCGGCGACCGCCTTGAGGCTGATCCCCTGGCTCTCGAAGGCGCCGATGTCGGGGGGCGAGCCGAAGAGCACGCCACGCTGGTCCCTCGTGACCCCGTTGACGGCAATGCCGGCGCCGATGGCGGGGCTGCCGGGGAGCAGGGCGACCGTCTGCGTCGGTCCGCCGTAGTCGCCGAGCGGGGCCAGACCCGGGTCGGCGACATCGAGCAGGTTGTGGTCGGATCCGATGAGCCCGCCGGTGCCACCGGTGCCGACGAGGTTGTAACTGCCGGTGACATCGGCCGGATCGATACCGCCGATGTCGCTGGGGGCACCGTTCAGAGTGTTCCCGGCGACGATCGTGTCGGTCAGCGAGATCGTCCCGCTCGAGGTGCTGTTGCCGTAGTTAGCAAGTCCCACGTCGTGGTTGCCGGTGACCGTGCAGGCGATCAGATTCGCCTTGCCAAACTGGTTGATCAGGCCATCGCCCGTGCTGCCCGCGAGCGTACTGTCGATCAATGTCACCGTGCCTTCGTTGTCCAGGTTGCCTCCCGAGGAGTTATCGCTGATCGTGCAGGCGGTCAGCGTCGCGGTGCCCAGGTTGAGCAGGCCGCCGCCGTAGCCGGCGTACGAGCCGCCGCCGGACGCGCTCGTCGAGCCTTCAGTGATCGTCAGGCCCGAAATCGACGCCGTGACCCCCTTGTCGATCTGGAAGACCCGGCTGGCTTGGTCGCCACTGACCGTCACCCCCGCCGCGGGGCCGGTGATCGTGATCTGCCCACTCGTGTTGCTCAGCTCGAACTGACCCTCGGTCAGGGTGATCGTCTGCCCGGTCGCGAAGGCGGTCGCGTCGAACGAGATGGTATGTGCCCCGGTCTGGATGTTGGCCAGGTTGACCGCCCCGCGCAGGTCCATTTCGCCGGGAGGTGCGCCGACGCCATCGGTCGCCACGGAGACCACCAGAGGGAATAACACGCTCTGGAAGGCGCCGATGTCGGGATTGGGCAAGTCGAGCGCGAAGCCACGCTGGTCGGTGGTGACGCCGGTGACGGCGATGCCGGCACCGATGGCGGGGCTGCCGGGGAGCACGGCGATCGTCTCTGTTGGACCGCCGTAGTCGGCCAGCGGGGCCAGGTCCAGACCGGTGAGGGTGGTCAGGACGATGTCGCGGTCGCTGCCGCCCGCGATCCCGCCCGAGCCGCCGATCCCGATCAAGTCGTTCGAGCCGGTCACGGCGCCGGAATTGTTACCGTCGACATCGCTCGGGCCGCCCCCGCCCAAGTTGCTCGCGACGATCGTGTCAATCAACGTCGCCGTGCCCGTAGTGGTGCTGTTGATATAGTTATAGATGCCGCCGCCATTGTTTGAAGCGGTATTACCGCTGACGGTGCACGCGGTCAAGGTCGCCGGGCCGTAGTTGGCCACGCCGGCGCCGCAGGCTCGGATCGGGCCGGTGCCCTGGGAGGCGGAGTTGCCGCTGACCGTGCTGTCAGTGAGGCTCGCCGTGGCGAAATTGAGCAGGCCGGCGCCGCTGTACTTGGTGGAGTTGGCGTCGACCGTGCAGCCTATCAACGTCAGGAAGGCCGTCGCCTGAGAGCCCGGGGGAACGTTGTACAGCCCCCCGCCGTGGGAGGCGGTATTGCCGCTGACCGTGCATTCGGTCAGGGTCGCGGTGCCGCGGTTATTCACGCCGCCGCCGCTTTGTGAGCAGGTGTTGCCGCTGACCGTGCTGTCGAGGAGCTGAGTCGTACCGGAGATGTTGGACAGTCCACCCCCCTCGAACTGGGCGGAGCCGCCGCTGACCGTGCAGCGATCCAGATCGAGCGTCCCGCCGTCATTGAATATGCCGCCGCCGTCCCCGGAGGCGGAGTCGCCGCTGAAGGTGCATCCGGTCGCGGTCGCTTGAGCAGGCGGGCCGTCCCAGAGTCCGCCGCCTTCGTCCGCTGTATTGCCGCTGAGCGAGCAGTCGGTCAGGGTCGCCTGGCCGTAATTGAACAAACCGCCGCCGGCGCCGCCGGAGTTGCCGCTGACGGTGCAGCCGGTCAGGGTCAGGATGGCCGGATACTTGGAGTTGGGGCTGCTGTCCACACCGCCGCCCTTGGCCCCGCCCGAGTCATGGCTGAAGGTGCAGTCCGTCACGGTGGCCGTGCCGGCGTTGTCCAGGCCGCCGGCGTTCGCCGTCGCGGTGTTGTTGCTGACGGTGCATCCATACAGGTTGAGCGTGCGCTCGTTGTAAAGGCCGGCGCCGTTGAAGGCCGAGTTGCCGCTGATGGTGCAGTCGGTCAGGCTGAGGGTTCCCAGGTTATAGAGCCCGCCACCTTCGCTGACGGCGACGCCCTTGGTGATCGTCAGATTCGAGAATGACGCCGTCACGCCAGAGGCGACCTGGAACACCTGGCTCTGGTTGCTGCCGCTGATGAAGAGCAGCGCGGCGCCCGGGCCCTGGATCGTTGTCATGTCGCTTTGGTTTGTGAGCGCAAGCGGCCCTTGCAAGAGGCCGATCGTGGCCGGCGTGTTCAGGCTGAACGCGATCGTGCTCGGGCTGGCGGCCGTGTCGGCCTTCTCGATGGCCCACCGTAGCGTGCCGGTGGTTGGATTGCCGGCCGGGGCGGTATCGGCTGTACTGGTGACCATAAAGGTCGACAGCATCCGACGGTCTTCCAGAACCAAGGGCGCCGGCCGCAGTCGGTTCCGATCCCGGTGCCGTCCCCAGCCCGAGATCGCGCCGGCCCCGACGCACCACCGATTCCAAGACTTGCTCCGCCTCACGATCGCACCTCTATTTTCGAAGCGACGAATGATTCCTGGAATCACCGCCCGTTAATTCCGTTCCACGGCCTCGATGTTCCGGTCTGGCTCGCGTCCGACTCGACGCAGCGCCGCCGGCACGTCAGCCAGCGCCGCGTCCGGCACCACGAACGAGTTCTCCACGAGCTTCGCGTCGTCGTTGACCAGCTCCGGATACCGCCTCCCGGACAGCACTTGGACGGCAAACACCTCCTGCACGCCCTCCTCGAAGCGCAGCAGGGCGACCAGCTCACCCCGGGTCAGGTCGATCACGCAAACGCCGCAGGTCCGCTCCGCCGCCGTCAGCCGCTCCGTGATCGGAATGCCGCTGAAGACCGCCGTCTCCCGAACCTGCGACATCCCGACGAATGCGAAGTCCCCGGCGAAGTCCAGCCCGCGGGTAAACGCCGGCGTCGTCGCGATCGCCTCGTACTGGCCGGTGCGCAGGTCGACGTAGCCCAACGTCCCGGCCCCCGACTCGCAGACCCACAGCCGCCCAGCGTACCACCGCGGCGAGTGCGGCATCGACAGCCCCTGCGCGACCAGCTCGCCGCCGGCAACGTCCATCACGATGCCGCCGCTGGCCTTCTCCGGCCGCCAGCCGGCCGGCGCGTCGGTCTTGCCCAGGGCCGTCACGTACCGCGGGCGGCCCTCGACCATGCCCACACCGTTCAGGTGGCAGCGGTCGGTCGGCTCGAGCGCGGTCACGAAGGGCGGCCGCCACCGCGGCGTGAAGCTGGCCGAGCGATCGAGCGTGCACAGGCACGAGAACCGGGTGTTGACGACCCACAGCTCTTCACCGGAACCCCAGGCCAGCTCGTGGACCTGGATGTTGCCCGTGACATGGCAGGAACGGGGCAGGAAACAGGCATCATGGCGGCCGGGCGGCTCAAGCTTGGCCGTGACGGCCGGGACATCGACGTATTCCCAGACCTGGACCGCCGTGCCGATGGCGAGCCGATCACCCCGGAGCGCCAGTCCCATCGGGGCCTGGAACGCGCGGAAGTGGGTGTTGAGGTGTTCCCCCTCGTCGCGAACCATCACCAGCTTGCCCGCCTGGTAGGTGGTGACCAAGAGCGAGGCGCCAAGTCGTCGAAGCAAGGCCGGGAAGTTCGGAGTGTGCACGGCCCGCAGCGACGGGGGCGCCGGCGGGTGGCCAGTGCCGTCTGAGGCAAGGTCGACGGCGCCTGCCTGGGGCTCGGCATTCATGCAAAGAACTCCACCTGAGAGACCGATCTCCCCTGCTGTGTCTCCCGCCTCGGCGCGCCGACACCCGGCCATCACACGTCAGATTTTGCATCCCTAGAGCCTTGGCGTCAAGAAATGCGCTCCGCGGAACATTTCCGATCCGATCTCCCACTGAGGTGATCGGATCGAAAGGGAGTGGGAAGGCCGATCGACGCAGGGGCTGTGAGATTCATCAAGGTCGCGGAAGACCATCTCGTCTGGCGACCGTCAGCCTGATCGTCGAACGCGTCGTCGCCGCGGGCGGATCACCCTTCAGTGCGTGGTTGAACGGTGTGTTTCTGCTTCGGCGATCGACTCGCGGAGCCTGCCGCGCCAATAGTCTGGGTTGACCGTGATCTCGTCCATGAACCGGCGGGCAATCGCACTGGGGGGCCGGGATCCCTGCTCCCACGATCGAACCGTGCTGGCGTCGACGCCAAGGAAGTCCGCGAAAAGCGGCTGGCTCAAACCGAGGATCTGACGCACCGATCGCACGTCGTCCGGACCGTAGCCTCGCGCCGCGAACTCGAATCGATACGACCGGACGGTGAAGCGTTGTGCCAAGGGCTCGCCTGATTTCACGGCATGTCTGACCTCCTCGAGCGCCTCGAGGATCTCAGCACCGACGCTTGAACGACGAACGGATCCGGCCTTATTGTCACGTTCTCCCTTGGCCACGCGTTCTTTTCGCACCGGCTTTTTCATCTCTCTGAGAAAGGGGCCGGTCTGGATGATTCGCAACCACCGCGATGGGTCGAACCCCGCCATGTCGCTCCCAAATGATTGATCCCAAAGGTAGCCAGCGGCCCTTAAAATGTACGACCGAGTATGACGGAAAGCAAGAGCACGCGATGATCCGTGCGAGGGCGAAAAAGAGGCCGCGCGGCCTAATTAGTGACTGCGTTGATGGTGGACGAGGAGTACGTCGCCCTCCTCCAAGTCGACGGACGCAGGAACACGGTGTTATCATGTTGGAGGTGATCTTGGACTGAATGCCGATGACGTCAAGGACGTGATCAAGGACCGGTGAACCAGCATGGCGACTCCGCGATTTAGTCTTGATGAAATCTGCACCAAAGTATGTGGCCTCCGGGGCCAGAGGGTCGAGTCTCTGACCGGCAGATCCTATCATCGAATCGTATCGGTTGATCCTGCAAAGAAAGAGTACTGGATCGAATATCCGTCGGGTAATCGAATCGCCGTCAGCCTGAACGATCTGTACGCTCTCTATCGCGAGCTGTACGCCCACGGTTTCCTCACCGCTTCATATGTGAAGAAAGATCTCCAGAGGATTCTGAGTTGGAAGACGTGGCACGCACCAGGAAGGGCGCTGTTCGCAATCCTTCCACATGTTGACGACTCGATTCGAAAAAATGATGGGGAACTGGAATTGGGCGTTCAGTCGTGAACCGAAAGGATTCGACATATTTCCCCGCTGGGCCCGCGGGTAGGCGCGAACCTCAACCATCGATCAAGAGAGCGGCAACACCCATGGCGAACACCGGTCCAACTTCCAGCCGGGACTTGAGCGCGATCCTCGACTCGGCCGACCGAGCCGTCTACGAGGTGACGACCACGGCCGACGGGCCGCCCGGATCCCTCCCCTTGACCGACGAAATGCTCAACGACTGGCCCTCCGGCGACCTGTTCGGGTTGTCCCAGAATGCCGGTATGGGCTGGGCCGCAACCGAGGTCGCACGCGACCCCTATTTGATCCTCAGCACGCAGGGAGGCCTGCGCGCCGCTGATGGCCGGCCGATCGCGCTGGGCTATCACACGGGCCACTGGGAGATCGGCATCCTTGTGCAGGAGGCCGCCGAGGAATTGAGTCGGCTCGACGTGGTCCCTTTTGCCGGGATGGTTTCCGATCCCTGCGACGGCCGGACTCAGGGAACCGCCGGGATGATGGACAGCCTCCCTTATCGCAACGACGCGGCCATCGTCTTCCGCCGGTTGATCCGCTCGCTTCCGCGCCGCAAGGGGGTGCTGGGGATCGCGACCTGCGACAAGGGGCTCCCGGCCATGATGATGGCCCTTGCAGGCTCGAAACACCTCGCCGGCGTTCTGGTCCCCGGCGGCGTGACTTTGCCCCCGCGCGACGGTGAAGATGCCGGCAAGATCCAATCGATCGGCGCGCGTTACGCCCACGGCGAGCTCACGTTGCGCGAAGCCGCGGACGCCGGGTGCCGGGCCTGCGCCAGTCCCGGCGGCGGCTGCCAGTTCCTGGGCACCGCGGCCACTTCGCAGGTTGTCGCCGAGGCCCTGGGGATGACGCTCCCGCACGCAGCCCTGGCCCCGTCCGGCCAGCCGATCTGGCGCGACATGGCTCGCCGATCCGCCCGCGCACTCGTCGACATGGCCGCTCGGGGGCGAACTCTGGGCGATGTCCTCACCGAGGCCGCCGTCCGCAACGCAATGGTCGTCCACGCCGCCTTCGGCGGATCCACCAACCTCTTGCTCCACGTCCCCGCCATCGCCTACACGGCCGGGCTCACTCGTCCCTCGGTCGACGACTGGCACCAGGTCAACCTCAAGGTCCCCAGGCTCGTCAGCGTCCTCCCCAACGGACCGCATTACCACCCGACGGTGCGCGCTTACCTCGCCGGCGGCGTCCCCGAAGTCATGCTGCACCTCAGGGAGTTGAATCTGCTCGACCAATCGGTCCTCACCGTGGCCGGCGAGCCTCTGGAGCGCGTGCTCGCGTGGTGGGAAACGAGCGAGCGTCGAAAGCGGCTCCGCGAGCGGTTGTTCGAGCAGGACGGGGTCGATCCCGACAACGTGATCATGAGCCCGAGCCTGGCCAAGGAGCAGGGACTCACCAGCACGGTCACCTTCCCGCGCGGGAACATCGCTCCGAGCGGCTCCGTGATCAAGAGCACGGCGATCGACCCGACCGTGGTGGACGGAGACGGTGTCTATCGCAAGACCGGGCCGGCGCGGGTCTTCACCCGCGAGCGCGACGCCATCGCCGCAATCAAGGGGCACGGCGAGCGGCCAATCCAGCCCGGCGACGTCTTGGTCCTGATGGGCCGAGGGCCGGCCGGCGCCGGCATGGAGGAAATCTACCAGATCACTGCGGCGCTGCGGTACTTGTCGTTCGGAAAGCACGTCGCGCTCTTGACCGACGCCCGGTTTTCGGGCGTTTCCACCGGTGCGTGCATCGGCCACGTCAGCCCGGAAGCGCTGGCCGGCGGGCCCATCGGCAAGCTCCGCGACGACGACTCGATCCGGATCATCGTCGACCGCGTCCACCTCGAAGGCTCGCTCGACTTGGTCGGCGCCCGAGGAGTCGAGTTCGAGACGGACGAGGGGGCTCGCGTGCTCGCTGAACGTTCGCCGCATCCCATGCTCTCGGCCGATCCCGACTTGCCCGACGACACGCGGCTCTGGGCCGCCTTGCAAGCCGTCGGCGGCGGGACCTGGGGCGGCTGTGTGTTCGATACCGAGGCGATCATCGCCGCTTTGTCCGAAGCTGGAAGATCGAAGCAATACAACCATCTGACATCGAGCTAAGAACCAACGAAGGAAGGTGCAAGAGGACTTCACCGAATTGGTGTTCGTTGTCTAGAATACCCCACTCAGGCGGCTCCCCCCCATTCGGATCCCCGGGTAATTGCCATGCACGACTTGCGCCGCGTCATCACACTGTTCTATCGGCTCTTCCTGTCCTCCTGGATTTTTGCGGTCTTGTGGGTGAAGGGATACCTCTGGTGGCTCTTCGCCGTGGCTGCATTGCTCCTCCTCGTGGATATGTTGGTTGCCGCGTCGAATTACTCCACGAGTGCGAGTGGCTCGCAACCCGCGAAGTCCCCCTCGAAACGTCCGGCGTCCAATTCCAAGGAACCCGACGGGGGAGAGGAGTTCTCGTGGCGCGAGCCGAAGCCGCCATGGTCAGCACAGTCCACCAAGAAACCGTGAGTCGTCGCCGATGACGTCGGTCGCTTGGTCCGTGCGATCTAGGGCCACGCCTCCCGCGTCACTGGTGGTGGATTGTTGTCTCTTGTTTTCTGAGGGTTCAGCGATGACGAGATTCCGATGTTCGTGGGTCGTGCTGACTGCACTGACCGCCGCGCTCGAACTGATTCTGGCTGGGCCGGCGGCCGGCGACGATGTCCTGGCGTTCAAAGGAGTCCGCGTCTTTGATGGGGCGCAGGTGATCCCGAGCGCAACTGTGGTCGTCCGCGGCGGGACGATCTCGGCGGTCGCCGCCGGCGCCCAGATCCCGGCGGGGGCGACGGTGATCGACGGCCACGGTAAGACGCTCTTCCCCGGCCTGATCGACGCGCACACCCATACGTTCGCCTCCGAACAACTCCGCGCGGCGGTCGTGTTCGGCGTGACAACCGAGCTGGACATGTTCACAAGCCAGTCGTTTGCGGCCGGCCAGCGGGCGGAGCAGATTGCGGGCAAGGCCGCCGGCCGCGCTGACCTGTTATCGGCCGGGACGCTCGTCACCGCACCTGGCGGCCACGGCACTGAGTACGGAGTGCCGATTCCGACCTTGACCGCGCCCGACCAGGCCGACGCCTTCGTCGCGGCGCGGGTCGCCGAGGGCTCTGATTATATCAAGATCGTCTATGACGACGGCTCGGAGATCGGCCTGCCGTGGAAGTCGATCGACCAGCCCACCCTGGCCGCCGTCATCCGTGCCGCGAAGGCCCGGAAGAAGCTGGCGGTCGTGCACATCCTGGCCCGCGAATTCGCTCGAGAGGCCATCGCCGCCGGGGCCGATGGGCTGGTCCACCTGTTCGTCGACAAGCCGGTCGACGGCGCGTTCGTCCGCCTCGCCGCGGAGCGCAAGGTGTTCATCATTCCGACGCTCACGGTGCTCGACAGCACCAACCGCAATAACCAAGGCCATGCTGCTTTGGCCGATGACCCGGCACTCGCTCCGTACCTGACTCCGGACGAGGTGCGCATGCTCAAGTCCAGCTTTCCCGGCAAGACAGCTCCGGCAGACACGCTCAGAATCCCACTGGAGACGGTCAAGGCGTTGAAAGCGGCGGGGGTCCGCATCCTGGCCGGCACCGATTGCAGCAACCCTGGGACGGCCCACGGCGCGAGTCTCCACCACGAGCTCGAACTGTTGGTCGCCGCCGGGCTGACCCCGGCTGAAGCGCTCGCCGCCGCGACGGCCGAGACGGCCGTCGCCTTCGGCCTGTCCGACCGCGGCCGGATCACCCCAGGGCTCCGCGCCGACTTCGTGCTCGTCGACGGTGACCCGACCGCCGACATCACCGCGACCCGCAGGATCGCTGGAGTCTGGAAGCACGGCCAGCGGATCGATCGCGACGCCTACCGCGGCCTCGTGCGTGAGCGAGCCGAAGCCATCACGAAGCTGAGGAATGCGCCGGCACCGCCAGGCTCGGAGCCGGGCCTGATCAGCGACTTCGAGGGTGAGAAGGCCGCCACCAAGACCGCCTTCGGCGCCGGCTGGGTGGTCTCGACCGACGCGCTGCGGGGTGGCAAGTCGAAGGCGGAGACCGCAGTTGTCGACGGCGGCGTCAACGGCTCGGCGCACGCACTCAAGATCACGGGGACGATTGATGACGCATCCGGCCAGCACTGGGCTGGCGTCCTGTTCTCGCCGGGCCCCCGGCAGATGAGCGCGGCAAACTTGTCGGGCAAGGCGGGCATCTCGTTCTGGGCCCGAGGCGACGGCAAGCCCGCCTATGTGATGGTCTTCAGCCAGACCCGCGGGTACATCCCCGCCATCAAGACCTTCGTCGCCGGCCGCGACTGGAAACAGTTCCAGTTCGATTGGAAGGATTTCGACGGCCTCGACGGCGCGGCGTCCTTGGGCATCTTCTGGGGCGGCGGGGTCGACCCCGGCCCGTTTGAGCTCCAGATCGATGACGTGCGGCTGCGGCCTGCAAAGGCGAAATAAAGCGTGTGTTCACCAGTCGAGCTTGGCCGGAAAGAACTCGGCGATCAGGTCTTCGTAATAGGGCCGGAGGGCCTCGAGGTCGGGCGGTTCGTGTCCTTTCGAATAGAGGTCGTAAGGGTTGAACGCGCGGACCCACTCCATCCGGCGCCGATCGTCCTGGTTCATCAAGTGGGTATACGCCCCTTCGCGATGGGCGGCGTAAAACGAGTGGTAGCGGATCATCGCCAGCCCCTCTTCGGGGAGATGATCCTTGACGACGTGGTACAGGTATTCGTCGTGTCCCCACGACATGTGGACGCGGTCCAGCCCGCAGCCCGGTTCGTAGATCCCGCACTCGGTCTGGTAAAGGGCGACGTTGCTGTCGGGATTTACCTGGAAGAACTCGGGGAAGACGACCTTGTCCGAGTAGCGGCAGCCGACCGGGAACGTGTCGCCGACCACCGCCCACTGCGGCGCGCCGAAGAGACAGAGGATCTTGCCCAGGTCGTGGATCAAGCCGGTCAGGATGAACCAGCGGGCATGTCCGTCGGCGCGGATCGCCTCGGCCGCTTGCATGAGGTGTTCGATCTGCGTCACGTCCGTGTCGGGGTCACTGTCGTCGACCAAGGTGTTGAGGAACTCCATCGCCTCCCAAATCCCCATCACGCGATGGTTCTTATCCAGATACTGACGTTCTTTCGCACGCACGAAGTCGAGCGTCTGGTGACTGTGATTCAGCCGGTAGAACTCGCGGACGGACGGGCGAACGCTCGTGCCGAAATCGCGAAACGACGATTTCACAACGGGTTGAGGATAGCGCTCCCGAAGAAACGCTTCCCACTCGTCGAGATCGGTCAGCGGGTTTTGTTCCGACGGTTCCAGCGGCCGTTTCGACATTCCTGAGCTCTCCCTCATTCCCCGACCCCCGTTTTTTCGGTCCGCTCGACTCGTTTTCAGTTGGTCCGACTTACTCATCGAACGGTATGCGTTGTCGATTCTACGACACGTCTCGCTCATCCCGACAGGGCAAAGGTCAAATGATGGCCAGCCGGGACGAAGGTCGCGGTTCCTTGTCGGGGAAGGAATCCGAAATCGTCACCTGGAAGACAGTCATGGCGATGGAGCTTCGGGTTGGTTCGACGGGACTTGCCCTGGTAAACTCGAATCGTTTGTGCCTTCCTCCCTTCCCCGACGGGATGTGACCATCGTGTGCAAATCCACCGAACCTCTCCCCATCTCCGAATCTCTGAAGTGGAACGACGAGGGGCTGATTCCGGCAATCGTTCAGGACGCCGAGAACGGCGAGGTTCTGATGATGGCCTGGATGAATGAGCCGGCTTTGAGGGATACGCTTGCGACCGGCCAGACGCATTTTTTTTCCCGTTCCCGGCGCTCGCATTGGCACAAAGGCGCGACGTCGGGCCATGTGCAACACGTCGAGTCGATCTGGCTCGACTGCGATGGCGACGTCATCTTGATCAAGGCCCGCCAAGTCGGCGGCGCCTGTCATGAAGGGTATCGTTCGTGCTTCTTTCGACGTGTGGGCGACGGCGGACGTCTTGAATTCGCTGCCGAGCCGGTCTTTGATGCCGGCGCTGTCTATGGCCCGGCGCAGCGCCCCGATCCGGACTCGGTGCCGGCGGCCGGCGGCCCGGAATTGAGCGCGGGATGAGGCGACGAACCGTCTTGGCCGCGAACCGACCTCGCGAGATCCCGCCCGACGCAGTAGACTATTCTTTGGAAACGCACGCAGATAGCGCGTTGGTCCGCTGGAGCTTGACCTCGGTGCAGGAGCGGTTCCGATGAACTCGGATGTGACCTCGGTGTTCGACTTGAGCCCGTCAGAGAAACTTCAACTCGTCGAGGACCTCTGGGATGACCTCGCGGCCACGCCCGAGGCGGTGCCTGTCTACGATTGGCAGAAGGAGGAGCTCACCCGGCGAAAGGCCAACCTGCTGAAGAACCCAGCTTCGGGTCTGACCTGGGAGGAGGTCCAACGCAGGGTGCGGGCCCGCCATGGCCGCTGAACTGATCGATGCGGACGGTGTGGTCACGGTATATTGTGTCTTCCACATGTCGCGCGATCCGGCGAAATGGCGTCAGCGGCTCCCGTGATCGGCCCGGACCGATCATGTTTGTTTATCCCCTCGCTTGGGCGGACCCGGCCGCCGGCGCCGATCTCGGGCATCATCAAATCGAAGATGCAACATGGCTATCTTGACGTTCCTTGAAGGAAACAGAACATGCGCAAGCCCCGATTGATGACGCCCGGACCTGCGATGGTTCCCGAGGACGTGCTGCTGGAACTGGCTCGGCCTGTGATTCACCACCGCTCGAGCGAGGCAAAGCAAGTGATCACGGAGGTCATCGAGGGGCTCAAGGAGGTGTTCCAGACGCAGAACGACGTATTGATCCTGACGGCTTCGGGGACCGGGGCGATGGAAGCGGCCGTGGTCAACTCGGTCCCGCCCGGCGGCAAGGCGATGGTTCTCTCCGCGGGCCACTTCGGGGCCCGGTGGACCAACATCTGCAAGGCGTTCTCCTTGAGCGCCGTCGTGCTCGAGACCGAGTGGGGCCGGCCGGTCGATCCCGAACAGGTCGCGCAGGCATTGCGACAGCACCCCGACACAACCTGCGTCCTGGGCACTTTGAGCGAAACCTCGACGGGGACCGGGCATCCCATTGAAGCAATCGGCCGGATCGTCGCCCAAACGTCCGCCCTGTTCGCGGTCGACGGCATTTCCGGCGTCGGTGCGATGGAGTGCCGTACCGACCTGTGGGGCATCGACCTTCTCTGCGTCGGCTCTCAAAAAGCCCTGATGATTCCCCCGGGGCTGGCCTTCGTGTCGGTCAGCCCCAAGGCCTGGGCCAGGATCGACGGCTTCGATTCGCACAGCTACTACTTCAACCTCAAGGCGGCTCGGAAGAAAATCAAGGAATTCGATACGCCTTACACTCCCGCCCATACGCTGGTCCTGGCCCTGCGCACCGCCCTGCGCAAGATCAAGGAAGAGGGGATCGAAAATGTCTGGGAGCGCCATCGCAGGATGAGCGAAGCCTGCCAAGCCGGAATCCAGGCGCTCGGGCTCGAGCTCTTCAGCACCAGGCCGGCGGAGGGCTTGACGGCGTTTCGTGTCCCCGAGGGCCTGAAGGAGGGGCTGATCCGCAGCAGACTGTCGGAACGGTTCGGCATCTCGACCGTTGGCGGACAGGAAAAACTCAAAGGAAAAATCATCCGGATCGGCCACATGGGCTATACCGACGAGATCGACGTCGTCGGCACCCTGGCCGCCCTCGAAATGATCCTGGCCGAGCTCGGCTACGACGTCGAGCCCGGCCAGGCCGTCACGGCCGCGCAGCAAGTGCTGATCGGTCAGAAGAGCACGGTTGCAGCCGGCTGATCGAGTCACGGATCGAATACGGAATGAACTGGCAATCGATTGAACGTGCGATTCATTGTCAACGGATCCGTTTCGAGCTGCGGCTGATGGGAGACTTGGATGGCAACGCATCGTGTGCTGGTGACCGACAAGCTGGCTGAAGAGGGACTCGCCCGGCTCCGTGCCGAGCCGGGGATCGAGGTCGTGGTCGACACCAAGCTGGCCCAGGATCCCGCGGGTTTGCGCCAGGCCCTCTTCGAGGCCGACGGGATCGCGATCCGATCGGGGACTCAACTGACGGCCGAGGTCCTGGAGGGACAGTCGCGGCTCAAGGCGATTGTGCGCGCGGGTGTCGGTGTCGATAACATCGACGTCGCGGCCGCGACCCGGCGCGGGATCGTCGTGATGAATACGCCGGGGGGAAACACGATCTCCACGGCCGAGCACACCATGGCTTTGCTGCTGGCCCTGGCGCGGAATGTGGCCAAGGCCGATCTAAGCCTCAAGTCGGGCAAGTGGGAGCGGAACAAATTCACGGGTACGCAGCTCGAAGGCAAGACGCTGGGCGTCATCGGATTGGGACGGGTCGGACTGGCCGTGGCCAGGCGGGCGCAGGGGTTTGGCATGACCGTACTCGGCTTCGACCCATTCATGGCGGCCGAGAAGGCACTCGAGTACGGCGTCGAGAGTGTGGTGCGGCTCGACGATCTCTGGGGCCGGTGCGACTTCTTGACGTTGCACACGCCGCTGACAGCCGAGACGCGCAACTTGATCGGGGCGCGAGAGATTGCCCTCATGAAACCGACGGTCCGGATCATCAACTGCGCCCGAGGAGGCCTGATCGACGAGGCGGCGCTGGCTGAAGCCCTTGACCGCGGCAAGGTCGCCGGCGCGGCGATCGACGTCTTCGACCCCGAGCCGCCACCCGCCGATCACCCCCTGGTCCGCCATCCTCACGTTCTGGTCACGCCTCATCTCGGGGCTTCAACCGAGGAGGCCCAGGTCTCGGTCGCCATCGAGGCCGCCCGTCTCCTGGGCGACTTCCTGGCGCGCGGGCAGGTCCGGTTCGCCGTCAACATGCCTGCCCTCGATCGCGCCGAGCTCGAGGACGTGCGCCTCTACCTCAACCTGGCCTGGCGGCTCGGGATGCTCCACGCCCAGATGGACCGTGGCAACCGCAGGAATGCCAGGCTCACCTATCGCGGCGAGGTCGCGCACAAGAATACCAAATTGATCACGGCCAGCTTCGCCGCCGGCCTGATGGAATCCGCGCTCGAGCAGCAGGTCAATCTGGTCAACGCGACAGCCCTGGCCCGCGAGCGCGGGATCGTGATCGAGGAGCGGGCGGCCGACGCGCCCGGCGACTTCGGCACGCTCATCCAGACCGAGGTCACCACCGAGCGCAAGACCTATCTCGCGTCGGGAACCCTCTTCGGCAAGCAGTTCCTCCGCCTGGTCCGGTTGGGGTCTTATTTGCTCGACGCCCATATCGATGGAACGCTGCTGATCTTCACCCACATGGATCGTCCCGGATTGATCGGCTTCATCGGCCACACCCTCGGAGACGAGGGAGTCAACATCGCCCAGATGAACGTCGGCCGCGAGGATCAAGGCGGCGAGGCCATCGGCGTGGTCAACCTCGACAGCGTGCCGTCCAGTCAGGCCATCGAAACCCTACGGCAGAATCCCCACATCCTGAGTCTGAGCGTGATCAAGCTTCCCCCCATGGGCGCAGGGCCGCCCTGGCTGGGGTCGTGACGGACAAGCGCGCGGGACCAGGCTGGACGACGATACCCACTTGCCGCAGAATGAGTGAAGAGCGGTTGTGGAACGCCGAAGCCACCTGAGGTGGATCTTCTACGGTCTCTGCGAAGCCGTGTCCGACCAAACCCCCACCGCCCGATACGACCATAGAAAGAGAGCGCCAAATACCAGATCAATCACGGCGAACGGCTTCCACAAATCGGGAATGCCGGCGGTGAACCAGTACCAGAACACCATTCCGCAGTAAGACAGTTTGAGTAGAATCCCATAAATGATCAGGTCTCTGTTCTTGATGGGATCTCTTGCGATCGCGACGAACATCAGGGCGAAGATGAGGAGCAAGGCGGCCGGGAACTGGACATAGCCCCAATGATTCGGAGGAGGGACGTCCGCCAGGCGATACACAGGGCCCGGCGCCAGGAGGAAGGCAGCTCCTAATCCTGCGTCGTACAAAGCGGCGATGAGGAACAAGGCGGCGATGGATCGGGTTGTTTTCATGGGGTCAAATCCTGTCACTGTTCGGCGGCCATGCGGTACGTTTCTTCGAAGTTCGCGCGACGGCGCTCGGTCAGTTCCTGGCTATAGAGTCGCTCACCCAGATCGATGAAGCCTCGTCTCAGTTCCTCGGGCGACATCAGTTGAGGGCGGAAGTTGACGTCGAATAGAGTACACGTCTCCCAGGCGCCGTCGCGTAGCAGCCGACCCTCGCGTTTCAGGCGTGAATAGAGCGGCGTGCCGGGGAACGGCGTCTGAACCGTGATCTGGACGTCGAACAGCTCTGTTTCCATGGCGAACTCCAGGACTTCATTGAAGATCTCAGGTCCGTGACCGTCGAGTCCGAGGATGAAGCAGCCATTGACCCGGATCCCGAATGACTGGATGCGCCGGACCGTTTCAGTCGACTCCCGCCATTGTCTCAGCTTCCAGTCGCGCTTCAGCTCCAGGCCGCGCAGCCCCGATTCACCGGGACTTTCGAAGCCGATCAGCACTTCGGCGCAGCCGCTTTCGCGCATGAGCCTGAGGAGCTCGACGTCCCTGTGAACCGAAAGGTCGGTTTCGGCGAACCAGCGTATCTTCCGTTTTCGCAACTCCGGGAGCAACTCCTTCCAGTAGCGCCGGTTCACGAAGGCATTGTCATCCGCGAATTCGATGAAAGGGCGGCGCCAGAGAGCTTTGATGCGATCGATCTCCGCAAGCACTTTCTCGATGGGTTTCTGTTTGTAACGGCGCGTGAGCAGAATCGAGCTCGCGCAGAATTCGCAACGAAGGGGACACCCACGACTGGTCTGGACGATCAGTCGATTATAGTTCGATGGCTCCAGCAGCTCGTAACCCGGCATCGGCGCATCGGTCAGAGGGAAGTCGCCGCGCGCCCGGTAAGATCGCTTGAGCTGTCCTGTCTCGGCATCCCGCAAGACGTCCGGCCACACCGATTCGCCCTCACCGACGATGACCGCGTCGGCGTGGCGGCCGGCCTCAAGAGGGAGTGCCGTGACATGAAGTCCACCCATCACGACCGGCACGCTCAAAGCTCGGTATCGGTCCGCCAGCTCGTAGGCTTCGCCGATCTGGGCGCTCAAGCTCGAGATTCCCACCATGTCGAATCGGTCCGGCAGCGTGTTGAGGCTGCGGATATCCTTGACCTCGAGGTACTCGAGGTGGTGTTGCGGCGGCGTCATCCCCGCGAGCGTCAGGAGTCCCAGGCTCGGCAGCGAGGCGATCGTCTTGCCCCGTTCCACGAAGCCCGGCAACGTCATCCCCAGTCGAACCAGTTCGGGATCGCACGCCCGCATGCCGCTCATGGCGATCAGACCAACTCTCATCGGATGAGCCCTCGGAAGAGAAAATCGGCCGTTGCCACGATCAGACTGGCGACCGGGATGAAGAAGACGTACCGGAACGAATCACGCCAGGCGGAGAGAAAACAGACCGTCGGCATGGCCAGGGCACCGAGCACGAACCCCGCCGACGCGATCGGCGGCGGCTCCTCAAGATGCAGATGAGCCACGGACAAGATGAATGCGAAATTCAGGAAGCCCGTGCCGAAGAAGGAAATGTGCCCGAGGCGCACTATCCGTCGCCGCCACGATCCATAGCCCCCCATCCAGTTCTCTTCATGGAAAAACAACCCCAACACGGCGCCCGTGATGAGCCCGAGCAGGATCGCGAGCCAGGCGACCAGGAAGTTGATCTCGCGCATCAAGGTCTCTCCTATCACTTGATGACGGACTGCGCCGGCTCCGTGCCACGACTCGTTCGGGCCCAAGGCGCAGCATCTCCTCGAGGCCAGCCTCCCGAGGTCATCCCGTACAGTGCCGTCAACCCGCCGGTCGGCGCACGCGAACGCTCTGAACGCTGGGGAGGTCCTCGAGGATCTTGACCATCGCCTCCTCGACGTCGTGGCGTGGTAGGCGGACGTCAACGTGGATTCTCGATCGGTTGGCGGCCAGGTCACGCGCGTAGTCAACATCCTTGACACTGGCCCCGATTGTTGCCAGGGCTTCCTGCAATTGAGCCCGTGACAGGAATTCGCCGACCGTATCAATGCGCACCCGGAGGTACAGCACGCTCTTGAAGCCGAGCTCGATGAAGCGCAAGCCGACCAGGGCGAAGAGCGCGATCGCGGTTGCGGCGATTGCCAGCACGTACAGACCGGCGCCCGAGGCGAGCCCCACAGCGGCTACCATCCACAAACTGGCCGCCGTGGTGAGGCCCTCGACGCGCAATCCCGAGTGCAAGATCGCCCCGGCCCCGAGAAACCCGATCCCCACGACCACATTCGACGCGATCCGACCCACGTCGGCCCGCAGGAAACCATTGGCGACGGTGACCTGATAATTCTGAGGGAAAGGGAACTGCGACGAGACGAGCATGAACGTCGCCGACGCCAGCGAAACCAGGAGGTGGGTTCGCAGCCCGGCCGGCCGCTCGCGCATTTCACGCTCGTAGCCGATCGCGCTGCCCAGCACGACCGATGCACCCAACCGCAGGATGAGCTCGATGACGGTGATCGACATCACTGGCTTCCGGCTGGCAGCCTCATGGGTTACGAAGACGGGCCAGCCGGAGGTCATGACCTCGACGGCCCGTTGGTTCTCGAGTGTGTCGGGTTTCTCTCGACAGCGCCTCGCCACGACGTCAATCCAAGGCGACGGTCACGGTCTTGAGCTCTGTGTAGTTGTCGAGGCCCTTCTCGCCCAGCTCGCGGCCGATGCCGCTGGCCTTGAATCCACCGAAGGGGGCGGCGGCGTCGAAGACGTCGTAGCAGTTGATCCAGACCGTTCCCGCGCGGATGCGCTCGGCGATCGTGTGGGCCTTCTTGATGTCGCGGGTCCAGACGGCGGCCGCGAGGCCATAGTCGGTGGTGTTGGCCCGCTCGACCACCTCGTCGACGTCCTTGAATCTCAGGACCTGCATCACCGGGCCGAAGATCTCCTCGGTGGCGATCTTCATCTCGTCCTTCACGTCCGCGAATACGGTCGGCTTGATGAAGTAGCCCTTTGCGCCGAACCGCTCGCCGCCCGTGACGCACCGGGCCCCCTGCCGCTTGCCCGACTCGATGTAGCCGAGCACCTTGTCGAACTGGGTCTTGTCGACCTGCGGGCCCTGCTCGGTCGCGGCATCGAACGGGTCGCCGAGCTTGCGCTTCTCGCTCGCGGCCGCGAGCCGCTCGACCATCGCGCCGTAGACCTTGTCCTCGACCAGCAGCCGGCTGCCGGCACAGCAGCACTGCCCCTGGTTGAGGAAAAGCCCGAGCATCGCGCCGTTGACGGCGGAGTCGAGGTCGGCGTCGGCGAAAACGATGTTCGGGCTCTTTCCACCCAGCTCGAGGGTGACCCGCTTGAACGTGCCGGCGGCGTTCCGCATGATGATCCGGCCGACCTCGGTCGACCCGGTGAACGCGACCTTGTCGACGCCGGGGTGCTTGACCAGGGCGTCGCCGGCGGTCTCGCCGTAGCCGGGGACGATGTTGATCACGCCCGCGGGGAATCCCGCCTCGAGCGCCAGCTCGCCCAGCCGGAGTGCGCTCAGCGGTGTCTGCTCGGCCGGCTTCAGTACCACCGTGCAACCCGCCGCCAGCGCGGGGCCCCATTTCCAGGCGACCATCAGCATCGGGAAGTTCCACGGGATGATCTGCCCGACGACCCCAACCGGTTCGCGTTTGGTGTAACAGAAGTAACGCCCGCGGATCGGGATCGTCTGGCCGTGGATCTTGTCGGCCCAGCCGGCGTAGTAGCGGAAACAATCGATCACCAGCGGCAAGTCGGCGTTGCGGCTTTCGCTGATGGGCTTGCCGTTGTCGAGCGTTTCGAGCTCGGCAAGCTCATCGATGTGTGACTCGATCAGGTCGGCGAGCTTGTTCATCAAGCGTCCGCGGTCGCGGGCGTCCATCATCCGCCAGGGACCGGAGTCGAATGCCTTGCGGGCCGCCTTGACCGCCAGGTCGATATCGGCGGCATCACCCTCGGCGACATGCGTAATGACCTCCTCGGTTGCCGGATTGATCGTCTCAAACGTCTTGCCGCTCGCGCTCTTGTGCCATTTGCCGTTGATGAGCAACTTGGTCTGGAGCGAGCGGGCGACTTTGTGGCGTGGTTCGGTTGCCGTGGCCATTCGTTGTTCTCCTTGTTGCAAACCTGAGCGATCCGTGCTCCTTTCCGTTCCTTCAAACTCCAGGCGTCATCTTATGGTCGATGTTCGTGGGACTCAAGCGGCGGGTCGTGGAATGGAGGAGAGCCGGACCGATCATCGTCGCCGCGACAGATATAAGAATCGCCCCAATTCAGATGATCTCTTCCGTCGCGGGGTCCCACCGCACTGTGGTCTGCCGGCGGTAGGAGGCGATCGCCATCTGGCAAGCGATCGCCGTGCGGAAGCCAAGCTCGAACGGACAAACGGGTTCTTTGCGGCTCCGCACACAATCGAAAAAGTTCTGCATGTGCTGACCTGTCATCTCCTTGTAGCCCTCGTCGTCGGGTGGCTTCGCCGCGAGTGTCCCTCCTTGCGGGATGACGTGAACGTGATCTGATTCGGTGTGAATCACGGTCGCCTTGGTGCCGAAGAGGTAGTCGTGCCCTTCCCCGTAGTAGTTGTTGCCGAACATCGACGTGAACGTGAAGAGGAGTTTCTCCGAGTGGCTCATCGAGACCTGGAAGGTATCCGGTATGTCCATCTTGGGCGCGAGGTAGTTGGCGCCGGTCATCGTCACTGAGTGCGGGATCGACAGGTCGAGGGCCCCGAACCAGAAACCGAGCGTATGGACCATGTTCTCGAAAACGTTGCCACCCGAGTAATCCCAGTAGAATCGCCAGTTGATGTAGCGCTGCGGATCGAACGGGACGGCCTTCGCCTCGCCCTGAAACGCGTGCCAATCGACGTGCACCGCGTCGCAGTCCGGCGGCACCTGACGGAGCCAGCCCCCGTACGGTCTGTTGCGAAAGTGGTGTGTCTGGATCAGCGTGATCGTGCCCATCGCCTCGGACGCGGCCAGCTCGCGCACCTTCTGAATGCCTTGTCCGCTATTCATCTGCATGCCGATCTGGACCACGCGTCCCGAGTCACAGAGCGCGTCTCGCATGCGCCGGGCGTGGCCGGGATTGAACGCCATGGTTTTTTCCTGGTACACGTCCTTGCCTGCCTGGACGGCGGCGACGAAGTGCAGCGCGTGCAGGTGCTGCGGCGTCGCGATCAAGACCGCGTCGATCGTCTTGTCGTCGAGGAGCGCCCGGTAGTCCTTGAACGTCGCGATACCGGGGACAATGCCCTTCACTTCCTCGAGACGGCGGGTGTAAATGTCAGCAACCGCGGCTGCCTCGACATTCGGACGCTGGATTGCGGCGCGCAAGATCTCCTTGCCGCGCGAGCCGCCACCGATCAGACCGAACCGGATTCGCTCGTTCGCCCCCCGGACCCGGCCCTCCGCGACGGTCCCCGTTCCAGCCATTGCGACCCCGGTCGCCCCTCCGATCATCGATCCCAAGAACGCCCGTCGATTGGACATGGAATGCCTCCTGACCACTGATTTCAACCGAGCCTTCCCGGATGAGGACCGGTCCTGTCGTTCGGTAAGGCTAAACCGCTCGACTTGATTGGATCAGAACGGATCATCACCATCAAGTAAACAGAGGCAGGAAATGAGACGGATCTCGCGTATGCATTGCAGGTGGACGGGCGAAGCGAACGAGACTTGGCCATCATTCGCTCGACAACACGGGCCAGCTCCGGCGCCACGTCGGCTCGAACTTCGGCCAGCGGCCGCGGCGTCTTCTCCCTGTGGGCGATCAGCTTCTGGATCAGACTGCCGTCGGGAAACGGCGGACCGCCGGCCAGGAGGAAATAGAGCGTGCAGCCCAGGCTGTAGATGTCGGCCCGGACGTCGGCGGTGTGTGGGTCGTCGATCTGCTCAAAGGATGTCGGAAGCCTTGTACCCTCTGGTTGTTAGTGCCTGCCAGGTGGTCGCCTCGAACTCGGGCTCGAGCAGCTCCAGCAGGCGGTGCACGACGAACTCATCGTGCTCCCGATCCCAGCGGCGGTTGAGGTCGCTGGATGGATCTTCCAGTTGATCGAGTAGCGAGGCGATATCCGGCAAGCCGGCGGACTCGGGCCGGACCCGTCGAGACCGCCAGTGTTGACGCAGGCAATTCAGGGCAATGGTCCGAAGCCAGGTCCGGAACGTCCCGACTCGTCCGTTGTGCCGAAATCGAGGCACCTCGCGGACCACGATCGCGAGGACCTCTTGCGAGAGGTCCTCCGCATCGGTGGCGGAAAGACCATGTCGACTGAGCCAGGAGCTGATCAGAGGGGAATAGAGGTCGACGAGCCGCTGCCAAGCCACCGAATCCGAGGGATCATTCAGCCGAAACAAAAGAGTGGCGGAGGTCTCGGCCATGGGGTCTCCTCACCACTTATCGATCGCCCCGGACGGAACCGGCACATGGAACTCGTCGAGTCCCGGCAGCGGGGATTCCGGGCCTGCGGCTAAAACGGCGTCGACGACTTCGTCGAACAGGCTCGCGCTCGAGAGGTTGAGCAAGCCACGGTAGTACAACTTGGGCATGCGCGTGAAATGGGAGTACCATTTGAGGATCTTGCGGAACTGCAAGCATCCGTAGTGTTCGCCGCGCCGCGCGACGAGACCGTGGAAGTGGCGGCGCATCAGCTCCAACCGTTCGTCGAACGCCGGCTCCGGGCCTGGTTCGCCCGTCCGAGCCCAGCAGTCGAGCTGGCGGAAGATGAACGGATTGGCCAGCGCCCCACGGCCGATCGAGACGGCCGCGCAGCCAGTTTCCTCAAAGGTCGCCGCGGCGTCGGCGATCGTGAGGATGTCGCCGTTGGCGATGACCGGGATCCGCTCGACGGCCTCCACGACCGCCCGGATCCCCGCGCGGTTCACACTTCCTCGAAACCCCTGCTGGCGCGTCCGGCCGTGCACGATGACGGCCGCCACGCCGGCTGCTTCGAAGGCATGCGCCAGGGCCGGCGCGGTCAGCGACTCGTCGTCCCAGCCCAGCCGCATCTTGACCGTGACGGGAATGCTCACCGACTTGACGACCGCGGACACGAGATCGACGGCCTGATCGATCTGGCACATGAGGGCCGAGCCGCCCCCGCCCTTGACCACTTTCCTGACCGGGCAGCCCATGTTGATGTCGACCGCCGAGGCGCCCTGCTCCTCGACCCAGCGGGCCGCTTGCTCCATCTCGGCGATCACGACCCCGTAGATCTGGATCGAGAGCGGGCGGTCTTGCTCGCAGGTCTCGGCCAGCTCGAACGCGCGGCGCCGCTTCTCGATCAACGACCGGGCGTTGACGAGGTCCGTCGTCGCCAGGCCGAGTCCGCCGCATTCACGAACGGTCAGCCGGAATGCCAGGCTGGTGTAGCCGGCCAGCGGCGCCAGGAAGAAGCGCGAGACGATCGGTACCTGGCCCAGTCGCAGCGGCTCGCGCACAATAGGTGGAACTGGGGGCATCGAACGCGGACGATGTTCCAACAAGTTCGACTCCTCGCCGAAATACCTCACATGCAACGGCGGTCTCATTGTAGTTCCGATCGGGCCCGGACTCGAGTCCAGACCAGCCCATGGTCACCGCACGAGTCCTCGGGCGTCCCGGATGAGGCCACCCTAGCCGAGGCCTGGATCCTGACGACCGAGGCCGGTCGCCGCCTGCTCGCCGAGATCGCCACGCTTCGATCGATCGGGCCTTCGGACCTGGAACGGTTTCGAAAGCTGGCCCCGCCCGCGGCCGTCAGCGCCGCCATTCGCCTGTCCCGGGCCCGCGAGAAAGCGAGGGAGAAGTTTGAGCACGGCGAGCGGATGTGGGTCGAGCCGACGGGAGTCGAGCAAGCCACGTCGGAACCGGTCGCCAGGCACAAAGCCGCCCGATTCCAGTGTCCGCTCGTTGTGGATCTGTGCGCGGGCATCGGTGGTGATGCGCTGGCGCTGGCCACTCGATCCGAGGTCCTGGCCGTTGACCTCGACCCGGGCATGTGCCGTCGAATCCAGTACAATGCCGCGATCTACGGCGTCTCCTCCCGAGTACTGCCAGTCCGGGCACGAGCCGAGACTTTCACCATTCCCACCGATGCCTGGCTCCATCTCGACCCGGACCGCAGGGCAATTTCGCGAGGGCGCGCTCGATCGCTCGATCTATACGCTCCAGGCCCCGGCTTCTGGGAATCGGCCGCGCGTCGGGTCGCCGCGGGGGCCATCAAGCTCAGCCCGGCCAGTGACTTCTCCAAGCACTTCGGCGGTCCGGAATACGAAGTCGAGCTGATCAGCCTCCGCGGCGAGTGCAAGGAGGCCACGCTCTGGTTCGGCGAGCTCGTCTCCTGCCGCCGCCGGGCGACCCGGCTCCCTGAGAACGTCACGTGGACCGACCGCGACGGCCCCACGATGGAACGCGCTCCGGTGTCCCGGCTCTCGACCTTGATTTACGACCCTGATCCCTCACTCCTCCGCGCAGGCCTTCTTGATGGGTTTGCCCTGAAGCATCAACTCAGCCGGATCGGGGACAGTGTCGATTACCTGACTGCCGACCACCTGGTCTCGACCCCGTTCCTCACCGCCTTCCTGGTCCAGGAGGTGTCTCCGTTGGACCTCAAGCGATTGAGACGGATGATGGCCAGGAACGAGATCGGTACGCTGGAGATCAAGGTGAGGGGCGTGGACATCGCGCCGGAAACCCTTCGCCCCCGGTTAGGCCTTCGTGGCGCGCGAGCGGCCAGCCTGTTCTTGATCGGAGGCACCGGCCCCGCCCGGGCCGTGCTGGCTCAAAGGACCTCGACGGGCGGGTCAACCACCTCGTCAACCGCAGGCACGCCGGGCGCGGGCGAGTTGACGAGCGGGGCCGGCCCATTTCCGCCAGCGTCCGCCTGACCATGGACATCCGGACGCGGGCGGGCGGTGAACCGCCGCTTCACGCTCTCCAGCCATTCCTGCTCGGGCACTCCATAAGGCCGGAACTTCTCGATCCGGTTTTCTTCCTCGCTAAAATACAAGGCCCGGTTTTCGCCCAGCTTGCTGGCCGCCGGCGAGTCAATCAAGGTGCTCGAATCGTTGGCGCTCATCTGGAAGAGAATGCGATTCTCAAATTCCTTCAGGCCTTGACGATCGAAGGTCCGGTTCAGGTTGTTGACGCTGTCGCACCAGACGATCGTGTGGATGCCGACGGGGGGGCCTTCACGGAGGATGTCGACGAAGAGCTTGGATGGGGCGATGGGCTTGTCGTCGTCGGACCGCGAGAAGCCGAAATCGTCGTCCGCCTTGCGGATGTCGCGGAACCGCTGGAGGTCGTAAACCATGATGAAGATCGGCGCCTGATCAAGGGCGGCGTCCTTTTGCCGGCGCTCGACCTCGGCGGCCAGGCCGGCGAATGTCGCGGCCAGCTCGCGCCAGCTTACATTCGTGACGGAGTGGGGAAGCGTCTCCTGGAGCCGGCCGAGCTGACCGGCCAGCGACGAATCGACCGGACTGCCGTCCAGCAGGTAGACGCGGCACGTCTGGGGACCGGCCGGCGGATGCTGGGCGGCGATGCTCAAGGTCGCCATCATCATCATGGCCAGCGCCGCCTCGTCGTTCTGGCCGACGATCAAGACGTTGCTGCCGCTTTGAGGCCGGAAAACGATGGCAGTAGGGTCCTTGATGGCGATCGCGTCGCCCAGCCAGGCATAATCGGCCCTGGGGGCCTCAGGCCATTCCGTCGCCTCCAGCAGTCGATTCAAGAGCGGGTTCTTGCTCACGTCGGCGGGCATGTTGCCTTCGAATACGATCGGAGGGGGCCTCTGGATGTGGCGAGCGCGGGACATTTCCTGGATCTTCGTCAGGTAGATCTCGCGGCGCTCGTCCGGGAGCCAGACGACCTGGAACAGGTTATTTCCTTCCATCATGCCGTTGGCGTCATTGTAGATCGCCTCGCCGGGCCGCGTCAGCAGCCGCGCCGCCGTGTTGTCCTCGCTCAGGATCAGGTGCGCGTCGGCTTCGCTGCATTGCAGGGCGATCCGCACGGCCATCTGGCCGAGGGTGGCTTTCGGCAGCGAGTACTGTCCGCCCAAGGTCTGCGAGCCGAGGATGACGTGCATGCCGAACGCTCGCCCCTGGCGGACCAGGCGGTCCAGGAGCAATGAGACCTCCTGCGCGATCTTGTCGTCTTCGATGAAGAACTCCTGGAACTCGTCAACGATCAGCAAGATCCGCGGCATGGGTACATCGGGTCGGGCCTCGCGGTAGGCTGCCAGATCCTGGCACCCAAGCTCGCGGTAGATCTCGCCTCGTTCCTTGAGCTCGACATCCAGCCGCTGCAGCACGCTCAGGCCGAACTCGCGTTCGCTCTCGATCGCGATGACCCGGGCGTGGGGCAGCTCCATCACGGCATAGACCTTGAATTCGACGCCTTTCTTGAAGTCGATCAGGTAGAGCTCGAGCTCATCCGGGCTGTACCGCAGCGCTCCGTTGGTGATCAGGGCGTGCAGCAACGTCGATTTGCCCGAGCCGGTCTTACCCGCGGTCAGTGCGTGCTGCGAGGTCCCCTTCCCCAGCTTCAAGTGCTGGAGCTTGGTTGCCCCGGCCCGGCCCAGGGGAATGTCGACGCCCTTGCTGGTATCGAAGCTCCAGTACTGTTCGGGCTTGGGAGCGATGAACTCGAACGGGACCTCGACGCGGTTGGCATCGCGCGCGGCGTTGCCGACTTTGTGCAGCAGCTCGGAGAACCGCGTCTGGTCGGGCGGTCCGTCCAGGGAGAGCGGATACCGGCCGAAGTTCGGCTCACGCCAGTGAAGCCGGCCCTCCTTCCACGTCATGTTGACGCACGGGTTCTCGAGGTCCTTGATCTGGAAGCCCGACGGCAGCCCGAGCTTCGAATCGAGAAGGACCAAGGCGTAGACGCCGCACCGCGCGCCGCTGTTGACGATACTGACCAGGCGCCGGAGCGCGTGATCGTTGAAATTGGTCGGGAAATTGGCGACGACCAGGATCCGGAACGGCTCGGCGACCTCGCCGGCCATGGTGTTGTACTCCTCGATCGTCTCGAACTCGTTGCGCAGGTACTTCTGGATCACGTTCTCCATGTGCTCGGTGAGATCGGTCAGCCGCTGCTCGATGTGCTGCGCCTCGGTCCAGATCCGGTTGGTGACCAGGAGCTCATGGTAATCGCCCAGATGCATGAACGCGGCGAAATTCTCGCCCAGGCCGACCGGGTCGACGATGGTGAAACGGACCTTGCCCGGCGGGACGGAGGTCAGGTAGCGCAGCATCAGCGATTGCAGCAGCGTGATCGCTGCATCCTTACCGGCGTCGGCCGCCTTGATCAACAGCGAACCCTGGATGGGAAAAGGCAGAAGCGCGGGCAACTGGAAGTGGGTCGACACCGATTTGAGTCGCGGATCGCGCGGGACACCGTTGGGGAACTCGCTCAAGTCGACGTCGAAGGCACCGAATCGCATGCCGGGGGGAACCTCGGTCGGAGGTTTCCAGCCGTCGAGCTCCGGCTTCGTCCAGTCCAAGAATCGGCGCTCCGCCTCTTCACGCACCTGGCCCACCATGTCGTCGACCCGCGCCATCCCGTCCGTCCAGTTCTTGATCAGCGTGTTCCATGCCTGGTCGTAGGCCTGCTTGGTGGTCTCCTTGGTCTGGCGGTATGAATCATCGAGCCCTCGGCGATCCTTCTCGTACGTGTCCTTGAGGGCGGTGATGCGGGGCGGATAGTGTTCCTCGGCTTTCTTGAGGCCGTCGTCGCGGCGCAGCTTGATCTCCTCCAGCCGCGCCGGAAAAGTCGTGTCCGCCTCCGCCGTCTGCTTCTGATGTCGCTGCTGAAACTCCGCGAAGCGCCGGCCCATCGTTTCGTCGGCCTCGCGCACCGTGCTCTCCCGGTTCTTCTCGAGCTCGCGAATCTTGCCGTCGAACTTGTTCTTGATCCAGTCCTTGTTTTGCTCGAGGAGCTGTTCCGCGTCCGACAGCGCTGCTCGAAGCGGAACGGCGTGACGCGCCACGCTCGGGCGAGCCATGGCGACCAGGCCGAACCGCGCACCGACCGCGGCACCGACCGCGGCGATCACTCCGGCGATGGCGGCCGTGGGCCAACCCACGGGAGTGCCCATGCCCAAGGCCACGGCCACAGCGCCCCCCAGGATCAAGAACGGCCAGATGAAGACGTCGATCCTCAGGAACTTGGGGAGCTTGAGCACGTCCAAGGCGATCACTTCCTCGTCGATGCGAGTGGTGATCTTCTGAAGGCTCGCCAGCGGATCGAGATCGGGCTGATCACCGGCCGTTGGGGCCGCTTCGGCCGCGGCGGACGATCCCGCCGCCTCGGCCGCTGCCGGGGCCTCTGTGGCACCGCTTGCGGCGGGCGACTCGGTCGGCACGGGCGCTTCGGCCGCCCTAGCCGCGGCGGTTTCCGGAGGGGCTGCCGCGAGCTTGCCGCAACGCTTGAGGACGAAGGCGGCATCCGCCTGTTTGATCTCGAGATCGCCGAGCGCTCCAGCCCAGTTGCCGTCGGCCCCGCGGCGCCACTTGATCCCTTCGTCTCGCGAACCTTCGTAAAACGCCAGCGCTTGCCAGCCGGCTTCTTCCTTGGCCTTCTTGGCCTTGCGTTGGTCCTTCTTCAACTGATCGTCGATCTGCTTCTTGGCCTGGGCGTATTCATCCTTGGTCGCTTGCGTGTTGCGCTCGAAGGTTTGGACCACGTCCTCGCGCGCACGGGAATACTGGGCTTCCAGGGATTCGCTGTCGACCTTGTACTTGCCGGCGAGTTGTTTCGCCGCGGCGCGGTACTCGGCCTCTTCCCTGTCGATCCGCCTGCGAAACCCCAGCTCCGTCTCAGATTCGCCCTTGGCCCGGGCGGCGATCAGCACTTCCAGGTCATTGAGCGCAACGGTTTCTTTTTGAACGAGTGGCGACTCAGGCATGTTTCCAGGATCCGTGGTTAAGAGATCAGTCAGTCCTCCTTGCACTGAGCCCGGATCTTCCCCAAGACCTCGGACAGCTTCTCCATGCCGACGATCGCGTTCTTGGTGGTTTGTTCCAGGGGGATGATGTGCACCTTGTCGAACTCGCGGGAGACGGGATCGTCCCAGGTGTCCTGGGCGATGTCCCATTGCTCCCTGAGGTGTTTCAGCGCGTGCTGAAGCCGTCCGGAATGAGCGCTCATGATACCCTCCCCGCGACCAGCTTCTCGCCGGGGGGCGAGGTGGTCTCCGCACTTTCGGTCGTTTGCGCCGTTGTGACTGTTTCGCTGGCCGGCGACTCCGCCGTCGCCGTCATGGTCTGACCCGTGGTGGACGAGCCCGCCGACGTCGGCCCCGCGCCCGTCTCCTGCGCGGAATCAAGCCGAGGCGCCGTCGGGGCCTTCAGCGCCAGATACGCCTCCAGCGACCCGATCATCTTTTCCAGCCCGAACAGGCTCTTCTCGAACCCGCCCGAGAGATGGTCGCCCAGCGGCTGGGAATGGGAGTGATACTCGTCGATCGCATGGTGGAGGAACGGGATCAGTCTCCTGACCTCCGCGACCTTTTCCTCGGCGATCCTGAGCCGGCGTGTGGCTTCCCGAAGCGCCTCTTTTTGGTCGGCGTCGGACACGGCGTCGCTCCCCTGCTGCGAGAGCTTGCGGCGGTGGAGGTCGGATCGCGCCTGCATCAGGTCCTCTTGCCGCTTCTTCACCTGCGCCTGCCAGAAACCAAGCTGGTCGCGCTCGAGCCAATCGCGCATGCGACGCAGCTCCATGTCGACCCCGCTGAGTGAGTTGCGCGCCTCCTCGGCGAAGTTGCACATCACCACCTTGAAGTCCTTGAGCGCCTGGACGGACAGGACGTTGGCTGATTTGCTCATGACGGGGTCCTAACGCTGTTGCAGGTACTCTTCGATCCGCTCCGCCTTGCGGAGCAAGAACGGGATGTGCTGGTTGGTCGATTCCGTGAACCGCTTCACAACCTGGAGGGTCTGCTCGAATTCCTCGACGAACTTATCGTGCTCCCGGTCGCGCCAGGTCTGGCTCAGCCCGGCGAGCTGTCCATGCAACGTGGTCAACTGGCCGATCATTTCATTGTTGAACTGTTTGAGACGGGCTGCGAACCGGCGTAGCTCTTCCGGGTTGACGATGGCTTGAGACATTTCAGGCCTCGCTTCCGCGACGGGGACGGGTACAGGTAGTGGAAATGCCGGCGAGCCGGTAGTCCGACGCGATGACGGCGGACCACGCGACCCGGCGCTGCGAACTGTCCACTTCGATGGTATTCGTCTTGAAGCGGCCTGTAAAGCCGCGCGCGCCGGTCGGTCGCCATTAGAACGGTTTTTTTCGCTCGGTTGTCGCCGCGTGGCCCAGAGCACACACGCGTCTCGGGGCCTAAAATGCCGACACGCCGACACGGCCTTGGTAGCATTAGACTTGCGCGTTTAGGGGTTTTTGTGTACAGGTCATGGATCCAGGGAGATTGTAACGATTCGACCGTTGTGGCAACGGGAGATATTGACGAGTATGCCATGTAAGCGGAGTTGAGGGGCAATGCGGCGCAGCTCGATGGCGAACGACGATGCTGACTTCGGCCAGCGGGGCAAGGCGGCAACCTTGTGACCCGCGAGCGAGGTGAGCAGTTCGAAGAGCCTGGATGGGGTCCCGTACCAACCGTTCAGGTCGGGGCCGTTCTCGAGCAGGGTGGCCGCCAGCGGCGAATCTTCGAGCTGTGTCATGGCCGCTTCCCGGCGATTGTCGTTGTAGTTTGAGAGAACCGTACCGGCCGGCAATCCCAGGCTTCGGCCGACTGCCTCGGCGAATGCGGCGAAGTCGGCCATGCGGGGCAATTCCGTCAGGTGGACCGACGGCAGCTCGCGCAAGCCCCCCACGACGGCATCGAGCAGGCCTCCCAGGATGCGCGGATAGTCTTGGTTGAACGACGCCCAAAACTCCGTCTCGAGGCGGCGGTCGCCGGGAGCGATCGGCAGCAGGCTGAGGAAAACGGAGCGGTCGCTCAGGTCACCCCGCCCGACGAACTCCTCGATCCCGGTCAAGATCACGGGGCGTTGAGCGTGGATGACGCGCCGCTCGCCGTGGGTAAACGACGCGTGGCCCGCATAGCCTCCGGCGGTTGAGAGGATGCACAGGCCGTCGGACAGCCAATCGGGCATCGCGGAGATATTGTCGTAGGCCAGCACCCAACCGTTGACGGCGGTGGCCATCAGGTCGCGGGTGTTTTGGGGCTGGGCGAACATGGGTGTGGCCTGGGGATCGATCAGCAGGCGAACGACCTTGGCCAGGGTGGTCTTGGTCGAGCCTTGCTCGCCGTAGAGGGCCAGGATGGGATAGGGGCCAACGGGACGGAGCGCGGCGGCCATCCAGACGACCAGCAGGGTGAAATCACGGTCGATGACGTTGACGTATGGCCGGAGCAACTCGATCGCGCCCTCGCGGCTGGGCGTGGGGAGCGGCAGGTGCCCGTCGGGGCGACGAAAGTTGATGTGCGGGTTATTGACAATCGACCAGCCATCGGGGCCGATCTTGACGGCCTGGCCGCCGGGATCGGCCAGGTCGAGGTAAAAGGCCGAGCCGTTGCCGTTGCGGTTGCCGTTGCCATTGGCATTGACATCGCCGTCTTGGCCGACGCGGATGAAGATTGACGGCGTGCCGCCCTCGAACCGTGCGGTGGCCTCGAGCTGAGCGAGGGCGCGGCGGATCGCCCAGTCCGAAGGGGTCTCGTGACAACTGCGGGCGTAGCCGTCTATCAGCCAGTCGCGGAATGCCGGCGACCTGATTGCATAAATCTCAGGGCGGCCGCCGACCAAGACGCGGGCGTGAAAGCGGCCGTCGGTCGACCGCAAGAACCCGGCCGTCTCGGTGAGACGCAGCAGCGCCTTGACCGGTCCTTCGTTCGCCAGGGGATTCTCGATCGTCGCATCAGATGCTGGAGCGGGGATCATCTTGTTTCAAACTCCGTGGCGGGTGGCGAGGTGTGGGTAGCCGTGTTCAGTTTTCAGTGTTCGGTTTTCAGTAAAGACGGGGAACTGTCTTCGCCGGCCGCCGACTTCTGGCCACTGAAAACTGAAAACTGAAAACTGAAAGAGGATGCACTCAATTGGATCGGCGTTTGTTGGAAGAATTTGCTTTCTTATGCGAAATCGTGTTTAGGCCGGCGAGAATGCCGTCGATAATTGGTTGTCGGCGTTTTGTTATGGCTTTCTTTAGCACGAATAGATCTCCGACTCTGGGCAAGCTCGCGCGACGTTCCCGGTGGCCGGTAATCAGGGCATCTGAGTGCGACGTTCCGGACGAGACTTGAGCAAGCTTGTCGACGGCCTCGGTTGCGAGCGATTGCAGCCTCGCAGGTAGTCGGCAGGGTTTGTGGGTCGGAGTGTTGTCGACCGCACTGGGAGACGAACCATGAGCGAAACTCAGGGGGCCTCTGGGGGAAGAAACGCGCGGAGAAGGCGCCTTAATCGGCTGACGGATCGCGCCCTGCGCGAGCGCTGGCGGATCGCCGAGGCCAGGCGCGATCTGTTGATCGAGCGGGTCTACCAGATCGTCGACGATTCCGAGGCCAAGCCCCGGGACGTGATCTCGGCGTTCAAGGCGATCCTGTCGGCGTGCAAGAACAACCTGCAAAGCGTCTCGACGGTCATCAAGGCCCGAGAGCACGAGGAACTGGAGGAGCGCGTGAAGGAGCTCGAGCGCAGTTACGGGATCGAGGAAGGATCGGGCGGGCGACATGATCGTGCGATCGGGGGATCGGCCGAGTGATTGAACGGGCCGGCGATGGCCCCGCGATGTGTCTTGAGGCACCCTGCGGGCACGGAGGCCCACTTCGCTGTGGAAACGGGTCAGGAGCCGTCAAGTCGAATCGACTCCCGACCCCTTTTCACCGCCGGATTGCTGGGCGGCTGCTGCAGGCGTCGGGTCAGGAAAACAGTCGGTCGACAGGCAACCGCCAACCGGGAACGGCTGGTTCCGCGTCGGCCTGCTCGCCTTGGCTGAACAAGGTCGGTTGATCGGGTGAGTCCGCTCGATACTTTTGCACACACCGTGAGATCAGGTCCACGTCCCAGACGACCAAGGTTCCGGCGAGGAAGTAATCGGCTCGTTTGGC
Source organism: Isosphaerales bacterium (assembly GCA_044450785.1). Classification (GTDB taxonomy): domain Bacteria; phylum Planctomycetota; class Planctomycetia; order Isosphaerales; family Isosphaeraceae; genus JBIOJM01. The sequence continues at coordinate 34,462 of JBIOJM010000041.1, forward strand.
GGCCATCAACTTCTCAGCCGCTTCACCATAGTCCGACTTGCTTCTGACTTCAGCGGCGAAAGTCGGCACTCCCTCGACGAATCGCATCGGGTCATCGGGTAAAGGGCCGAGGTAGAAGGAAGCGTCCGGAGAAAAGGACTCTCGTCCCGAGGGAAGTTCGGGTATGGCGAATCCCATAGTGTCGGTGAAGGCCACTCCATGACCGGTCAATTCGGCGTGGTCGTCCAGACTGCGGGCTATCCGGAATGCGGCCCGGTTCGGTTGGTATCCGGTGAGCATCTGGTGAACGATCTTTCCGGCGATGAGCTCTGCTTTTCCGTCGACTTGGGCCAGGTCATCCAGGGTCGCCGGCCGAGTCGTGGGGGGCGGGACCGTGCTGATGCTCATCTCCAGTCTCCTTGAAAGGGTGTCAGCCTGATGCTACAGCGTCGGCGGCGGGAGGACAATGCAGGGCTCAGGCGACCGGTGTGGGGCGTGTTTGGTCGACAGATTGACCGGTCTCGTCGATCTCGAGACTTCTCGCTGATCACCACCTGGTTTGGCGGAGCGAAACCGCGATCACCAGGCGGTTCGCCCCCTCACCCCATCCCTCTCCCCACAAGAGGGGCGAGGGCGACCGGTTTTCTCTTTCGCGTCGTAAGGTCAGAACGCCGTGGGCCTTTCATTTTTACCACCTCGCCCCCACGGGGAGAGGTCGGCCGCAGGCCGGGTGAGGGGGTCCGGGCGGTGGTGTTCAGCGTTGCATCAATTCTCGCAGAATCTTTGGGAATGATGGCGGAGATGGCGAGTCGACGAGGCGTCGAGGTGGGGCGGATCCGATGCGTGGACGGGCAGCGCGAAGCGGAGCCGGGCGAGGAACTGCCCGAGGAGGATCAGATCATTGTCCACGCGGCGGGCAAAGCGGTATTTTCTTGTCAGACTTCGCGGTCGGCATGCGGGATAATCTCCGGAGGGCATCGGGTGATCATCTCCGGAAGAGGGGCGTGGCATGGCTGGGGATTCGAAGACGACACTTTCCACGTTGACCGGCGACGCGATCCTCGCCGCGGCCGTCGATCGGCTGCGGCCCCGATTGGTGGCGATGATCCTGCGGCGGGTCAGCTCCAAGATGGCAGCTCGGATCGACCCGGAAGGGGTCGTTCACGATGCGTTCGTCCGCGCCCGGCCGCGGTGGCAGGCGCTTTCTCCCCAGCCGAAGGAAGTTGATGCCTGGGTCTACGGCCAGGTGCTCGACCGGCTCAGGGAACTGATCCGCGGAGCGATGGGACCGGAGCACGACGTGGATCGGGAAGTCGGCGGGGCGGAGGGGTTCGCGGCACGCCTGGCCGAGCAGCTTGTCGATTCCCACACCGGTCCCAATACGGCCGTCTCCCGGGCTGAGCGTCACGAGGTGGTTCGCGCGGCCCTCGACAAGCTGGATCCCACCGACCGGGAGATCCTCTGCTTGCGCTACTTCGACGGTTTGAGCTTCCCCCAGATCGGTGCGATCCTGGGCCTGACGGAAAACACCGCCAACAGGCGCGCCCTCCGGGCAGCCGTGAAATTCCGAACGTTGATCCCGACCGCCTTCCGTCCTCCCGGGGCACGCCAGTCATGATCACCGCACCGAGCAACTCAGAGAGCTCAATTCCGGAACTGATCCAGCGCTTCGAGCAGGAATTGCTCGAGGCCGCCGACCCCCAGGTTGTGCTGGAGCGGTACCAGTCGCTGCACCCGGAGATGGCCGGGACGTTCCGCGAGCTGGCCGAAGCGGTCAGGATGCTTCAGGAGACCCCCCGTCCGGCCCGCGCCGGAAAACGGGTCTGCCGGCAGCGAGTCCAGCAGCCCGAGGCGGTTCGGTCCGTACCGGGTCGTCCGGTCGATCGGCCGGGGCGGCATGGGCGAAGTGTATGAGGCGGTCGAGGAGCCGCTCGCGCGGCGCGTGGCGGTCAAGACGATCCGCCGGAGTCAGGCGACCAGTGCCAGCCTGCTGCTCCGGTTCGACCGCGAGCGGCGAACGCTGGCCCGGTTGCACCACACGAACGTTGTGCCGATTTTCGCCACCGGTTGCGAGGGGGACCTGCTCTACTTCGCCATGCCTTATCTCTCCGGGGCCTCGCTCGGCCAGGTGATCAAGACGGCCCGCTCGCACGAGTCGTCAGGCAACGGCCTGGCCAGCTCGTCGTTCGAAGAGCTGCTGCAGGAGGCGCAGTCGCGAAGTTCGTCCGCGTCGGCGGATCCAGAGGTACCCGGCGACGAGCAACCCAGACCCGTCACGCTCGGTGTAACCGAGCCCGTGGCCAAGGGTTTGCCCGAAGGTCCGTCGTCCTCGACTCGAGGGCCGGGTGTCCAACTCCTTTCAAAGTCCTACATCCGCACTGTGGTCCAGGTGATGGCCGCTGTCGCCGAGGGAATTCACCACGCTCACGAGGCGGGGGTCATCCACCGCGACCTGAAACCCTCGAACATCATGGTCGAAACCAGCGGGCACGCCTGGGTACTCGACTTCGGCCTCGCCGCTCTCAAGGCCACCAGCGGCGCTGCACCGGTAGCTTTCGCATTCACACCGTCCGGCGCGGAACCCGACGCCAGCCTGACCGCGGGCCCGGTTGGCACACCGCCGTATATGGCCCCTGAACAGCACGGGGGGGGCAAACAGGCCGACGCCCACTCCGACGTCTGGGGCGTGGGCGTGACCCTCTACGAGCTGCTGACGCTCCAGCGCGCCTTCGCCACTGGCAAGGCCGTTCTGGACACTGACCCGCCTCCTCCGCTTCAGCTCAACCCCGCACTGGACCGTGACCTGGAGGCGGTCGTTCTCAAAACCATGAGAAAGGACCCCGCGCAGCGCTACTCAACCGCCCAGGCCCTGGCTGATGACCTGAAACACTGGCTTCGACGCGAGCCGGTTTCCGCGCGACCCGCGGCTATACCGCGGCGCCTCATGCTCTGGTCGCGGCGGAGCCCGGGATGGGCCGCAGCGTCCCTGATCATGACACTGGCGATGCTGGGTGCCGGTGTGGGAGGCACCGAGTACTACCGAATGCAGGCGCAGGCGAGGGAACGACAGCTTCAACTCCTGGACATTCAGCGCATTGCCCAGAGCGATCATTTCCAGGGCTGGTCCAAGAAAATCCGGGACCGGATCTCCGGATTAACGTGGAAACCTGAGGAGCGCGGGGCCGTTCAGGCCCAGGCCGCGGCCTCGCTCTCCGGGTTCGATACCAGCCTTGAAAAGGAACACCGGATCTTCGCCCAGTCGCTGGCGTTCGCGCCCGAAGGGCGGCTCTGGATGGGCCACACCGGCGATGGTCCCCGGCGATGGAACCCCGAGACCGACCGGCTGGAAACATGGCCACTCGAATTGAGCGGACCGTTGGCGATTCGTCCCGACGGCTCGCCCTGGCAAATCGGGCCGACCTTTACCGAGCCGGACCGACCCGATCGGCTTCCCCTCGACCCCCGGCCCAACCCGTACTTCCCTCTCCAACTCCTCGACGTGGAGCGACAAAAGATCATCCGCACACTTTCCGATCCCGTGGAGGGGGGCTCTCGCCTTCTGGCCTGGACTCTCGCGCCTGAGGGCTCACGGGCGGCCGCGACTGTTCTTGATCCAAAAGGGGAGCAACTTCTCCTCATCTGGGACGCGGACTCGGGCAAGTTGCTCCACCGGCGCTCATGTCGTATAGCACCCGATTCCCCCGCGCTGCCGCGCCCCGGCCTGGCCTTTTCACCTGACGCCGGCCTTCTCGCGATCTGGGACGGATCGGGTTGGGTCGATCTGTGGAGCGTGTCCGATGGACAGACGGCCGCGAGCTTTCGGGTTCAGAACGCCATCCATTGTGTCGCCTTCGGCCAGAACCAATGGTACACGGAAGCCCCGCGCACGACGGCCGAGCGATGGATGATTGCCGTCGGCGGCACCGATGGCCTGATCACACTGTGGAACCCCGCAAGTCGAGGCACATGGCAACTGCTCCGCGCACCGGGTCTCGAGATCCTCACCCTCGCATTCAGTGAAGATGGCACCTTGCTGGCCTCGGCAGGGCACTCAGGTCCCGGCTGTCTCTGGGACGTCGCCACGGGGCAACGTCTCGTCGAGTTTCACACTCAACACTATACGATGGCTCTGGCTTTCAGCCCCGACGGCACACGCCTCGCAAGCAGTTACTAGTATCCCTTTGAAACGACACCAGCCTTGCGTCCGGGAACACGGATCTTGGCGCTGGATTCAGGTCGCGGGATTCGTCAGCTTCGGGGCCTCCCCGGTTCAGTTATGCAGGTGGTCTTTTCACGTGACGGAAAGCGTCTGGCCGCCCTCTCCGACAATTGGTGGACGGGCGTCTGGAACCGCGATACCGGGCGACTTGTCCGACTCTGCTACGTTCCGCGAGGACAGTTTACTGGCAACGCCGACCTTGCTTTCAGCCCCGACGCACGATCACTTGCGGTTTCAGCCGGGAATACGGCGACTCTCTGGAATGTGGAGTCAGGCGCGGCGCGGCGCTGGCAGCTCCCCTGGGGCCTGGCCGACGCGATCGCCTTCCCCGACGCCGAGCACCTGATGTTGATGCGTGTCGAGGTTCGCGACGGCTCACGTCCGCCGGATTCTCAGGCGCCCCCAATGAGCTATCCTCGCGTCTGCGTCATTCGCAACCTGCTGGGACGTAATCCCAAAGAGCCCGTGAAGACGATCATCGACCTGAACTGGGGCGTGAAAGAAATCGAGGCGTCCCCTGATGGAACCCACTTCCTGGTCGATGGTCGTGGCGGAGCGGATGAACTGAACCTCAGCCGGCAGGTTCGGGCCTATCAAGTGGACGGTACGTTCGTGAGCGAGATCCTGCCCAAGATCCCGTTGGACCCGGCAAACGGCAAGTTCACATTCGATCCCACGGGTCGACTTCTTATTCACTACCCGAAAGATCAGCCGGTCCTGTTCGAGCTTCCCTCACTCCGATTCATGGGGCCGACACCGATCACCCTCATTTCTGGCGTCTCTCAAGATGCTCAACTGTGGGTAGGCTACGCGTTTGACGAAGGAGGTCGCCCTCAGATCTACGACCGGGACGGCAAGGTTTTGCTCGACCGGATTCCAGGAGCAGTGGACACCGTACACTTCAGTCCCGACCTCGACGGCCGCTACTTGATCTGGGGGAACCGGTTGGGGGCGGTGTGCGTGGCCGATCTCGTCGAGGTCCGGCGTCGGCTGACTGAGATAGGGCTGGGTTGGTAGGCCAAACGCCCCAGATCTCGGCGGTTGTCGGAGCCGCTCATTCCGCGCCCGACGCCAAGGAATGTGCCCTCCAGGACAGGTGCCTGGTGAGGTACCAGACGTTCTTGGCTTATTCCGACATCCGAACGACGCACAACTGGGCATTCGTGGAATATCAGAAGTTTCTTGTCAGAGGAGCTGGTCGTCTCGCGGGCATTCTAATGGGGCCAAACCCAACAGTGTCAGTTTTGGGTTAAGGTCAAGTACGGCCTCACCAACTTCGAACCAGCCTCGGGCGCACGCTCATTGGAGGAATCGGCAGATGTCATCAAACACTACATCCAAGCAACGACCACAGTCAAAGTCGGCCCGCGAGCACCGATTCCGTCTGAAGCCCCAAATTGAGGCATTGGAAGGGCGAGAGCTATTATCATACGCTAGTACAGTGCCGTCCGATAGTCCCGTCGCCTACTATCGCTTGAACGAGACGGCGGGCCTGACCGCCACGGACAGCGCCAGTATCCTGCCGCAAAACAACGGCACTTACACTGGGTCGCCAACATTGGGCGTGCCGGGGCTGATTGCCGGCACAGATACTGCGGTTGCCTTCAATGGGGTCGGCTCCGTGACGATCCCAAACGCCACCGACCTGAACTTCGTGAACGCACCGTTCACGATCGAGGCCTGGTTCCGTCTCAATTCAAGCGCCGGGTTCAACGCGCGGATTTTTGACAAGTCCACGGCGGGGGCGGGGTTTGGATATGGCCTCGCGATGAACTCTGTTAATGGCCCCAGCCTCTTCGGAAGCCTAAACTTCGGCCCAACATACGCGTTTGCGAGCAACACGACGTATTATATCGTCGCGACCTCGGACGGCGCGGGGACGGGAACCATTTATGTAAATGGGCAGTCCATCGGGAGCTCTTCATATGCGTCGGCTAACCCTTACACGGGCGTGGCTCATATTGGCGCCGATAGCAATGGGAGCAGTCGATTCAATGGTATCATTGATGAAGTGGCGGTCTACGATCACGCCCTGACGCCCGATCGGATACAGGCGCACTACATGGCGGGTATATCGTCGGTCACCGACCTTGCCGCGACCTCCCTGGCCTGGAACACCACCAAAGGCGGGGTGGACTTCGGCTACACGATCAGCGGTTCGGACCTGAGCCAGCCGACGACCACCGCGCTCTACTGGGCTCCGGACCCAACGTTCGACCCGTCGGGGGACACGCTCATTCCCGGTTCGGTCACGACGACTGCGACGGCCGTCGGTACATATGGGCCGATCCACTTCGACGCCGTGACGCTGGGAACGCCCCCATCGGGAGCAAAGTACTTGCTGGCCGTCGTCGACCCGAACAACACGATTCCGGAGTCTGACGAGACGAATAATGTCGCAGCCGCCAGAATTCAATACATCGTCGCTAACCTGAATGACGCGGAGCCAGGCTCGTTGCGCGCCGTGATAAGCGAGGTGAATGGCGACCCGATCACGAACGGGCCAGACCTTATCACGTTCGCCGCCGACATTTCGGCTGGCACGATCTCGCTTCAATCTCCGCTACCAGCACTGACGCGCGACCAGGTCACCGTCACCGGTCCGATCACGCTGGACGGCAGCTCGGCGGGTGGAGACGGCCTGGACATCTCCGGCAATCAAGACAGCGTTCAAAACGTGACGGTCACTGGATTCAGCGGGGCGGGGGTCTCCATCACCGGCAGCGACGGTTCCATCGCCGGGGGCCAGATCACCGACAACGAGAACGGAATCGTCGTCTCCGCGGGTGCTACCGGCAACACCATCGGCGGGACTGACGCCGGCGCGGGGAACGTGATCACGGGGAACACGCTCGACGGAATCGTCCTCGACAACGCCCAGCAAACCGTGATCCAAGGCAATTGGATTGGAACCGATTCCTCGGGCTCATTTGGCCTCGGCAACGCGGCCGTGGGGATTCTAATCGAGGATGGTGCTTCGGACAACACGATCGGCCTCATGCCGACCGACACAACGACGCCGGTAGACCAAAACCCCACCGCCAATGTCATCGCATTCAACGGTCAGACGGGAGTCGTCATCACCGGCGCTGGTACGATTGATAACGTTGTTCGCGGGAACTCGATCTACGGAAACGGAGCAGCGCCGGGGACCGCAGATGGCTACACTTACAACTCGGGCATCGACCTGGGCGACGATGGCCGCACATTGAACATGTACCCGCAGAGCACCGCAGCAAACGATGCCAATGGCAGGCAGAACTTCCCAACTAGCTCGCTCGTCAAGAACGGCTCGGCGACCGAGATCGTCGGCACGCTGAAGAGCCTTCCGAACACGAGCTTCATCCTCGACTTCTACGTTAACGCGACTGCGTCGTTGCAGGACGTTCGGCAAGGCGAGACCTATCTCGGAAGTTTTCCGGTCACCACGGACGCCTCGGGATTCGCCGGGTTCGACGTGACCTTCGCCACAGCGACGACCGCAGACGAGGGGGTCACGGCCACAGCGACCGGGCCGAACGGGACGTCGGAGATGGAGTTCATGTATACCCGGCCAATCCTGGTCGTACCGGGAATCCTTGGATCGCTCCCTAACAATGCCGACTTTGCTAGTTGGCTCACCCAACGCGGATTCGACCCATCGAAGTTGTTGGCTGACCCGCTGGGGAACTCCTATGCCGACTTGACCACCAGCTTGGTCAACTACGGCTACGTTCTAGGTCAGACCCTATTCGTCGCGACCTACGACTGGCGGATGCCCGTTGCCCCCCTGGACAGTAGCGGCAACCTCGTACCGCTTTCGGGTATGGGGATCGCGAACGACCTCGCCAACAAGCAATACAACAGCGGCGTCGACTACCTGGCATACTGGCTCGAGCAGGCCGGCACAGCCTTCAATGCACAATACCCCGACATCGCCCTTGACTCGGTCGACGTCATCGCTCACAGCATGGGCGGACTCGTCGTGCGTGCCTACATCCAGAGTTCCGCCTACGGCGAAGACGTGCCCTGGGAACTAACCACAACTAAGCTTCCGAAGATCAATGACTTCACCGTGATTGCCACGCCAAACCTCGGTGCGCCCCAGTCTTTCAATCCGAGCCAGAATAACTGGGAGATTAATAATGGTGGGCTAGCCCCTGTACTAAGCAATATACCATATGAATATGTGTTTTCATCAATTATCGAGATGGCTGTCAAGGAATTAAAGAACGGCTATATGATCGGCGGGCCGACGACAAACAGTTCGATTACACTCAACCAGGTGAAAAATCCCGACGGGACGTTGAACTATTATCAGTTTATATCGCGGTATGTTCCGTCCCTTTTTGACCTGATGTCAACACAGCCGTTCCTGTACGACGGATCGGGTGCTGGCCCGGTGACCGTCAACGCCAATCCCTTGATTCGCAACAACCTCTTGCTTGACCTCAACGCCCCCGATGGCAACGGTGGCAGCGGCCTGACTGATTTCGAGTCGATGGTCGAGCAAGTGAATGTCATCTACGGAAGCGGACTATCTACAGACGTGTCGTCCACAGCCGAGATCGGCCCCATCTACAGCTCAGTCGGTATCCCCATCGCTAGCGTATTCCCGTTCGACGCAGGACTGCCTCACGTCCCATCGGCGAACCAGCCTTGGTATCTGGATCAATTCGCTCCCAATGGTGACGGCACCGTTCCCGCTTCCTCCGCCGATCCCTTCGAAGGAATCACGACTGTTCGCACATTCAACGTTGGAAATGTGGAACACCAGGCGCTCCCCGCCGACCTCACAAGTCAGACCGATGCGCTCCAGTCGCTTGGTCTGAACACGAGTCTCCTCCCGATCTCCACGTCACTCTCGTACTGGGGTCTTCATTCGCTCGCAATATGGGAGGTCCAGTATCGGATCGATCCGGTCGGGACGATCTTGACAGACGCCCAAGGCCGGCGGCTCGGGGACACGCCCGAGACAGGCCTGCTGGAGGAGATCCCCGACAGCGTCTTCCTCGGTAACTCCTCCACGGGGATCGCAATTGCCTTCGGAACTGGACCAGTTCCAACGCAGTTCGAGTTAGTCGGACTTGGCCAATCCTACTCCGTCAGTATTCTCACTTACGACAGTTCGGGGGAATTCGGCAACACTGCCACCGGGACCCTGGCTAGCGGGCAGACACAAATGGTCTCCCTAAACGTTAGTTCCCTGGCGGTGACCTCGATTGCGCCTGTCTCACGGAACCCGCGGAACACAGCCGTCTCGACCCTCGACGTTACCTTCAGCGAGCCGGTGAACCTCAGCACCTTCACCGATTCCGCCCTCAGCCTGACGGACAACAATGGGCCTGACCTGATCACGAGCGCCGTCACGATCACCCTCGTATCGGGCTCGACCTATCAGATCAACGGGCTCTCCGGCCTGACCGCGAGCAACGGCAACTACACGCTAACCGTCAACGCCGCTGGAATCCAAGACCCAGATGACA
>JBIOJM010000042.1:0-44008 GCA_044450785.1 Isosphaerales bacterium
CATTCGTTCGAGCAAATGAAGCCGGGGGGTCATTCCTCGATTCGGTCGGAAAGCGTCATCGCCATTGAAATACCGGTCAGGACCTGCTAATTTCTCGAAATCGGCATGCGCGGCGGACCCGTCATCCACATCAATTCGATCTCATCTGGGGTCAATCCGTACGCTTCGTTTACGAGGTCGCTGATTCTGCGCTCCAGAACAAGGGCTTCCCCCGCCAAAGCTTGGGCCGGGAGGATGGTTCGGGAGTGTTCCTCTCGAAGGCTACGAAGGGCCGAAAGGCTTAACGGGTTTTTCTTCCCTCGCGCCTTGCGGACATCGGCAACGAACGACTCGCAATCGACCTCCAAGGCGGACTGGATTTTTAAACTTGGTTCTTCGATGCTGTGCTCGACTTTAAGCCAATCGAGTATTTGGCGGGTCGAATCTTGGTGGGATCGGACGATCTCGACGAGTCGTCGCACTTGTTTTCGACACTGCTCGACGTTTTCGTTGCTCGAGTGCGGGACCGGATATCCTTCCATGAAGGACGTGAAGTAGCGCAGCGCCTCATCTTTCCCATGTTGGGCCGTTCTCCAAGCGAACCACCAACCGATCGGAGCGTTCAGTACGGAGAGTAACCACTCGTCCTTTGATGGAATGAAGTAGGTCGTATTGTTCGAGAGATGTTCGGTTGGCGTCAGGCAGAAGTTGGCGGTCCAGGTGATGTCCTGATATGTGATCCGGGGCTTGGATAACTCGTCCCAGTAGGCACAAGCCCGAAGTTCCCACCAAAAACGCCCTTGATCCTGCCGTTTCCTCAATGCGTCTTCGCTAGGTTTCAGATGGGCATGAAGGCCGGGGTAGCACTTCCGGAACACGGCCTCGGCCCCATCGCCAGCTTGGGCCCACGGCCATGGATGATCGCTGCTCGACTTCAAGGCGATCATCCATAGGTCAGACCAATCCGGAAACCATCGTCGGATGTCCTGGCCTCGCAGATAGGGGCGGATGACGTCCTGAGAGGCGGGGTCGGCTTCGATGATCCGATTCCGCCTGACTGTGTCGATCAGGAAAGCCTCATTAAGGCCAGTCTTGATGCCCATCAACGGCTTGACACCGAGATATTCCGAGAGCGGCACGCCGCGGTTGCGAATCTTTTCGAGCAGGCTATTGGCCGATTCCGAATCGAGGGACCATCCTCTCTCGTTCAAGCGCTTTCGTTCGACCTCAACCCCTTCTCTCGCAATTTGAACACTCAAGTCATCGATGCGGAGTTGCTCTCTCGGAATCGAGCACACACGCGTCGTCTTGGGCAGGACCGCATCTTCAGGCCGGCGAACCACGATGATGCACGGGAAGACATCCGCGTCCTTGAAGATCTGCTTGGCGTGGCCGAAGTCCACGACCGACTCGACCCAACCCTTTTCGGCGAAGAGCTTCCGTAACGGCTCGCCGTAACCGGCCTTCATCCATTTGTTGGTGACGACGTACGAGAGCCGGCCGCCGGGACGCAACAGGCTCAGTCCCAGCTCGTAAAAGTAGACGTAGAGATCGGCCATCCCGTGATAGGCCGCGTAGCGCGATTGGAGGTAGGGCTTGATTGGGGAGAGCCATTCCTGCCGGATGTACGGCGGGTTGCCGATCACGACATCGAATCCGCCGGCGCCGCGCTCAGGGTCGAAGACTGCCCGGAACATCCCGCGGAAGTTGTCCCACAAGGGACGCGGGTTGTAAGGATCGCGGTACGAGAAGGCCCTCTTGATGGTCTCGGCAGGGAGAAGGCCGCGATCCTCGCAAAAGGCGATGAAGAGGATCCGGTCCAGGAGCTTCTGGGAGCACCCCAGGATCAGGCGGGGCTCGACGTCCGGATTCGTCCAGCGCAGGCGGGACAGAGCGCTCCGCCGCGCGAAGGCGTAATGGGCGTAGAACTCGAGGGTCAGCTCGCTGCCGACTTTCTCGGACTCCTGGAACAGCGAGTCGAGATGAGACGCCCCGTGGAGGGGGACCATCCGGCTCGCATGGAGGAGAAAGACGAACTTGCGAAGATGGGTCTCATTCTGGGCCAGGACCTCGGTGTCAAATCGCTCAAAGGTTTGCTTGTCGGTTCCCTTGTAATAGAGCCGGGTTTGGCGGATGTTCGTGACCAGGATCCAGTTGCAGCGGAGGTTGATGGCATAGTCAAAAGCCTGGTCGACCGCCGAGACTTTGCGGCCGGCGAACGGGCGGTCGAGCGGGTCTTTCGGCCCCTTGCCCTCGATCGCCGCGACGTAGCGTTTGGCGTCGGGCCCGAACTCTCCCAAGACCGCGTCGGCGAACTTGCCGTTGGCCTGGACGTGTTTCTCGCGCGAGATCGTGTACCGGCTGGGGTTGTCGACCGCGCGAGTGTAGCCCAGCAATTCACAGAAGACGTCGTTGATGAAATCGGCGAGGATCTCCTGCTCCTTGTGAGCGTCGACAGACCCGGTGGAGATGATCTCAGCCCATTTTTCGAGCTTCGCGCGCCGTTGGGCGACCTGTTCGGGCAGGCTGAAACCCAGGATGGGCAATCGAATCACGTCGGGGCGAAAGATCGGCTTGGCTTCAACCGGCACGGATGCAACTCTCTACGCTCATCGGCTTCGATGGACACGGGTCTGAAATAAGTCGGACCGCAGAAGAAAGTATGCGGTAGGTCAGGCTTTCCAGCCTGACCTACTTACGCGCACCACTCCGCCGGCGCACTTGGGGCCATCATATCACGACCCCCGGGATAAAACGATTCGATGGGGTGGGGCTGGGGTCATGAGAGCTTGGCCTTGAACTGGCGCTGATGCCTCGGCATCGTGCGACCATTTTGTTGCGCCAAAGGCCAAGCCATGTCGCCCCTGTTCGGGGGCTCAAGACAATGGGATCGGAAACCAGGCCGCAGCGAGTTTTCCCTCCCGAGAAGCCAGCCCGCCGGGGCCGCTCTCGCTGTTCTTGCCATCAGTCGGCACGATCCAAGGACCCCCACGCCGTTGGCAAACTGGTGCCTTGTCAATCTTGAATTGAGCGGCACGGCGCTAGCCGCCGGTGATCCCAACATACCGGTGGCTAGCGCCATTCCGCTCATTTTCCACGGGCATGCGTTGGAGTCCCGGCTTCAGCCGGTCCTTTCCGCCTAAAGGCGGTACTCCAACCCATCAATCGACGGTTGACAACCCACTCGCTGCGTCCCTGTTTCTGCCCCAGCACACCGGCCTTGACGCCCAGCCGAGCTCTACTCAATAATGCGTACGTTATCCATCGTCGAACAGGGTAAGGAGGTAGACTGATGGCCGGGCGAAAGGTGCTGGCGATCACCGAACGTCAGTTTGCGGTTCTGCGTGTGCTCTGGGAGCACGGGCCAATGACGGTGCGCGGGCTGATGGAGCATCTGCCCCGGGGTGACCGGCAGCCGTACACCACGGTGCTCGGCCTGCTCCAGGGGATCGAAAAGGCTGGGCTGATCGACCACGAGAAGGAGGGCCTGACCCATCGCTACCGTCCGACTGTCTCGCGTCAAGAGGCGACCGGCAGCCTGCTTTCCGACTTCCTGGCGAGGTTCTTCCACGGTTCGGCCGAGCAGTTGATCCTCGGGCTGGTCGACGCCGAGAAGCTCGCCCCGGACGAACTGCGAGCGATCGAGGCCCGGATCTCGAGCATGTGCGACCGAGGATCCCCTGATGGTGAGGGTGCGGGTGCGAAGGTCCCTGCCGTACGCAGGCGTGGGAGGAGGAAGCCGTGAACGGTCTGACAGACCTCTGGGTCGTTCCCTGGCTGGCGTTCCTGGCCGACTGGTCGGTCCGCTGGGGCCTGGTGCTCGCGGCGCTCTCACTCTGGTTCGCTCTGAGGCCGCCGCGACGGGCTGCCACTCGCCACCTGTTGTGTGCGGTGGCGCTGGCGGCGGGCATGCTGCTGCCCATCGTGCCACGCTGGCGGATCGCCACCGTATCGTGGCCGTCCCGGGGGGCCGGCGTTGCCGCGCAACGGGTCACGCCCCCGCCGTACGGTCGGGCGGAACCGCTCACGACGGACATTTCCACGGAGCACGACGCTCGCGACGCCGCGCGGACCTCGGTGGTCGTCGCCCGGCCGGTGTCGGGGGAGCCCGACGTGGTGGGCTCTCGAGATCGGCTGGGGCAAGTGGTGCTCGGTTCCTGGCGTCTTGCCGTGCTCGGGCTCGGCGCGCTCTGGGTGACGGCCGTGATCGTGCTCGCGGCCCGGTTGTTGGGCGGGCGGCTCCTGCTGGCAAAGCTGAGGGCTCACGCCGTACCGGGCGGCGAGGCGTCCGACCGCCTCCTCGACGAGTGCCGGCGAGCCTTGAGGCTATCGCGGCCCGTCGCGCTGGCGGCTCACCCGGCGGTCGCGTCGCCCGTGGCGATCGGAGGCCGCCGGGCCTTGGTTCTCGTTCCGCCCGACTGGGACGGCTGGCCCGAGTCACACCGCCGCGACTGTCTGCTGCACGAGCTGACGCACCTGGCACGCTACGACGACTGGGCCAAGCTCGTCCAGGAGCTGGTTCGCGTCCCGTTCTTCTTCCACCCCCTGGTGCGCTGGCTGCTCAACCGGCTCGACCGCGAGCGCGAGCTGCTTTGCGATGAGGCGGTCGTGGCTCTCGGAGCCGATCCGCTGGGATACGCTCGCCTCCTGCTGAGCCTGGCCAGGCGGCCCGGCCGGCTGTTGCCCGCCGCGACCGTGCTGCGGCCCGGCTGGCTCCCCTTTTTCGAGCGCGGCACCGTGGCGGTCCGCAACAAACGACTCTTGGAGGACGACATGACCCGCTCCCTCTCGCCCCCGTCCGTCCGTCGCCCGTTCGCACTGGGAACTGTGGCGTTCGCCGCCGCCCTGGGCATCGGCGGGCTGCACATCCGCGCCGTCGAGCCGCAGGCGAAAAAGGACGACCGGCCAACACACCCAGCGGTCAAGGCCGAGCCGGCGGCCGCGACCGCGCGCAATATCGAGGGAGTGATCCTCGACCCCGACGGCAAGCCCGCGGCCGGTGCCGTCGTCGTGGCCGGGTTCTACGGCTCCGGGAAGCCGAACCACCAGGTCCTCACGACCGGCAAGGACGGTCGATTCACCTGGCCGATTCCCGAAGGCCCGGTTTCAGTTTACTTCGTTGCGCACAAAGAGGGCCTGGCGCCGGCCATTTGGGCGAGCTGGCTGCCTGTCGAGAAACGGGGTGACCACGTCGAGAGGAAGCTCGGCAAGCAAGAGCCTTTCTCCGCCATGCTGATCGACGACGCGCGCCGCCCGGTCGCCCGAGCGCGGGTGCGAATCGAGATGTTCGGCCACAGCAGCGCGTCCTCGAGGGACGGGTCGGGGCGCAGCACGATCTCGACCAGCTTCTCGCACGTCCGCCGCGAGGTCGTCAGCGGCAGCCCACTGGAAGGGTTGTTCGAGACAACCACCGATGGGAACGGCTCGTTCACGCTTCGCGCGTCTCGCCCCGACACGTGGCTCAAGCTTGGGGTGTCGGCCGCGGGCGGGGGACAGATGAGGGTCAGGGCCGAGAAGGAAGCCCAGGGGCGGGTCAGATCGATTATGGCCGATTTGGGCTTCGTCGCCGCGCCGCCGGGCGAACCGACGCGCCTGGTGGCGTTCCCCGCCGCGCGGCTCGCTGGCCGCGTCGCGACGACGATTTCGAGCGTGAGCGTGGCCGGTCTCAAGGTCTCGTTCCAGCCGAGCCACCCGCCCGGACGGAATCGTTACCGCGAGAATCTCGGGGCGGAAACCGTCCTCACCGGCGAGGACGGCCAGTTCGTGATCGACGGACTGAGCGAGGGGACGGTCAACGTCTTCGTCCACGGAACGGGCGAAGGCGAGACCTGGACCTACCGCGCCGCCCAGGACGTGGCGCTCAAGCCGGGTGAGACGGTCGAGGTCGTGTTCGAGCTGATTCGAGGCGTGGACGTCGAGGGGAAGGTCTTGGTTTACGGTGCGGGCACGCCCCTCGAAGGGGCCCAGGTCGGCGTTTACGGTCCGTACCGCCCTCGCACTGGCGCGATGACGCAAGGGGCCAAGACCGACGCCCAGGGGCGCTACCATTACAGGCTGCCGCCGGGTGAGACGTACCTCTACGTCATGGGCCCACCGGCCGGCTACACGAGGCTCGCCGAAAACGTCTCCAGCCGGACCGTCACCATCCCCGACGGGGTGGCCCGCTACGAAGTGCCGCCGCTGGAAGTGGCCGCCGCCGTGACCGTGCGCGGCCGGGTGCTCGACTCGACCGGATCGCCGGTCGTCGGGGCGACGGTCGTCGGCGTCTGCAAAGGGAGCGTTTGCGTCCCCTTGCCGGGGTCGGAGACGCTCACCGACGCACAGGGCGCGTTCCGTTTACCGACCGGCTGGAACAACACGGTTCCGATCGGACAGGCTGCGACATTGCTGATCCGGCTCCGCGACGGGGCCGAGCACGAGGCGGTCGCCGTCCCGGCGGGCGACGGTGCGGTCACGATCAAGCTAGCGATTGTGGGCGCGAAGCCCTCAGGCGTCGATAGTCCGCGCCAGGTTGCCCCGGACGAGCTGGCCGGGGTCGTCGTCGACACCCAGCGCAAGCCGATCGAGGGGGTTGAGGCCCACGCGTGGCACTGGGTCCCGGGCCACGTCACCCGGACCGATCGCGACGGCCGGTTCCGGTTCGCAAAGATGACGAAGGATGACAAGGTTGAGGTACGGTTCCGCAAGGACGGGTACGAGACGCAGTTCCACCTGGACAAGGTCGTGGGACGGCCCGGCTGGGTGGTCGTCCTCGGCAACACCACGTTCTTCGAGGGTCGCGTGCTCGCGCCCGACGGCTCGCCCGGGGCCGGCGCGTCGATCCGCGCCGACAGCGGCCCGAGACGCGCCTCCGGGTTCAGGCTGTCCGAGTGCTACACCGAGACCAGGAGTGGCAAGGACGGTCGCTATCGCCTCTACGTTGAGCCAGGGCAGTACGACATCGAAATCCGCTCTCCCGGGGTGGGAGTGGCCCGGCTGCCGAAGGAGGCGATCGCCGCCGATCAGGTCCGGGAGCGGGACATCCGTCTCGCGCCGGGAATCCGCTTCGTGGCCCGCACCGTCGATAGCGAGACAGGCAAACCCGTCGCGGGCGTTGTGCTCTCCCACTGGCAGAAGCCCGGGATCGAGGGGACGTCCGACGCCGTCGGACGGATCGAGGTCCGCGACGTTCCGCCCGGCAAGTATCCCCGGTTCCACGTCAAGGCCGACGGCTACACCCGGTGGTGGTCCGACGCCTGCCTCAGCGAGTGGAGCCGCTACCAGAAAGACGCTCGACACGGGTTTCAGCGCAACTTTGACGGCCTGGACTTCGAGGTTGCGCAAGGCATGGACGTTGTGACCATCACGCTCGAGCGCGGGGCGACGGTCCGGGGCCGCGTCATCGACCCGGACGGCAAGCCGGTCGCCGGCGCGACCGTCGCGCCGGCCTTGACGGGCACCGGCAACTCACTGACCGGCGACACCCGGTTCAGCGTCGAGACCGACGCGGAGGGCAAGTTCACCATGCTTCTGCCGGCCAGCGGCGACCGCGAGTACAACCTGGTCGCTCACGACGGCAAGTACGGTCAGTGGCGGACCTGGGCCAACGGCGTCCTGCTGCCATTTCGCAGCAAGCCGCGCGAGGAGATCAGCGACGTCACCTTGCGGCTGACCCGCCCGGCGACTGTCCGCGGCCGCGTGACCGACGCCCAGGGGAAACCCGTGGCCGGCCGCGAGGTCCGCGCCAGCGCCGCGGACCGGCGCGAAAACCGCTACTACGACCCGACGACCAAGACACGCGACGACGGCACATATGAACTGAAATACGTCCGCCCGGGCGAACAGTTCATCCAGGTCGCCCCGTTCTGGCTTGACGCGGCGCAGTCGCCCGAAGGGTCGAGCCAGACGTTGTCTCTGGCACCCGGGAAATCGAGGGACGGGGTGGACTTCCGGATCCAGCGACGGAGTGGGGAGAACTGAGACCGCCGCAAAAAACCGTGTACCCGAGCTGACCCCCTGGACGTTAGTTTCAGAATCCTGACCGACATCCCTATTGAGCGTCAGGTTAATGACTTCACAGGGATCCCCCCCGCGTGCCGGAAGCTAAACACCGGCGGCTAGCGCCGTGCCGCTCAGATATCATGCGGCCTCCGATTCCGCCAACCCGCGCACATCGATCTTGCCGGTGACGGCGGCGGAGCGTTCTAGTCAGCGGTACGGCACTAGCCGCCGGTTTGCGTACCTGAAAATCAAGCGGAACCTATTAACCTGACGCTCAATAGGCGGAAAGGACCGGCTGAAGCCGGGACTCCAACTTCTCAAATCAAGATTGACAAGGCACTAGGTTCAGCACCCTAACCGACGTCCCTAGCATCATTGCTTCCGGGGATGCGTTCATGGTAGAACTTAAGCATCCGATCGGACCCGGACAGCAAACAAAGCTCAGGCCGATCGGTCCAAAAACTCTGGTATTTCACCGTCGCCCGAGGGAGTCCTATTTGTGGAGGCTCTCCGATGATCGCCGTGCCCCGCTCCTGGCTCATGCCGGCAGCCCGCCGGCAGCGCCGTACGCGTCGCACCGCCCAGCCGCTCACGGAGGCCCTTGAAGCCCGGACCGTGCTCTCGATCTCGATTACTGCGAACATCGACGGAGTGATGCCCGGCGTGGTCAGTCTGACGATCCCGCAGCCGACCACCGACAGGGCGCAGGACATCTCCCTGGTCGTGAAGCCGTCCCGGGGCGCGACGACGTTGTTCCACGACGCCGCGACCGAGAAAGTCATCCCCGAGGCCGAGATCACCCTGGACCGGATCGGTAACGGCTCGACCGAGACGATCGACCTGACGCGCGTCCTGATCTCCTCGATCCAATTCGTCGGCGCCGGTGACATCCCCGAGCTCAAGATCACTCTGGTGGCCGGCCAAGAGACGATCGGAATTCCTGACGGCGCCGCCGCAGGCATCCGGGGTGGAGGGGCAGTCGCGCTGGCCCAGATCCAATAATGACACTGGTGTGGAGGGGGTCAGGTTCGGTAAACGGTTCTGAGTTGAAGGATCAGCGGACCGGACCGCTCAAAACACCGTTTACCGGACCTGACCTCCTGGACCCCCTGGAAGATCTCCAGGCCGGGCATCGTTGGTCGACTCACCTTCGACGAATCGGCTCAATGCTTGCAATCATGTCTTGTGAGAAGAGCCTGTTCGCGGTAGAATTCAACAATCCGGACCGCGACGAGCCTGTGTCGGGCCCGCCGGCGATCGCATGTCGACTGAGTTGGTGCGACCGATGAAGGCAGAGTTGATTCCTGAGAATGGCGATCCCGCGATTCTGATCGAACGCGACGTGACGGTCGTCGGCCGTCACCAGAGCTGCGATGTGGTGATTGATCACGCGGGCTTGTCGAAGCGGCACTGCGTTCTGGTAAGGACGGACGGCCTGCTCGTGATCCGCGACCTGGCCTCGACGAACGGGACCAAGGTCAAGGGCCAGCGCATTCGCTGGGCCGCCCTGCTGCCCGAGGATAAGATCAGCCTGGGTGGTTACAAGGTGCGTATTTATCTTGGTTCGGATGAGATGCCCTCACCATCGGAGCAACGGGGGGCGCGTCCCCGGTTGAGCGAGCCACCACTGCCTTCGCACGACCCGGGGTTGGTCGCGCCGGGCTTTGCCGATCTTCCGCGCGGCCTGCCGGCCGAACCGGTTCCCTGGAACGCAAGCCTGGTCAGCCCGAATGGTGGCGAGAGCGATCTCGGTGAAGAGGCCGAATCGGGCCTGATGGAAGAGGGGTTCGAGATCATCGATGATGATGATGATGATGAGATCATCGAGCTCGACTAATCGAACAACGTCGCACCGGCGGTGGCCGCGCGACGTTGTCCGATCGGATGCGCGATTGTTTTCGAGGGATGAGTGAGATCGCCTTGGGTTCCTTGGGAAACCAAGGGTGCGACCAGGGCGGGCGGTGCGAGAGAGGCCCCGGCCGGATGGTCCGCGTCAATCGTCAGTCCGAGGTCGGCGCGGCTCGCGCCGGGCCGGCTGGTTCGGGGGTTCGATCTGGCGGGCGTCGTGGGGCTCCAGTCGGCTCGCCTGGCGATTCTCGCGCTGAATGGCCTCGTACACCTCTTGGCGGTGCACCGAGATCTCGATCGGGGCCGCGATCCCCAATCGAACCTTATCGCCGCGAATATCCACGACGGTGATGACGATATCATCGCCGATGATGATACTTTCGTCGCGGTGTCGGGACAGGACCAGCATCGTTTACGGCTCCTTCCTCCTGCCAGCGAGGCCCGCGACCGTCCCTGATCACGTTGCCCGGGCACGTGGTGACCACGACGGAGCTGGGGTCTGTACGTTGCCAAGAAGACTCATTGCTCTGGAGTTAGACCGGCTTACGCCGTCGCTCGCAGCGGTGACGGCCCGGGCAAGAGAGTCGGCCCCGGGACCGAAGCACACGTGTCAAGGGGATAACGCACTGGATACCGGCTGGACGTCAAGACCAGTTGCCGGCCCAGGCGGCGGATCGGGTTGAAGACCAGCGGCCCCTGGAGGTTGACCGTCAGCCCTCCGCCGTCAACGCGATTCAAAATCACGTAGATCAAGGCGCACCGTTCATCCTCCAGCCCGAGCGCCGCACAGTCACTCGGGCGAATCTCGACGCGGTAGTCGCTGACCGCCAGCGGGGGCGCGACCAATCCAAATGCCAGCTCCGGCGCGGTCACACTCTGCAACCAGGACAGACCGTTCACAACCGGATCGGGAAAATGGACGAACTGAGTGAACGAACGGAACCCGAGCAATCCTTCCGGAACGAGGATAACGTCCGTTTCGCAAGCCTGGATCAGGCCGAAGCGAGTCGTGAGGATGTTCACTTCCTGGTTACCTCCTTGAACGTCGGACGGGCAGAGCCTGAGCGACCAGTGCATCTCCCGGCGCGACCAAGGCGTCCTTCGTCTCGAGGGAGCCGCTTGACCGACCTTTATATCGTCCCTCGCCATTGCCCTTGCTCAATCCCCGGACGACGGAAATCCAGACGCGGTACGCCTCGCGATGGCTGCGCCAGTCGCTCCGTTCGTAACGGAGGCGCAACGTAACTCAGGGACGTTACCGGCTCGTCACCCCGGTCGGTCGGTCGCTCGGTCGGTTGCACTGGGCGGCCGATCGCGCGCCGCGATCGCTGGCAGCCCTCACGACCGGTAATTCTCCTCAAGGCCCCACAGCCGTTGTAGAAAGCGGTCGCGCTTCCCCGCCTCATGGCGATAGATCGCCAGCTCTTCCATCGACTCGCCCGGTGAAGGATGATACTCCCGACGCCGCTGCTCCGATTCGCGAAACACCACCCCGATGTGTTCAGAACACGCAAAGCCGTAGGTCTTCAGCTCCGTGAGCCGGCCGTCGGTCCAGCGCGCGGCGATCTTGTATGCGGCCGGCTCCCGGCACTCCGGATGCGAGCACGCGACGACATGTGTCCTTGGCATGTCCAAGCCTCGAACGGAACGGCCGAAGTTGGTGGAGACGAGTCCCGGGACATCACTACCTTACCGACAAGACCCAAAATTGTTATACCCAAAGGGAGAGTGTGAGGGAAAATACCACGCGGATTGAGCAGCCGTCACCGGGATCGGCAAGACCGCGCTCGAGACGTTTATCCGGGGATTTTGGCACCATGACGCAGATCGAAACGGCACGACAGGGGATGATCTCGGACGAGATGGAATTCGTCGCGCGCAGCGAAGGCCTCGCTCCCGAGCTGATCCGGTCGGAAGTGGCGCGAGGGCGGATGATCATCCCCGCCAACACGGTCCATCTCGGGCTCGGCCTCGAGCCCATGGGAATCGGCATCAAGGCAAGATGCAAGATCAATGCCAACATCGGCAATTCCGCCGTGACCTCGAACATCGACAACGAGCTGTCGAAGCTGAAGATGGCCGTCGAGCTCGGCTCGGACACGGTGATGGACCTCTCGACCGGTGGCAACATCGACGCGATCCGCCAGGCGATCATTGCGGCGAGCACAGTGCCGGTGGGGACCGTGCCGATCTACCAGGCGATCCAGCAGGTCAAGAAGGTCGAGGACCTCTCGGCCCGTGACATGCTCGACATGATCGCGCACCAGGCGAGGCAGGGCGTGGACTACATGACGATCCACGCCGGCATCCTCCGGGACTACATCGCGCTGACGGCCCATCGCGTCACCGGGATCGTCTCGCGCGGCGGCTCACTGATGGCCCAGTGGATGTTCGTCCGCGGGCAGGAGAACCCGTTTTACACCCACTTCGACGACCTCTGCGACATCATGAGGGAGTATGACGTCTCCTTCAGCCTGGGTGACAGCCTGCGGCCGGGGAGCATCGCCGACGCGTCGGACGCCGCCCAGTTCGCCGAGCTCAAGACGCTGGGCGAGCTGACCAGGCGGGCGTGGTCTCGCGGCTGCCAGGTGATGGTGGAAGGACCAGGCCACGTACCGATGGACCAGATCGCGATGAACATGGAGAAACAGGCGGTGGAGTGCAGCGAGGCGCCCTTCTACGTGCTGGGCCCGCTGGTCACGGACGTCGCGCCCGGATACGACCACATCACCTCGGCCATCGGCGCCGCCCTGGCCGGCTGGCACGGAGCCAGCATGCTTTGCTACGTGACGCCCAAGGAACATCTGGGCTTGCCGGAGGTCGAGGACGTCCGCCAGGGCGTGATCGCCTACAAGATCGCGGCCCACGCCGCCGACCTGGCGCGCCATCGCCCGGGCGCGCGCGACCGCGACGATGCCTTGAGCCGCGCGCGGTACGCCTTCAACTGGGAGGAACAGTTCCGGCTGTCCCTGGACCCCGAGACGGCCCGGCGGATGCACGACGAAACGCTGCCCCAGGAGGCATTCAAGTCGGCGGCCTTCTGCAGTATGTGCGGGCCCAAGTTCTGCTCGATGCGGATCAACGAGGACATCCGCAAGCAGGCTGCGGCGACCGCCAGCCTGGTCCACCTCGAGCCGGTGGGGGCCCTTTCCTGAAAGGCGAATCAGCCGATGACTTCCGCGGTCGACACGCGGCGATTCAACCTCGGCGACGCACTCATTCTCATGGCGGCCCTCTGCCTGGGACTCTCGGGGATTCGAGATCGGATCAGGACGTTGCCGGCGCGGACATCATGGTGGCTCGATGAGTACCGGCGATTCCGCGACGAACTGGCCAGCGTGCCGCCCATGAGCCCGGAGGATTATGATTTCTCGGTCCGCTCACTGACATTCTATCTCGCCGACGAATGCCAGGCGTGGTTGATGAGCAGCCTCGTTGGATTGACCGCGGCCCAGGTGCTCCTGCGGCTTCGCCGTCCGCGACCCGAGTGGCAGGCCTTGGTTCGACAGCCCGGTTTCGTGGCCTGTTGCGCCGGATCGATCGGGTTCTGCATCGACAGGGGATGGGTTCCCTTTCTCCGTTTCGAGAGCATCCATTTTCCGTTCGTGACGGCGCTGGCCGTCTTGCTCGTCTGGGCGGCCCTGCTCGGGCTGAGGCGCTGTCGGGCGGAACCAAGCTGGATCGACCGACTCGGAAGGGTGGCAGGGGCCGGGTGGATCGTGGCGGGGTTCTGGTCGCATGGTCAGGGAATCTCTCGGCGGTGGCGCTGTCGGGGTCGGGGAATTTCGTGCCGAAGTTGATGACGCCATTGCCGCGGTATCGGGTGGGCCGCATCGTACCGGATAGGCCCTCGGCGAAGGCGACCGTGTTCGATTCGCCGTCCGTGATGTCGCGCGCTCGACAAAGGAATTGATAGCCGAACACGCCGGTCGGGTGGTGGGCGCGGCTCTGGACGTTGGTGCCGATGCTGGCGTAGTAGCTGTTGAGGTTGGGCCGCCCCGCGTAGGGGTCGGTCGGACAGAGGAAAACGCCGACTTTGGCGTAGATTGCCGTGTCGTTGAACGGCCTTTCGGGCCCGCTGGCGCGTGGCTCGAAGTCGAAGTTGATCGAATTATAAAGGGGCGTTTGGTCAAGGTAATTCAGCATTAATGCGTGGGCGCTCCAGCCGCTCCAGGTGTTCGGTTCGCCGGCGACCTTCACGCCCGCCCCGTCGTCGGATTCGCTCATCCGATTGAATGACGCGGTGACGCCCAGCGGAAAGGACCCGTGAGTCGCGTGGTAGTGATGCAAGGCGACGCCGATCTGCTTGAGATTATTGACGCACTGTAGGCGGCGGCTGGCGTCGCGGGCGATCTTCACGGCTGCAAGCCAGAGCATGCTTCCAACGCCGGCGATCATCAGGATGGCCAGCAAGTCGTTCAGGATAAACCCTCGTGGCGCGCGTTTCATTGTGACGTTCCAGAGCTCGAGAGCGGGACCGAACCTCTTGGGAGCGGCTACCTTGCCGTGCGCCGGGGAGAACCAGCGCCGGCCTCATTATACCTCTCGCGGCCATGAGTGAGACATCGTCGACACGTTGGAAATTACGTTGAAGACTCGGCCGCCGACAGGTACGCTTGACGAGGTCGGAACCCGGGTCAAGCGGAGAGGACCAGGTCATGTCCGATCGCACCACCGTAGACCTGGCCTCCGGCAGGTACGCTTGATCTGGTCCGATCATTGTCCGAAGCGGAGGATCAGGACATGTCCCAGCCCAGCCCCATGGCCAATACGGCCCGCATGCTCGTCGAGGGCCAGCGGCTCGACCAGCCCGCATTCCACGCGCTCTACGAAGCCATGCCCCCAGGTACTCGGGCGGAGTTGATTAACGGAGTGGTTCTCATGCCCAGTCCGGTCGGGCCTCCGCATGGACGTGCCCACCTCCCCACACTGGTGTGGCTCAGTTACTACCAGGAAAACACGCCAGGTGTCGAGGCACTGGATAACACTTCGACAGCGCTGGGGTTCAAGAGTGAGCCGCAGCCCGACGTTTTGCTTCGCATTTTATCGGAACACGGAGGCCGGACGCAGGCCGATCGGCGGTTCGTCCGTGGCGTCCCCGAGTTGCTCGTCGAGGTCTCCCACACGTCCCGGTACACCGATCTCGGCCCGAAGTTTGAAGACTACGAGCGAGTCGGAGTGCTGGAATACGTCGTGCGCGCGCTGGAGCCCGACGAGGTGCTCTGGTTCGTGCTGCGGGAAGGTCGCTTTGTCGAGCTGCCGCCAGGCCCGGACGGGACCTTCCGCTCGGAGGTCTTCCCCGGTCTCTGGCTCGACCCACAAGCGCTCATCAAGGGCGACACCCGCCGGCAGCGCGCGGTGCTCGACCTCGGCTGCGCCACACCCGAGCACGCCGCGTTCGTCGCCCGGTTGGCCGCGGCCCGAAGCGCCCACTGAGGAACAGATCGGAAATCACTTCCCGATTCAGCTCCTCTGGTTTTCCGGGTGCCACTGGCTCTGCCAGTGCCCGCCCAAGCATGTGGACACTGGCATAGCCAGTGGCACACAAATACGAAGTCGGGAAGTTATTTCGGGCCCGTTCCTGAGCCGAGCCCGTCAGACCGGCTCACCGGCTGGTCGAGGGCTCAATCCGCCAGTGGTATGACCCCAGAGCCCTCCGATGCCGTTTCCACGTCGAGATCGGGTAGCTCGGGCAGCCACAAGGCAATGAGCATCGCCGGCAGGAAAAGGGAGCCGGCCCAAACGAGGGCGGTCCGGTAGTCACCCACTTGCGAGAACAGCCCGAAGACGACGGTTCCGGCCGCCGCCGCGATGCGGCCGATGTTGTAGCAGAAGCCGGCCCCGGTCGTTCTCAGAAGAACCGGGAACAGCGGTGGCAGATACATGGTGAAGAGCGCGAACACACCGCCACATGCGCCCATGATGGGTAGAAGGACCAGGAGGGTGGTGTGGCTGCGAGGCACGATGTAGGTCGCGATCATGGCCAGTGCGTAGGCCAGACACAAGAGCGCGATCGACCGCCGGTAGCCCAGCACCCGCGCCATGGCCGCTGCCAGGAAGTTGCCGAGAATTGCGGCGGCCATCACCAGGAAGCTGGCAAAGCTGGCCAGTTCGTTCCTCCGGGCGGGGGACATATCGATCACGTCCGGCAGGTTTCGCAGGTGTTGCTGGTACCAGAACATGAAGGCCCAGTGTGCCGTCAGGCTCACGGAGCAAACCAGGATTGTGAGGACGGCCGTGCGGCGGACCTCGCCGCGGAACAGGTCGGCGATGCCCGGAGCGGCGCTTTTCGCCTGCCGCTTGGCCGCATGCCATTCCTCGGTCTCGGGGACTTCACGGCGGATCCAGAACACGAAGAGGGCCGGCAGCACGCCGACCAGGAAGACCGCGCGGGGTCGCACGCCCGCCAGCAGAAACGTCGTGCACGAGGCCAGCAGGACGCCGATGTTGACGCCGCTCTGGAGCACGGCGGCGATCCAGGGGCGCCAGCGGCGAGGCCACGTCTCCGACAGCAACGAGGCGCCGACGGCCCACTCGCCGCCGATGCCCAGGGCTGCCAGGAATCGTACGATGAGCAATTGCCACCACGTTTGCACGAAAAAGGCCAGGCCGGTGAACATCGCGTAGGTCAGGATCGTCAGGCAGAGTGCCCGGCTCCGGCCGATCAGGTCGCCGACGCGACCGAAGAAACCGCCGCCCAAGGCCCAGCCGACCAGGAACGCAGCCTGGATCCATGAGCTGTACCACCCGACGACTTTGTCGCGCGTGTCGGTAACCCCGATCAACTCGGCGACGAACGGGGCCGCGACCAGGACGTAAAGGTGCATGTCCAGGCCGTCGAACAGCCAGCCGAGCCAGGCGGCGATCCCGGACTTCCACTGGTACGGCGAGAGGTCGCGCAGGCTCTGAATGTCGTCGCGGGAGGACGCGTGTGATCCGTCTACTGGCATAGAACCACCTGCGCGGGGTTGATCGCCTGGTGTTTCCCCTTGTTCGCGGTGATCTCGAATGCCTGGGGAACGGCTTCGAGGCCGAAGAGGACGTGGGTGATCGTCGGTTTCAGCCTCACGCGCCCCGAGGCCACGAGCCGGACCGTGTGTTCCAGGTGGGCCAGCGTGCTGATGTCCGGAAAGAGGAATCGGAGGCTGCGCTCGCGCAGTCGGTCGACATCGAGCTCGAGCGGGGCGCCGAACCAGGAGACGCCGACGAGCTTGCCCCCGGAGCGGACCGACTCGATCGCCTGCAGCAACGACCGGGTTCCCGCCAGGCCCTGTTTCGGGCTTCCTCCGGCGCATTCGAAGACGACGTCGGCGCCGTTGCCGCCGGTCAGTCGCTGGATGGCGGCAACCGGATCGTCGCCCCGGGCGTCGAGGGCGACGTCCGCGCCGAGCTCTCGGGATGCGCGGCAGGCCTCCTCGCGCACGTCCACGGTGACGATCAACCCCGCACCGCTCGCGCGAGCGATCTGCAGGCACTCCAGACCCATGCTCCCCTGCCCGTAGATCGCGACCGAATCGCCGATGGCGATGCCGGCGGTCTCGACGGCCGCGACGCTGTCGCTCAACGATTGCAAGCAGGCGGCCTCGCTGTCCGAGATCCGGTCGTCCACGCGCACCAGCGCGATCTCGGGGAGGAGGGCCCGCTCGGCGAAGCAGCCGGGAAGCTGAAAGCCGATGATCGGCCCCTTGCGGCAGAGGTGGTTCTTGCCCTCCATGCAGAAGGGGCACGAGCCGCAGGGCAGCTTCGCACGCGCCGCCACGCGATCGCCCGGCCGGACCCGGGTCACGCCCGCTCCGACTTCGATGACTCGGGCGCAGAATTCGTGGCCGAAAAGCTGCACAGGGGCCTCGGTCTCGAGCCGGCGCTTGATGGCCTCAAAGGCGAGGGTCGGGATGCCGAAGGCGAGCTGGGCCTCGGTGACGCTGGGCTGAACGCACAGTGGTTCGGCGATCACATGGCCCGGCCGGCAGACCGGCTCCGGCACCTCGTCCAGCCGCATGTCGCCGAACCCGTAGAATCGCCAGGCTTTCACGCTCGACTCCTAGCCCAGGCGGGCGAATTTTTGAAGCGCGTGGCAGTCGGGAGGAACGACGCCTTGATTGCCGCCCGCCGACCAGGTCACCTCGCCCACGTAGAGGTCGCCCCGCGAGTCGAGGCACAGGTCGTGGGGCGCGAAGAAGTCGCCGGGGGCACAAGGGTTCGACCCGCCGCCCCAGCGGGCCAGCAGCACGCCCTCATGGTCGAAGACGCTCACGCGGCCCCCGGTCGCGTCCGGGAAGGGCGGGGTCGTCCCTGGCCACATCCCCGCCCGGTAGCCCAGCTCCGCGACATACACGTCCCCGCCGGCGTCCACCAGGACCTGGCAGGGCCGCGCGACGTCAGTCCATTCCTTGACGAATTGCCCCTCGGGGCTGAAGAACTGAAGGCGGCTGTTCTCGCGGTCGGCCACGACGATCGTGCCGTCCGGCGCCACGGCGACCCCGTGCGGCAGCCGAAACTCGCCGGGCCCGCTCCCGGGCTCACCCCAGGAGAAGAGATGAACGCCATCGCGCGAGAACTTATGGATACGAGCATTGCCATATCCATCGGAGATGTACAGCGAACCGTCGGCGGCCGGTGCCAGGTTGGTCGGGTAATGGAACGGCGGGCCGGCGTGGCGGATCGTCCGGAAGTCCTGGCTGGTGGCTCCCGTGTCGGATGGACATCCGCTCGTGCCCAGGGTGAGCAGCAGCGTTCCTTGGGGGGTGAACTTCCTCACGGTGTGGTCGAGGTCGTCGGTGCAATACACCGCGTCGTCAGGGCCGATCGTGAGCCCGTGCGGGCGGGAAAAGAGGTCCTCGCCCCAGGAGCCGAGGAATCGGCCCTCGCGGTCGAAGATGATGACGGGATGGTCGCCGCGATTGAACACGAAGACCCGGTCGCGCGAGTCCGTCGCGACGCCGGCGACCTCGACGAAGCGCCACCGATCGGGCAACACTCCCCAGCCTTCGCAAGCCTTGAAGCGCGGTCGATCACCGGCGGTTCTTACAGACCCCATGCCTTGAACTCCCGCGCGCGGCGCCTTACCGGGCCCAGGGGATATGGTAGCCGGTCGCGTTCAACCGAATCCGGTAGACGCTCTTATCCACGGTGATATAGAGCACGTTCTTGTCGTCGCCGATGCCGAAGTCGACATTGCTCGGGTTGCCCACCGGCTCGCGGGCGCCCTGCTGGGGAAGGCCGGTCTTGATGAAGGCCACTTCCTTGCCGGTCGGGTCGATCACGAGCACGCCGGGCCGGCTGGGTTTGCGGGAGGCGAGGTAGATCCGGCCCGCGGTGTCGACGGTCATCCCGTCGCTTCCTTCCTCGTCACCGAAGTCGATGATCGTGATCCGCGGGCCGCCCACGAGCCCGTCCGGCCCCAGTGGGAACGCGTAAACCTTCATCGCCCCCTTCTTGGGCGGCGGGGCGGTGGGGTCGATCCGGTCGGTGCCGTTGTTGTGATCGGCGACGTAGAGCATCGTCTGGTCGGGACTGATGGCGATGCCGTTGGGTTTCTCGACGTCGTGGGTGATCTCGACGACCGTCCCGTCCGTGTCGATCCGGTAGACGGCGCGGTACTTCAGCTCGCGCGGCTCCGTGCCGAGGTAGCGCGGGTCGGTGAAGTAAATCCGCCCCTTCTCGTCGATGCAGAGGTCGTTGCAGGCGTTGAATCGCTTGCCCTCGAAACGGTCGGCGATGATCTCGCGCTTGCCGGTCTTCACGTCCCAGCGCGCCACGCCGCGGCCGCCGCCGTCGGAGCCCTCGCACGCGATCAGGAACCCCTTGGCGTCGAACATCAGGCCGTTCGACTTATGGCTGTCCCGGGCGAAGATCGAGGTCGTCTTGGTCTGCGGGTCGAACCGCATGATCATGCCTTTGTCTTCGCCGACGGGGATCTCCGAGAAGTACATGGTACCGTCCGGGGCGGCGGCGACGCCTTCCGTCAAGCCTCCCTGGATCGGGGCTGTTCGGGTGTAGAGCAACTCCAGCTTGGCCCCCTGTGGAACGAGGTCGTCAGCGGCGAGGGCGGCCGACGCGAACGCCCCGAGGACGAGCACGACGGCAGTCGATTTTGGAATCTGGAATTTGGATTTTGGGTTTTCCATTGATGACTTCCTGAATCAACCAGGAGGCTTGGCATCGGTTGATCACACCTTGGTCGACCTGACGGATTTCTGATTGTCGTCGAAAGGGGATTCTAATGGATGTGGGTCGACTCCCTCAAGTGCGTGGGCAGCGCGCATGTTGGCAATCGATCCCTCTCTACTCCCGGGCGAAGAGCCGCTCGACGTCGAGCAAAGCAGAGATCGACCCCGAGAAGGTGAGGATGCCCTCACGGCGTCTTCCATCGCTCGCGCGACTCATCCTAACCCGACGCGCAAGCGAGGGGCCGCTCGGGCGAGACCAAACGCTCTCCGAACAAGTCCGGAGAGCGACCCTCGCTTGCGCGTCGGGTTCGTGTGAGCACGGCCGATCCGGTCCTAAAGGACCGCTCGAAAACCCAAAATCCAGACTCCGGTTTCTGAACGTCGAAGTCCAGAAACCGGAGTCCGGATTGAGCGTCAGCCGACCTTGGCGAGCATGGGTGTGCTGTTGCTGGACGCCGCGGCCGCGACGAACGCCTCGATCAACTGCATGTCCAGCGAGATGTTCCCCTCGTTTTCGGGGTGCCACTGCACGCCGGTGACCCACCACGAGTGGTCCTTGCCCTCGAAGCCCTCGATCAATCCGTCGGGAGCGAGTGCCGCCACGCGGAAAATCGGCGCGAGCTTGCGAACGCCCTGGTGATGGTAGCTGTTGACGCGGATCTCGCCCGGCCCGTAAATCTCCTCGAGCCGCGACCCCGGCTGCATCACGACCGTATGCCGGTGCGCGCCCCCGTGCGGGTCGTGGTGAGGAATCGACTTGGGCATGTCTTCCGGAAGATGAAGAAACAGGCCCCCGCCGGCCACGACATTCAATTCCTGCATGCCCAGGCCGATGCCCAGGGTCGGCATGCGGCGCTGCTGGACCACCTTGCAGAGCAGCCGGTCCGCCAGCTCGCGGCGCTCGGGCACGACGGTCACGGCCGGATGCGGCGCCAGGCCCATCTTGCGCGGGTCCAGGTCGTCGCCTCCCGTCAACATCACGCCGTCCAGCCGATCGAGGATCGGGACCAGATCGGCTTCCCTGACGTAGGGGGGAATGAACACGGGCAGCGCGTTCGCCGCCAGCAGGCAGTCGAAATACCCGCTGTGGATGTAGGAGTGGGGCATGCGGCCCTTGGCCGGCGCCCGAAAATCGGTGTTGATGCCGACGAGTGGACGGTATTTCATGGCAGCCATCCCTTCCTTGAAATGGACTCAGCGAAATCCGTTGGTTGCAAACTCCGCTCCGACTGATCCGTCAATCGACTGGCCTGAATCAGCCAGGTGGGGCGAGTCTACCGATCGCGCTCGGCAGATTTCAAGAAAAATCCGGGAAAAATCATGGATTTCTTCCGCGTCGACCTCCGGCTCGCTTGATTGGGAAGTCGAGTGAGCGAAACGAAGGTCCTCGCGTGGAGCGAGTCGCGTTATTCGACGCTTCAGCCGCCAAGAGGGGGCGACGGCGCCGCTGGACGAGCAGGCTGGTGCGCACCTGCTGGGAAGGAAGACGAAACGATGCCCCGCTGTTTCTGGCTCCCTCTCCGAGGGGAGAGGGCCGGGGTGAGGGGCGAGCGGCACCGAGAGCCTTTGGACAAGTGATCCGTCTGCTCCGGTGTTTGGCGATTGACGATCGACGGGTTCACCTGCGGCTAGCGCCATGCCGCGCACCGGAGCGTCTCACGACCGAATGGACCGTGGAACATGAGCGGAATGGCGCTAGCCACCGGTGTTTGGCGATCGACGATCGACGGGTTCACCGGCGGCTAGCGCCGCGCCGCTCACCGGAGCCCTCGCTGTCGCGTCGGGCTGGTATCGGAGCCAGCCTTCGCTGGAGTGCGGGATCTCGTCGCGAGTCGGACCAGTGAGGTGGCGATCAGCGAGGACTCTCGAAAAAAGCGCAACATCAAAACGCGCAAGCAAGCGAGGGACCACCAGCCGGTTCCCCTCGCTTGCGCGTCGGGTTATTATGGCGGTACGCACTCCCGTGCGCGACCCGAGCGCAAACCGCTCCAGGGAGCCTCAGCATGTCAACCCACCAACCACCGACCACGACGTCTGTGTATCCCGATCGAAGCACAAGGCTGATGCTCCTGGGCATCTTTCAGGTCTTGCTCGGTTGCCTCTGCGGGCTGATGGGCGTAATGATGGTCGCCCTCTTCTTGCTGGGGCCAATGGCCAAGGCGCCGCAGGGCCAGGCGATGAATAGGCAGATGATGATCCCGGGCATGGTTTTCTACCTCTTGTTGGCCGTGGCGTTCATTTGGCTGGGGATTGGTTTGGTCCGCGCCCGGCGCTGGGCCTGGACCTTGACCGTTGTGTTGTCGTGGATGTGGCTGATCGTAGGCGTGGTCTCGTGCGTCATGTTTGTGTTTTTCATCGGGCCGATGATGGCATCATCGATCGCAGAGCAGGGGAAGTTGCCGCCAGAAGCGATGATGGCAATGCGGACCAGTTGGAGATGATTCGGAAGACGGGCTTCGTCGAATCGATGTCTCACTGGGTACCGTGGATGGGCTTGGTGGGCGGGGCCGCGTGGCTGGGCTATCTGTTGTATGTGCGCCGCTACTTTGTCCGCAGCGGTGAGGGAACAATGTAGTCGTCCTTCAGATAGCGCACGAGAACGTCCAGGTCGCTGTCGGTGATCTGGTTGGCGCCGAACGCGGGCATCTGGTTGGGCTGCTTCTCGTCGAGGAAGCCGTACTTGTCGGAAGACCGAGGCTTGCGGATCATCCGGGCGATCCAGTGCGGCGAGCCCCAGCCGAAGAGCTTGGGGGCGTCGCGGGTTCCCCCGTCGGTGAAGCCGTCGATGACGTGGCACTGGCCGCACTCTTTTTGGAAAGGGGCGAGGCCCGGATGATCGGAGACGCCGGGGCTGTTGAGCCAATCATCGGGAGTCGTGTCCTCGGGGATCGCGGCGAACGACGCGACGAAGTCAGCCACGTCGTCGAGCTGTTTGGGGCTGAGCTTCGAGCTCTTCTTCCATTCGGCCATCCCATTGAATTGGGCATCGTCGCCGAAGTACGACGGCGAGCCTGGGTTTTCCATCAGGCCGCGAATCCAGGCCCGGGAGCCGAAGTGGCCCAGGTCGGAGGCCGTCTGCGTGTCGCTTCCCTTGCGTTCGAAGACGTGGCACCCCAGGCAGCGCCGTTCGAGGACGCTCCGCCCCTGGGTGAGCGGATCCCGGCGCAGGATGTAGGCCGAGCCGTCGGGTGGAATGCCGGCGTCTGGGGATCCGGCGAGAAAGAGCGCGCGGCGCCGGGCCGCGTCGGCTTGCTTGCGGGACTGCTGGAATAACGTGTTGCGGCTGTCGTCGCGGATGGCCTGGACTGTCAGGTAACCGGCCGCCCCCACGACCGCGAAGACGAAGCCGCACGCCAGGAAATGAGCGACTTTCCCGGGAAGGACCCGGTCCAGAAAGGGCAAGAGGAGCATGACAACCAAGATCGCCATCGGGATCACGAAGGTCCCCACGACCTCGATCCGGCCGGGGAAGAACTTGAGCATCTGAAAGAGGGAGAGGAAGTACCACTCGGGCCGCGCCGGGTAGTCGGAGCTGGACGGATCGGCCGGCGCGTCGAGGCTGGAACCCCCCTCGATGAGCACCAGGACGACGATGACCCCCAACACCGCCGCGCAGAAGACCATGTTCCGGAAGAGCTGATCGGGCCAGTACTTCACAGCCGGCCAACGGTCGGCCCGGCGCGGCGGAGTGATTCCCTGCCGGCGGGAAAGCACGACGTGCACCACCAGGCAGAATACGAAGAGCATTGGCAGGAAGCCGACGTGCAGCCCGTAAAAGCGGGTCAGCGTCTGGTTCCCGTAGTCGGCGCCGCCGATCAGGACCTTGAGGAAATAGGGGCCGATAACCGGTGCGCTTCCCATGATGTTGGTCGCGACCCGGGCATGCCAGTACCCTTTCTGATCCCAGGGGAGCAAGTAGCCGGTCAGGCTGAAGGCGGCCGACAGGAACAGGAGAGCCAGGCCGAACCACCAGGTGAGCTCCCGTGGTCGCCGATAGGCGCCTGCCCAGACGACCTGGAGCAGGTGGAGGGGCAAGAGCGTCATGAGCGCCTGCGCGGAGAAGTGGTGGACGCCTCGGATGAACCACCCCATCCACAACTCTTCCTTGATGTAGAAGACGCTCCCCCAGGCCATCGACGAGGATGGACTGTACGACAGCATCAACAAGAGGCCTGTGAAGGCCTGGATGAGAAAAGCCATGGTCACGGCCGGGCCGAACACGTACCTCCACCTCGCCCCGCCAGGGATCGGTTTTTCAACGAATTCGTGGATCATTGTCCGGCAGCCGGTCCGATCGTCGAGCCAGTTGGCCAGTTGCTTAAACAAGGGGAATCTTCTCCTCGCTCAGGGTCCGGAACCGTTGGAACTTGACGCGCACCTCGGGATCGTCTCCTGGTGAGATCTCGACGTCGAGTCGATCCATCGGGCGGGGCGGCACCTGGTTCTTGGGTTTTCCGTCCAGGTCGAAGGCACTGGTGTGGCAAGGACACAAGAAGCTTTTACCGCCGGCGGTCAGGTTGATGGCGCAGCCGAGGTGAGGGCATTCGTAGGACAAGGCGATCACCGGCGGGTCGCTGCCGTCCGGCTGGCGAATCAGCCAGACCGATCCGACTGGCTCCCTCGGGTATTTGACCCAGGCGTCGTAACGGTCCTCGATGATGGTGAACGAACGCGGGACGCCCACGTTCAACTGGTTCAGGCGAGTGAGGGTCTCGAAGGCTTCGTCACTGCCCTTCTTTCGCAGGGGCGAGACGAGATAGGCGACCCCCGGCACCGCCAGGACCAGGCCCGTCAGGGCGCCCAGGGCGACCGTGGCGAATCGAAAGATATCGCGGCGCGTCATTCGCGAGCCTTTCTCGAAGTTGGGTATATCAAGGAGCGGAGGGTCGCTCGCAGGTCAACACAGTGCGGCAGGTTCGATTCTCGTGCGGTGGGAGTGCAGAATCAATGAGGCAGGTCGTCTCCGGTCAGTTACAATATAGTGTCTCTTCAGCGAGCGGATGGGTCGGA
Organism: Isosphaerales bacterium; assembly: GCA_044450785.1. Taxonomy (GTDB): domain Bacteria; phylum Planctomycetota; class Planctomycetia; order Isosphaerales; family Isosphaeraceae; genus JBIOJM01. The sequence goes on from JBIOJM010000042.1 coordinate 24,987, forward strand.
ATCAAGGGCTTGGCGGACCGCCTGGAGAACGCGTTCGACGTTCTCGGACATCGGACCAGACAGAGTGGCACCGGCGGCTGCGCGGTGGCCGCCGCCGCCGAACTCGGCCGCGAGCCGCGAACAGTCGAGGCCCTTGCGCGCCCGGATCGACACCTTGGCTCCTCCTCGCGCCTGTTCGATGAAGAGCATTCCCACCTCGACCCCGCGCAGACTGACCGTGAAATCGACCAGGTCCTCCGAATCCTGCGGGATGGCGCCGGTGCGGAGCAAGTCATCGCGCGAGATCGTGGCGTATGCGACTCTTCCCCCCAGGTCCGTCCGCATGTTACTCAGGGTTTCTCCCATCAGCTTCACACGGCCGAGCGTGTTCCTCTCGAAGAGTTTCCGGTAGATGTCGTCGATCTGGGCCCCTGCCTCGATCAGCTCGGCGACCGCGCGCAGGGTGCCGGCTCGCGTGTTGGAGTGGCGAAACCAGCCTGTATCCATGGCGATCGCCGTCAGCAGGCCGCACGCGACGTCCGGCGTGATCGATCCCCCGAGCGCGGGTATGGCCCGCATGACCAGGATCCCGGTCGCCTCGGCGGTCGAGTCCTTGAAGAAGGTCGCTCCCAGGTCGTCCTCGCTGACATGGTGATCGATCACGACGCGCCGCCCAGGGAAACGGCGGATGAACTCGGCCATGTCGCCAAGCTGGTTCCACGCCGACAAGTCGAGGATGATCGCAACCTCCCGATCGGCCAGTTCCCCGGGCTTGACGCTCGAACCAAATCGCTCGAAAAAGGTCGAATCCGGATCCAGGAAGTCATAGCGCGGGGGCGTCGGGCTGGCGTTCACCACGCGCACGTCCTTCCCCTTCTGGCGCAGCAGGCCGGCCATGCCCACTTCGGAGCCGAGCGCATCGCCATCAGGCCGAACGTGCGTCGTCACCAGGAAACGGTCGTGTGTCTCGATCAGGCCGGCCAGCGGTTCCCAGTCGATCGTCATTTCCGGTTCCGCTCGATTCCGTGGAAAGACGGCCCGGATCGGGCCGGCACGGTGGCTTGAAAAGTTGTCTGTCCCATGTCGAAAGCACCTCACGAAGCCGTCAGGAGCATTCAGCCTACCGACCTGGGACCGAGATTGACAACGCGGCCCGCTCACGTCGTGTACGAGTCGACCCGGAAACGGTGAAGGTGCTCGCGGACCCAGGCGATGGTTTCGTCGAGCCCTTGCTCCAGCGAAAACTGTGGTTGCCATCCCCACAGGCTTCGAGCCAGCGCCGTTCCGGCGAGCAGCCGCTCGACTTCGCTGGCGGCGGGCCGATAACGCTCGTGATCCGTCTCGACGGCCAGGGGCCGGCCCAATCGGCGGCCGATCACCTCGACCAGCTCCCCGATCGAGATGTCTTCGCCACGGCCGATGTTGACGGCCCGGCCGAGGGCGGCGTCGCAGCCGGCGATGGCGACGAAGCCGGCGGCCGTGTCCTTGACGTACGTGAGGTCGCGGCGGGGGTCGAGCCGCCCCAGCTTGACCGCCGGCCGCGCGAGTGCCTGGCTGATGATGGTCGGGACGATCGCCCGCGCCGATTGACGTGGTCCGAACGTATTGAACGGCCGCAGGATCGTGACCGGCAGACCGAAAGCGCGATGATAGCTCTCGCCCAGCGCATCGGCCGCGATCTTGGTGGCGGCGTACGGTGATTGCCCCTGAAGCGGATGCTGCTCGTCGATCGGTACCGTCCGGGCCGTCCCATAGACCTCGGACGTCGAGGTCAACACCAGCCGCTCCAGGGCAAGATTCGCACGGCAGGCGTCCAGCACGTGGGCGGTCCCCAGCACGTTGGTCTGAACGACGTCGTAGGGGTTATGATACGAATAGGGAATCGCGATCAGTGCACCCAGATGGAAGACCCACTCCCGTCCCTCGACCGCCCGGCGGACGGCGAGCGGATCCTTGAGATCGCCGCGCTCGACCTCGGTCGCCGCCTGGATCTCGGGTGGCAGGTCGCCGAGATGTCCGCGGTCGTCGCGGCCGTTATACCGCACGAAGGCCCGCACCTGGTGACCATCTCGCACCAGCCGCTCGGTCAGGTGACTGCCGATGAACCCCCCTGCCCCCGTGACCAAGACTTTCTTGCCCATCGGCATGCTGCTCCTTCGTCTCGTCCCTGCCGCGTAGGTATACGGCGGACCGGCGGCTAGCGCCGTGCCGCTCATCGGTTCTCGTCCCCCGCCGCGTACGGATGCGACTCGATTTTCCGGCCGAGATCCTACGTCCTCGACGGTTTTTCCGCTACGTCGCGATTCCGCCCTCCGATTTCCGCGGACTTCTGCGGTGAAACTGACTTCGGCGCGCGCTCCCATTTTCTTTCTTGGCGCTCGTGGCGTGTTGGCGGTTCAACTTGACCAACTTTTCTCATCTACCTAAAGCCACTAGATTCTTGAGTCGATAATGTTTATCAGGAATTGGCAGGTTAACCCTCGCGACGGACAACATGACGAGCTGGACGGCCGCAGCGAACCATGAAGACGACACGGCATGGAGAACGTTCGATGTTATTGCGACTAGCCTTGGTCGGAATGGTGGCCGCGCTGGGTGTGACGCTCCCAAGCCAGCCGAAATGTGAACGATGGTTTGACTCGGCCCAGAATTGGGCGAGTGGGATCCTTGCGGATTGGGATACGTGGAAGCCTCGCGAGGGCAATGACGATTGCCTGCTCGGCGCTCGCGGGAGGACCGATTGCCCGCAATGCCGGCTCGCGCGAGCACGGCTCGCCGCGGACGAGCGGAATCCGGCGACGGCGGCCGAGCCCGCGGCGATCGCGACGGTCAGTTACGCGATGCGACTCGGTGCAAGACGCGCGGCCGAGCCGCGGGAAGCGCTACCGTCCCAGCCCGAGAATCGCGAATCGATCGCTCTCGAGCCGATCGTGCTGGATGAGGACCTCTTTTCCCGAGTTGCTTTCCAGCTCAACCGCATGGCCGAGGGGATCGGAATCCCGACCGCGTGTCCTGTGCCCCCGCCGCCGGCGCCGGCGCCGCCCACGGTTGTTGACACCACGCCACTCGCGCTGGAGCCGATCGCCGCGAGCGACGACCTCGAGCTGAGCGTGTTGGGCGAGCTTTGTCGCGTTGCCCTTGAGACCCGAGCGCCGGTCTCACCGGCGCGAGTCGCCGCTCGAAAGCCCCGCGACGTGGAGCAACCTGACGACGATTCCTTTGTCTGCGGAGCCGGCGATCTTGACGAGACGCTCTCGACGCAAGTCGCCGCGTCGAAGCCAATGCCCGCAGTGACCCCGGAAACGGCTGGAGGGGACTTCGTCGCGCTCTCCGAGACAGACCTCGACTTCTGTTCGGGAAACGCTTGTCTGCTCGATCGTTTCATCGAGGACGCCCCGACGCCCCCTCCGGTTGCGTTGCTGGCGGACTTGCCTCAAGATGTCTTCGGTCCTTCTCCGAAGACCACGCTGGCGGAGGCACCACGAGTTGCGTCCGGGCCGCCCCGGGCCGCAGCACCACGAGTTACGTCCGGGCGTCGCGGGGTCGTGGCACTGGCGGACTTGCCTCGCGATGTGTTCGCGCCGCCGGAACCGAGCCCGACGTCTCGTCAGGACACTTCATCATCGTCTCGTTCAATCGTCGGTCGAGGGAGTGCACAACCTCGGTTGGGTCATGCCGTCGAATTGACCCGAGAGGCATTGTATGCATGGATGAACGTTTTGACAGGCCCGGCGCTCGTCGACGTGACGTCACGTTGAAACCCATCGGGTCGGGATGAAAGTGTGCGGGTGATCGAGGTCCCGATTGTCTGACTCAACCTTCCGCCTTCATCCTCCATCCTTATATTTGTCCGGCTTCAATGGTTGACGGTTTGACGAGGGATGGCGCATCGGCCTCGGCTCCGCCCCAGCAGTTTTCAGGGTCGAAGACCACTTGTCGATAACCGAGTGCTGCGGCGACCTTGAGTACGTCGCCGTGCGTGGGAAAGCCGTTGCCGGTGTGTTCCTTGAATCGCTGCATGGCGTTCATGAACTCGATTTCATCGTCGGTGTACTGTTTTTCGAAGGTCGTGGGATCGATGCGCCGCCGCCGCTCTTTCTTGGCGCGCCGCTCAGCCGGGGCGGTGGGCGAAGCGGGGTCCTTTTGCTCCGGAGTCGGTGTTCGCTTGAACCGGCGATCGCGACCTTCGCGGCGTTCGTGGAACAGCGAGTTGGACGGAAAACTGGAGAAATCGAATTCCGGGCGGTTCGGATTCGTCTGATCATTGTCGCTGTTCAGCGTCTCATCAATTTGGTCGCTCATGCGTCTGTGTCCGAAATTGGCCTGATCGAGCCGTCTTGTGCCGCGACACGCCGGCGGTTACAAGGTCGCGCTCATGGGAGAGCGGTGGCCGGTGCGGGACCAGTCGTCTCGGCCGGCTTGCAACGACTGTCGACCTAAGTATCGACCATGCGGGAATGTGCATCGCCGCCTCGGATAAGAGAACAACTAGGATGCGCACGGCAACCTGTCAAGCGGCCGAACACTTCGCCGCTCTATCGGATCAATCTCGGATCCTGCGGTTTGGCCGCCGGAGATCCTTGTGGCATAATGAGTGTGGGCTTGTCGTTGAGTCTTGGGTTGATGTAGCTTAGTGTCAAGGGAACAACGAGCGCCGAGCCGGTCAGTCCACCGGTAATTTCCTTCTGCTGGGGAGCATCGAACATGTCCCGAACCGCGCGTCCGTGGAGAGGTGCCGGGTTGCTGATGCTGGGTGGCGCGTTGCTGTCCGGTGCAGTGGTCCTGGGTGCCGACGAACCACCGCTTTCGAATCAACTGGCGGATCTGGGCCGCCAGGCGCTCGCCCAGGGAGCGCGTACGACGGCGGAGACTTTTTTCAAGAAAGCACTCCAGCTCGACCCCGACAATGCGGCGGCGGCGCTGGGCCTGCGCCAGGTCCAGCGTATGGAGGCCGCCGTCGTTCGGGTGGCTCACCAAGAACCTCCGGCAGCGCAACCGCCTGCCGGCGCGGTCAAACCCGCGGCCGACCCGGCCCAGGCGCCCAAGCCTCCCCTATCAGAGGATGCCAAGGCCACCCTCGAGCAAGCCGAGAAGGCTGAGAACATCGCGCGGCAGCAACTCACCAACGACGTGGAGCAGCGGATTCAAAACGCCCGGGTGCTCCTGAACCAAGGTCAGCCCGAGGCAGCCTTGAATGCCCTGCGCCTGACTCAAAACGTCGTTCGCTCCGCGACCGACGTCTCGGAGGCGGACCGCACCAAGCTCGATCGCCGCATCCAGGCTCAGCTCCTCGCCACCGTCCAGGCCGAAGAGCGGGTTGTGATGGACCGGGCCGAGCGAGTCAGGCTCGATTCGGCGGCCGAGCAGCGCACCCGTGCCGTCGACCTCTTCCAGCGAGACAAGCAGACCATCGAAGCCATGATGATCCAGTTCGACCTCTTGATCAGGGAGGGGGTTTACAACCTTCTCTACAGCGGCGGCATGGGGGATATCCTCACCACCAGCGCGCCCTTCGGCGAGGCGAGGCTGCTGGCCCAGCAGGCCTACGCTCTGCAACGCGGCGGTCCGCTCCCCTACAGCGACAACGATCCAGCGCCCGGTGCCGGGAATTACGTCTCCTACTCCATGAGCTTCCTGACCCAGACATTGCAGTTTCGTGCGCTCCAGCGCTACCGTTACCTCCTCACTCTCCAGGACGTCGCGCGAGCCGCAATCCCCTTCCCCGACACCCAGACGATCGAATACCCCGACGCCAAATGGTGGCGGGCTATTTCCGAGAAACGAATCAAGCGCTATGGTAAGGCCGTCGACCTTTTCGATCGCGATGAGAAGACCAAGCGAATCCTCGAAAAGCTCGACGAGCCGATTTCCATGTCGTTCAACGAAGAAACAGCGCTCGAGGACGTCCTCAAGTACGTCAAGCAGGCGACCACGACGGCGACCTACTCCGGCATCCCGATCTACGTCGACCCCATCGGCCTCCAGGAAGCCGAGAAATCCATGACCTCCACCGTGAGGAACATGGATCTCGAGGGCGTGCCGCTCAAGCTCACCTTGAAGCTGCTCCTCGGTCAGCTCGACCTGACCTACACCGTCAAGGACGGGTTCCTCATGATCACCTCCAAGGATTCGGAAGACCAGCAGACCGAGATCCGCGTCTATCCGGTCGCCGACCTCGCCATCATACCCATCTCCCTCATGGGCGGTGGCGGCATGGGAGGCATGGGCGGTGGCATGGGTGGTATGGGCGGCGGCATGGGCGGTGGCATGGGCGGTATGGGTGGTGGCATGGGCGGTGGCATGGGCGGTATGGGCGGCGGTGGCATGGGTATGATGTCGGTCCCTGTCACCGATCCCCAAGATCCAGCCGGCCCGAATGACGCCTTCTTGCAAAAAAAAAGCAACTGAGCGAAGCGACCCACGGTTCGCACGGTTCTAAAAACCCCTCAGATTCGCAGGGCCAGCCCGGTTCTCGACCGGCTGGCCCTTCGTCGTTGAAGAGCAAGACGACCGACGACGAGCCCATCGTACTCCCGAAGAACGCGACCATCGATCCGGCGACCGGCAAGATGGCGCCACGCCGCGGCGCGACTCCGGCGGACCTTGGCTTGATCCCCATCGATGGAAGCCCTTCGGCCATGGTGAAGCCGAGCGGCAAGACGGACCCGTACGCCTTCTACATGAACTACTACCGCTCCCAAGACCCGGACAGGACGGATCCCGAGAAGCTGCGCACCATGGTGCTTCGTCTGAATCAGCTTCGCAAGACCAGGGAGGTTCACGCCGCATTGGTCGGCTACCTCAAGAACCATCGCGGGATGGCCGAGCCGTGGATGTACGAAGCTCTGGCCAAGGCGATCGAGATCAATCGCGGCTCAGCCGCCGATGTGAAGACCGCCCTGAACTTCGCCGCCGACCTCGCCGAGCGGTCTCACAACCCCAACCACCTGGTGAGCGCCGCCGATCAGCTCTTCATGAAAGGCTATTTCGAGCGGGTGGGGCCGATGCTCGACCAGGCGATGGTGCAGGTCCCCCACCGCGCCGAGCCGCTCGTCATGTCGATCAAACTGGCCCAGAAAACCAAGGATCCCAACCGGATGTCCAACGCCGTCGAGCGGCTGCTCTCGCTCGGCTGGCCTGGCCGGGATGAGGTTTTTCGGATCGAGGCCGCCAACGAGGTGGATCTCCTCGACAAGGCACTTCGGGAGGACAATCGGGTGAAGGAAGCAGACGCGCTGCGGGCCAAGCTGACGGAGTCCGAGGCGCGCGATCTGTTCCTCCGGCTGACGTGGGATGGGGACGCTGATTTTGACCTCGTCGTGGATGAGCCCCTGGGTGCGACAGCCAGCTTTCAAACGCCACGCACCGTCTTCGGCGGCTCCCTCGTCAAGAACGGATACGGGTCTCATCCAGAGGAAGTCTATGTCTGCCCCCGCGCGTTTGACGGCGACTACACGGTTCGCGTCACGACGATCTGGACCAACCCGGCCAAGCCGGTGACGCGCTTGACCCTGGAATCCATCACTCACGAAGGGACCGCGAACCAGAAGAAACAGAGCCAGGATCTCAGCCCCGATCAGCCGAACAAGCCCATTGTCGTCCACGTGTCGGGTGGGCGGCGCAAGACGGTCCTTCCGTATATCGATCCCGTCGCGGCGATCCTGAGCTCGCCGCTTGCTGGTTCCAGCAAGCACGCCAGGGCGCCCGGGAAGACGAAGAGCGGCGCCCCCAAGCCCGCATCTTCGCAAGGGCACCAATCGCCGCCGTCTGACGTTGATGCCAGGTCAAAATCACAGGGCCCGGCCCCTCGGTGAGTTGATCATTGCGATTGACAGATCTTGCCGATGCTGGAAAAGGAACTTACCAAGTCGATCAACGATCGTCGTTCAAACGCGGTTGCGCGCGAGAGTCATGGACTGGCTCTCCCAAGGGATGGTCACGGAGGAGGATGGGAAATGAAGCGGCAGTTGCGGCCGGCGCTCGAGCCCCTGGAGGCCAAGTTGCTCCCGTCCACGTTGGCTGTCAGCCTGGTGACCAACCACCGAACCTATCGCGCGGGCGAGGTCGTCTGCATGAAGTTGACGGAGAAAAATGACTCCGAGCAGGATGTAACAGTCGGGTGGGGCCCCAGTATCGATGGGTTTTCGATCACGCACAACGGGGCCCCTGTCTGGCGGTCAAACTCCGGGATAATGCCTCTATTCATTGCGGACCGGACCCTGGCTCCTGGCCAATCCATCACGCTCTTGGCGCACTGGAAGGCAGCACGCGAAGCCGGAACTTACACGGTTTGCAGCGAGCTGACACCGCAGGGGCCCCTCGCGAAGTTCTGTGTCGTCCGAACCGGAAAAGCGGGACAGGTTCGATATCGGTAGACTGGGGTGTTTTTCGGCGATCTTCTTGCCCGTTCACTCCTGAGCGATGACCTGGGTTGAGACGGAGACGCTCACCGCATGGATGCACGGGGGATTATTGCGAGAATCAAACGGATTGCCTGTTTCCATTGTAAGTCCGGCTGGACTCTCGTTATATTCGCATCACACGATCGGCCGAGGGGTTGAGCCGATCGTCGACCCGTCTTTACCGTAACAACCTCGTTCTTTGACGATTCTTCACAGGGATGGAAGAGCCGCATGAGACGCCGCATCCTCGTCGTGGACGACATGGAGTTCAACCGCCACCATCTCCGCAAGGTCCTCGAAACCGACGAATTTGAAGTCGACACGGTCTGTGATGGTCGATCCGCCTGGGATCAGCTTCGCGCCCAGAAATACCACCTGGTGATCACCGACCTCCGCATGCCCGAATTGAATGGGCTGGAGCTGCTGGCGAAGGTGCGCGCGGAAAAGCTCCCGGTCGGCGTGATTGTCCTGACCGCGTTCGGCGACCCCGCGGACGCGCTTCTGGCCATGAAGGCGGGCGCTGACGACTTCGTCACCAAGCCCTATGAGCCCGAGCATCTCTGCTTGCTGGTGAAGCGGATCCTCGAGCGACGCGAGCTGATCGACGAGCTCGAGCGACTGCGCAAGCAGATGCGGGGCGACTACCACTTTCACAACATGGTTTCCAAGAGCCCCAGGATCCGCAAAGTGTTCGACCTGATCGAGCAGGTCGGCCCGATGGGCTCGACCGTCTTGATCCAGGGCGAGACCGGGACAGGCAAGGAGCTCGTCGCCCAGGCGCTCCACGCCGCCGATACGCGCCGCGCGGGCCCGTTTGTCGCGTTCAACTGCGCCGTCTTGAACGACTCGCTATTGGAAAGCGAGCTGTTCGGCCACGAGCGGGGGGCCTTCACCGGGGCAGAGCGGCGCAAGATCGGGCGGTTCTCGCTGGCGGACGGTGGGACCCTGCTGCTGGACGAAGTCGGCGACATCTCTCCAGGGCTGCAAGTCAAGCTGCTCCGTGTGCTGCAAACGGGAACATTCGAGCGAGTGGGGGGGACCGAGAGTATCCAGGTCGACGTCCGGATCGTCGCCTCGACCCACAAACAACTGGAAGACGAGGTCAAGAAGGGCCGGTTCCGCGCCGACCTCTTTTACCGCCTCAACGTGATCCGGATCGAGTTGCCTCCCTTGCGCGAGCGAACCGAGGACATCCCCCTCCTGGCGGTGCATTTCCTGGAGAAGCATCGCTCGCAGAAGGCCACACCGGTCACCGAGATCGCCACCGAGGCGATGCAGGCCCTTCTGCGGCACAAATGGCCGGGAAACGTCCGGGAGCTGGAGAATGCGATCAAGGCCGGGATCGCCCTGGCCGACGGCTCCCTGCTGCGCCGCGACGACCTCCCGGAATCGGTCGTCCCACGCACGGATCACCCATCACGTGCCACCTCCCTGCTCGACATCGAGCGCACGCTTCCGGACCTGACATGCGACTTGATCGGCCGGGTGGAGCGCGAGTATTTCGTTCGATTGCTCTCCCAGTACCGCGGCAACGTGGCCCGGTGTGCGCGGCACAGCGGCCTGTCACGGCGCAGCGTCACCCAGAAGCTCCAGAAATACGGCCTCGATCGGGCCGCGTTCAAGAGCGCGTCCCGCCTCGTTCCCGTCGACCACCCGGCGTGACCGGTCTCACGGCAGGGGGACGTCCTTGAACTCGAACTCGAGGGGAATCGTGATCACCTTGCTCGGGGTCTCGTAGATGAGCTGATAATCCGCCGGCTTGCCGGGCGCGTCCACGAACAGGTACTCGAATCCGAGCTTGCCCCCGTCGGTGCTCGTGTTGGAAAACCCGCCGTTGTGCTCGAACCGGGAGCCGTCGGCGCGCTGGAGCCAGAGCCGGTTGTTGAACAACCCCTGGCGATAGCTCTCGAAGGCGGGCCCTTCGCCCGGATAGACCAGGGTGACGTTCACCTTCCACACCTGTTCGTCGACCTCGGTCTCCTGCAGGGTCAGACTCACGTCTCCCTGTTTGACGGTCACGTCCTTCTGGGCGAGGCTGGGAAACTTGAAGATCTTGATGCCCGCCGGGATTGTGACCTCCGCGTGCACGAGGAGTGAGCTCAGTTTCTTGGCCTCTCGGGCCGGCGCCACCAGGTTCAGGTTGATCTCGGCGACCGGGTTCTCGGGCCGGACCACGACTTCATCGGCTTCCATCTCCGCCTGCGGCTTGACCTCCTTCTTCTGGTCGTCGACGATCTTGAGCTCGTCGTACTTGAGCTTGAGAAGCATGGGGCGGAGCCGCGGCTCCCAGGCTGCTTCGATCTGGACGTTGGCGGTCGTGCTGCCGGTCTGAAAGTCGCGGGCCAGGCCCAGTTGCTTGATCTCGATGCGAAAGGGACCGTTGTATTGAACAAGGGGTAAGGCTCCGGCGGCACGAGGTTTGGCGGCGGGGGCGTCCGGGGCCGCGCCCCCCATGATCCCGATCGTGCCGTCGCCGGTCGAGAAGGTCGTGGATACGCCGGCAAGCCGGGTGATCTGGTCGAGTGCTTCGAAGAACGGCTTGCCGCTCAGCTCCAGGTCCAGCGCCGGGTTCGTGACCTCGGCCCCTAACTGCTCGCGCAGGTCAGTGATCGCATTTCCCGATTGCTTCTGGATCTGCTGGAGCGCTTCGCTCAACCGGATCCCCTTCCCCGAGACCGTCACTCGGGTCGCCTTGGTGTTGACCTCTTCCTCGCTCTGCCGCAGGGCCGCGCGCACCCGCTCGAGACGCTGCTTGCGCTCGGCGGTCTTGACCGTCGCCGGGTCGGGCAAGAGCGGCAAGACCTTGGGCCCGAGCTTGATCAAGCTCGCGGTCGCCGTCTCTCGAGCCTCGGCCGCCGGCGAGTCGAGACGGTCGACGAGCTGAAGCACCCGATCGCGCAGGGCTGCATCCGACGACGAGGTTTGCGCGCGGGCCCACCGCGCACCCCCGATCGTGACGAGACACAAGCACGCCACGAACAAGGCATTGTCTGAAAACGTAGCCATTTTCCGCCGAAAAAAGCCGGTCCGCATTTTGGAGTCTCCGATTGGCCAAGAGGTGTGTCGAGAATCAGCCCACCAGCCACCGTCCGTTCTCCATGACGAGCCGGCCGTCGGCGTTGATACGTCCCTGGGCCCGGGTATCGACGATCAGGTCCCAGTGCAGGGCCGAATTGTTGAGGCCGCCGGTCTCGGGGTAGCTCTGGCCGAGTGCAACGTGCACGGTGCCACCGATCTTTTCGTCGTAGAGGATGCTCCCGGTAAAACGGTCGATGCCGCGATTGAGTCCCAGCCCCAGCTCACCGATCCGCCTCGCGCCGGGGTCGAGGTCGAGCATTGCCAGCAGATAATCTTGCCCCTCAAGGGCGCTGGCCGCGACGACGTTCCCTTGCTGGAATTCCAGGTTGATCCCGACCAGCTCGCGGCCGTCACGGCAGACGGGAAAGCCGCATCGGAGCCGGCCGGTCGCGGAGTCCTCGATCGGCCCGGTGAATATCTCGCCGGACGGCATGTTGCGCTTCCCGTCCGAGTTGAGCCAGGTGCGTCCGGCAACCGAGAGTGTCAACTCGGTCCCGTCGCCCTCGATCCTGACGGTCCGGACGCCGGTCATGAATTCGACCAGGGCGGCTTGCCGGCTCCCCAGCTCTTGCCAGGCAGCCCGCGGTAGGGCGCGATCCAGGAACATCGCCCGGGTGACGAACTCTTCGTAGTCGGGCAAGGACATGCCGGCAAGAGCGGCATAAGCGGCCGTCGGATACTGGGTCAAGACCCATCGAGCGTGCCGGGTGGCCTGGCGAATCGGCTCCCGCGCGCGCTCGAAAAGAGCTTGCCGCCTGGGATCGACCCGGCTCATCGAACGGGTATCGCTCTCGGCTGAGATCATGATGCGGCTGTTGGCGTACTGAGCTTCAAAGAGTGCCACGGCGGGCACTAGAGCCAGTTGGGGCTCGGTCGCGTGCTCGACGAAGAATTCATGCAGCCCGGGGACCTCGAGTCGGACGAGGGGATGCGCGCCTCGCAGAACAATTGTCTTGTAACACGCCTCGACCAGCGGCAGCGCGGGGACCTCGGATGAGACGACGATCGTCTCGTTGATCCTCACCGCCAGGCAGTAATCAACCAGCAGCTCGGCCCAGCGCGCGACCACTTCGTCCTGCAATCGCCTCGCTCCTCGTTTGATTGAGACAAGTGTCGTAGTCCGCAAAAATCTTAGCTTATTCGGATGATACACGCCACTGCAAGACGGCGCCGTGGAGGTGGGGCCGATGCCGCGCGAGAAGGAGTCACCTTCCTGGCTAGCTAGCACGACCGCGGGAAGCCGGTAGAATGTTGGCTGGAGGAACCTGTCATGCCGCTCCGCGATCACTTTCGACCACCACTGGACTTGATCACCTCGTGGGAGGGTTTCCACGGCGGTTGGCCGATGGTCATCGTACAGCAATTGCGGAAGCAACTTCCAACCGGATATGTTGCCGAGCCGCGCGTTCATTCTGGGTCGCAAGTCGAGATCGATGTCGCGGCGTTCGAGAACGACGATGCTCTGCCGTTGTCCAGGATGACCGAAGGGAACGGAGGGGTGCCGACCGCCGTATGGGCTCCGGCTCAGCCCAGCGTGGCCGTGGAAACGACTTTACCCGATTACGACGAGTACGAGGTCCGGATCTACGATGCGAGGCGCGGGCGGCACCTGGTCGCGGCCATCGAGATCGTCAGTCCGGCGAACAAGGATCGACCGGAACATCGCAATGTCTTTATCGCCAAGTGTGCGGCGCTGCTCCAGAAAGGCGTGGCGGTCAGCATCGTCGATCTGGTGACTGTTAAGCACTTCAACCTTTACCTCGAACTGCTGGCCGTGATCGGCCATACCGACCCGACGTTGGGTGATCCGCCTCCGCACCTCTACGCCGCCTCGTGTCGTTGGACCAGGCAAGGGAAACGAACGCTCCTGGAAGCGTGGTCCCACGTTCTGACCCTGGAGGAACCGCTGCCGACGTTGCCGCTGTGGTTGAGCACAGACCTCGTGGTCCCGCTCAATCTGGAACAGAGCTACGAGCAAGCCTGCAGCGACTTGTGGATTGCGTGAATCACAGCCTGGGGGACGGGAAAAGAGGTCGGAATGGCCCTGAGAGGGAACCGCCTCCTGACCCCGCTGCTGACTGAGCCATCGGGGGATCTCGCGGGACTCGTCCGACCCGAGGACCTGGTGGATTCGGCTGGATCTGAGACGCGTCGCTGAGGCGATCTGACGAATGGAAAAACCCGCCTGATGGGCTTCGACGATGGCCCAAATCCGCTCTCTTGGCCTCAGAAACCACCCCCTGCCCGGGAGAGAACGCATGCCTTGCCTGCGGCCGAGTCGGACCGGAGTGCTTGACGGTCCGAACCCAAGTCCTGAGAATCATGACATGGGCGCGTGGCAGAGAGTGTCAGCCCTACCGCTTTAGTGGCCGGCAAGAGTGCCGGCCCCACTGTTTTTAAGGAAAGACTCGCATGAGCTCACGCTCCACGACGCGGATGATCGGGCCCGGTCGATTCGTTGCAATCGGGGTGGTTTTCCTGGGCGCAGCGCTTGGCGGCGGCAGGTTGTCCGCCCTTGGTCTAGCTGCCGGCGCAGACGATCCGGGTGCTTCCGGCCGGGTGGCGAGCCACGCCCCCATGCTGGCCGAGGAGCGATTGAAGTCGGACGTGACGTATCTCGCCGCCGATGCGCGCGTGGGACGGGCCCCGGGAACTCCAGGGATTGAAGCGGCCGCAGATTACATCGCCGAAGTCTTCAAAGGGGCTGGGCTCAAGACCGCTCCGGGGGCACAGGGCTATTTCGAGCCCTTCACGATCAAAGGCCGTGCCAGGCTCGGCAAGATTCAGGAGCTGGCCTTCGCCGGCCCGGCCGGCAAGGCGCTCCACGCCGGTCTCACGTCCGACTACACGCCGCTGCCGATCAGCGTCGCGGGGACGCTCGTCTCGGTGCCCGTCGTCTTCGCCGGCTACGGCATCACCGCCAGGGACGAATCTCGCAAGCTCGACTACGATGATTACGCGGGCATCGATGTCCGGGGAAAGGCCGTGATCATCCTGCGGCGCGAGCCTCGGCAGCACGACGACGCCAGTCCGTTCGACGGCAAGAACGACTCGAAATACGCCACCTTCCAGCACAAGGCGACCAATGCCTTCCAGCACGGCGCGGCGGCGATCTTGCTGGTCAACAACCTGGCCGGGTTGGAGAGTAACCGGGACGTTCTGGTCAACTTCACGGCCACCAGGATCGAGGGCGACTCGAGCATCCCGTTCTTGATGTTGAGCCGCGATTTTGCCGGCAAGCTGCTGGCCGAGGCAGGCGAGCCGTCCCTGGCGGAGCTGGAGAAACAGATCGACCTGGACCTCAAGCCTCATTCCCGTGAGCTGAAGCATTGGTCCGCCAGCGCGCGAGTGACCCTCGAGGGCGAGCAGATCACGACCAAGAACGTCGTCGGCGTTCTGGAGGGTGCCGGCCCGCACGCGGCGGAGACAGTCATCGTCGGCGGCCACTATGACCACCTGGGGCACGGAGGGGCTGGGTCGCTGGCCGGTTTCTCCCGTGACATTCATAACGGGGCCGACGACAACGCGTCGGGGACCGCCATGGTCCTCGAGCTGGCGCGCCGGCTGGGCGCCCGTCGCGACCCCCCGCCCCGCCGCGTCGTCTTCATGGCGTTCAGTGGCGAGGAGCGCGGACTGCTCGGCTCGCACTACTACGTCGAACACCCGCTCTTCCCGTTAGGTCAGACCGTCATGATGATCAACTGCGACATGGTCGGCCGGCTCAATTCCAGGAGCGAGCTGACCATGATCGGCACGGGCTCGACGCCGGGGCTCGACGCCGTGGTTGACGCCCTGGGCAAATCGGCCGGTCTCAACATCAAGAAGGTCTCCGGCATCAACGACAGCTTCGGCGGCAGCGACCACGAGTCATTCTACAACAAGGATATTCCCGTCCTCTTCGCCTTTACCGGTATCCACGGTGATTATCACCGGCCCAGCGACGACACGGACCGGATCAACTTCGGCGGGATGGCACGCATCGCCGATTACCTGGAGCTGATCGCGCTCGACCTGGTCCGCCGTCCAGAGCGTCCCGCGTACGTCAAGATGGCACGAAAGGCCCCGCCGGCCCACGCCGGCGATCCTGGCCAGAAAGCCACCGGGGTCTATTTCGGCTCGGTGCCCGACTATTCTGAGGAGGGGTCTGGCGACGGAGTCAAGCTGTCCGGCGTGACCGAGGGAGGCCCCGCCCACAAGGGGGGCTTGAAGGCGGGGGACGTCATCATTCGGTTCGACGGCCTGCCCGTCAAGACCCTGAGCGATTACACTGAGACTCTGTTCCGGCATCGACCCGGCGACAAGGTCGGCGTCGTGGTCAAGCGCGACGGCAAGGAGATCGAGCTCCATGTCACTCTCGGAAGTCGCGCCGCCAGGGCCGTCAATGCCCCTCGAGAGTGATCAAAGCTCTCGGGCCCAAACGCCCGGCTCCGGACCTCGACACGATGAGCAATCTCGTCATTTCTGGTGGTCGCCCGATCCTCGCCGCCGGGCTGCTGGCCCTGGCGACGGCTTTCACCAGCTTCGGCGGCTGCGACCGGCCCTCGCCCGCCCGCATGCTCGTCGCCACGAGCTGGCCGGCGATCGATCGCCGCCGGCTGGAATCCGAGTTCCAAGGCTGGGTCGCGGCCTCACACGGCCATCTCGAGCACAGACGCATCCGACTCGAGTGGCTGATCCTCGAGCCTGACGACGACCTGGTTCGTCTCGTACAGCGCAGAGGCCAACCGGATGTCTTGCTGGGTGGCAGTGCCTCGTCGTTCGCTCGCCTGGCGAGACTGGACCAGCTTGCGCCGATCGACCGCGCGGGCTCGGCTCTGCTGTGCGTCGATCCCCACGGCGATGCGATTTCCCTGGACTGGGCGATCTCTGGGCTCGACCATGGCCGCTGGCGCGAGGGATACGCCCGCCTGGTTCAAGCGGCTGGTTCAGGTCGTCGCATCAGTCTGCATTCCGGGCTCGCGTCGGACGACCAAGGGCACAACGAGGCGGGGCGGGCCGGGACCTTGTTCGAACCCCCGTTCCCGACCCGGCGGATCGAGTTCGCGGCGATTCCCCGGACTGCCCGGAATCAAGAGTCGGCTCGAGGTTTCCTGCGATTTCTGGCCGAGACGCAGCGTGTCGTGCCGGCTCGGGCCGCGGCCGAGATCGTGGCCGGGGTTGACCCGGACGCTGAATCCATGGTTGCGGATCTGTTCGGCGCGACCTTGTTCGGCGCCCAGGACGAGCTCTGGGATGCGTGGGCGTTGCTGGAGCGCGCAAGGGATCGAGATCGGGCGCTCGAGTGGCTGACCGAGCCGCCCCCCTGGCCGCCCGCCTCGGTCGCGAAGTATCTGCGCCGCGACGGCGAAAAAGCGATGTCCTTGATCCAGACGCTGGCCGCCGAGCTCGCACCGGAGCCGGCAGCGCGGGCCTGGCTGCTCAGAAGCTGGCTCTCACCCCCGCGGACCGTCGATGATCAACTCCTGGTTGAGCTGGCCCACGCGGAGGAAGGGCGGCTCGGTCACGAGCCGAGGTTCCGCGCCTGGCTCCGGGAGGAATGGACCGCCTGGGCCCGGCAGCGCTATCGGCGGGTCGCGCGGCTGGTTGCGGCCGAGCCACGATCCGCGTCAAAAGGAAAGGTCGTCCGCCCCGCCTTCGTCCCCGTCGACAAGAAGACATCGACCGTCGCGCCCTGATCCGAGTCGTCAATAAGAGGTTCCCCGCCGCGTCATGATCCGCGTCATCCTGGAAGGATTGGTGAAACGCTTCGGCCCTGTTGCCGCGGTCGACGGTGCGTCGCTCGAGCTCCGGCCGGGTGAAATGACCTACGTACTGGGTCCTTCGGGCGCGGGCAAGACGACCCTGGCCCGCCTCGTGGCCGGCCTCGAGACGCTCGATGACGGCGAGATCTATTTCGGAGACCGGATGGTCCAGACACTCCCTCCGCAGGAACGGCACGTCGGCATGGTCTTTGAGGACCTGGGTCTCTGGCCCGGTCTTTCGGTCGTCGAGAACGTCGGCTATCCCCTGAAGATTCAAAAACTGACGCGGCCGGAGCGCCGGCGGCGAGTTGGCGAGGTCCTGACCGCGCTGCGGATCGACAGTTTGGCCGGGCGGCGCCCCGATCAGTTGACGCCGCCCCAACGCCTTCGCACGGCCCTGGCGCGGGCATTGGTGGCTCAGCCTGAGCTCCTGCTCCTCGACTCGCCACTCGGTGGGCTCGATCCTCGAGCTCGCGAGGATTGCTGGGACGACCTTCGAAGGATTCATGCCGACGCCGGAGTCACGATCCTGGTCCTGACCGACGACCCGCTGGAATCGCTCGCCCTGGCCGGCCGGCTGGCCCTCATGGACCTTGGCCGGATCGTGCAGGTCGGTGTGCCGCAGGAGCTGTACAACCGGCCGCACGACGTGTTCGTGACGCGGATGCTGGGCCCGGCCAACCTGTTGCAAGGCCAGGTCGAAAGCGAGGTGGACGAACACCGGGGCGAGGTCGTGGTCCGTACCCCGCTGGGCCGGCTGATCGGGCAAATGATCCCGGGCTCGACGAGTCCGGGAACTCCGGTGACGATCTCGATCCGTCCCGAGACGGTGTCGCTGGGCCCGACCACGCCGGCGGGCTGGAATCGCTTTCCAGCGACCATCGAGCGCATTATCTTCCGAGGAGAGCTCCGCCAGATCGATGCGCGCGGGCCGGGCGACTGGCCGATCATCGTGTCGGCCCTCCAGAGTCAGTCTCAGAACCTTCGCGAGGGACAGGTCCTCACCCTCTCCGTCGCGCCGGAACACGTGGTCATCCTGCCCGGAAAGTTCGCCGTCGGCAAGCCCGCGTGAAGGGGCACGCCGCGGGACCTCGATTGTTGGTGACAGGGACAGTAGACAGTTAGACAGCCACCTTTCACATGCAGGGGAAGAAAATGTGCCAGCCACCAAATATGATTAATGTGCGTAATTTGGAAAGGTAACGGCCACGAAATCAGTTCATCGCAGACAGTGTATTTCACCCAATTTTGGTGGCTGGCACCTTTCCATGGCCACCAGCAGCCGGACGGACTCGCGGATCGGGCTCATTGCTTTTCCGGTTCCTTTTCCAGTTCTTCGATCGTCTTACCCGGCTTCAGGTCCTTGCCGGCCAGGCCCGGATATTCCGGACCGTAACGATAGGCCCGGAAAAGCGAGGCACCGCCGGGCGGGCCGGCGAACAGGCCGTTCCCGGGTCCGCCGGGTCCAGGTGGTCCCGGTCCCGGTCCACCGCCCGGAGGTCCGCCGGGGCCGGCGCCGGGAGGGCCGCCGCGCACGAAGTCTTCTCGTACTTTCTTGAGCTGCCTCTTCTGGTTGGCCTGCAACGTCTTGTCGAGCCGGGCGTCAACTTCCTTCTGGAGATCGCCGAGCTGTTTTCTCTGATCGGGGTTCAGTTTCAGAGTGGTCAGGGTCGTTGCTGACAGGATTTGTCCGGGCGGGGGCGGGGCGCCGGCGCCGCCGGGGCCCGGCCCGGGACCGGGGGGGCCGCCGGGCCCGCCGGTGTCGCGCGCTTTCAACAGCTTTTTATGCGCGGCCGTCAGCGTGTTTGGGCGGTTTTGGTCG